>JAZQFQ010000076.1:0-21853 GCA_045539595.1 Eubacteriales bacterium | reverse complement strand
GTGGTGCTCAGCGTGCTGGGAACCTATTTCGGCGGCATGATCGTGGATCGTTTCATTTTCGGATTGAATATCAAGCGCCGCGTTTGCGTGATTTCTCCCAAAATGGATGAGATCGTACAGTTTTTGCTGCATGATCTGCACAGCGGCGCCACTATCAATGAGATCATCGGTGCCTACGACAATACCGTGCGTCGGGAGGTCATCACCATTGTGGATAAACAGGAATACCGTCGTCTGATGGATTTTGTCCGACGGGTGGATCCCAAAGCGTTTGTGACCGTATATTCCGTCAACGAGATTCGATATCAGCCGAAGATTCCCAAGATGTGACAGAGTTTTAAATAATCAGAAAGGATCGTGGATTCATGAAAGAATTTGAACGCTTTGACCGTATCGGCACCATGCCCCATAGAAGTTACTACATCCCTTTTGGGATGGAGGATGCCGTGGGCATCCGCTGCGGCATTCCGGATCGCACCACCAGTTCCCGCTTTCTGTCCTTGAACGGTGTGTGGCAGATCCGTCAGCACGCTCATGTGGAGGATTTTGATATCCACGAGGTCTTGGAGCAGGAGATTCCCGTGCCCTCCTGCGTGCAGATGCACGGATTTGACCGGATCCAGTATCTGAACACACGGTATCCTTTTCCCGTGATGCTTCCCCATATTCCCTATGAAAATCCCTGCTGGCATTACCGCCGCACGTTTTTATTGCGCAAAAGGGATGGCGAGAAGTATTATCTGAATTTTGAGGGCGTGGATTCGGCCTTCTATCTCTATGTCAACGGCGTAAAGAAGGGGTATTCCCAGATCTCCCACGCCACCTCGGAATTTGATATCACCGATCTGGTGGTGGATGGAGAAAATACGCTGGACGTCCTTGTCCTCAAATGGTGCGTGTCCACCTATCTGGAGTGCCAGGATAAGTTCCGCTTTTCCGGCATCTTCCGGGATGTGTATCTCCTTACCCGGCCGGACAAGCACATCACGGACTATACATTGGAAACCAAAATCGATGGGGAAAACGGCGTTCTGACTATCCGCAATGAGAGTCCGGTGGACATCCTTGGCGAAATAGAAGGGCAGAGCATCACCGTTGGCGCCGGGAAAAGCGCGTCGATTACGGTGGAGCCCATCACCCCGTGGACGGCAGAGAATCCCAGGCTGTATACGCTGACGCTGTCGGCCAGCGGCGAGAAGATTGTGGAAAAGATCGGCTTCCGCGAGGTGAAAATCGACGGCAAGGTGTTCAAAATCAACGGTGTTCCCGTAAAACTAAAGGGTGTCAACCGCCACGAATTCCATCCGGAAACGGCGGCCACCGTTAGTTTGGAGGATATGGAAACCGATCTTCGCCTGATGAAGGAATTGAATGTCAACGCCGTCCGCACCTCCCACTATCCCGATTGTCCCGAGTTCTATCTTTTGTGCGATTTGTGGGGCATTTACGTCATGGACGAAGCGGATTTGGAAACCCACGGCGCCTGCGTCCGTCAGGGCGGATACGAGGATGCGCTGTGGCAGGAATATGCGGAGATGGATTTTTTCACCCCCGGTATCACCGAACGCCATGTATCCCTGGTGGAGCGGGATAAAAATCGCCCCTCCGTTATTATCTGGTCCCTGGGCAACGAAAGTTCCTTCGGCCGTGCCTTCACAGACGGAGCCAAATACATTCGAGGTCGGGATGCCACCCGTCCGGTCAATTATGAGGGACTGCAGCACGCGGATCCCAAGTATTATTACACAGATCTGGTGGATATGGTCAGCATGATGTATCCATCCCTTGACGTGATCCGGGAGAAGATTCTGGGTAATCCCGAAGAGACACGCCCCTTTGTGATGTGCGAATACACCCACGCCATGGGCAATTCCTGCGGCGATATCGCCGCCTATTGGGATCTGATCTACCGCGAGGAGCAGATGATGGGTGCGTTTGTCTGGGAGTGGGCAGATCACGGCATCCGGAGTGACAAAGGATTTTTGTACGGCGGCGATTTCGGCGAGACGGAGCACGACGGCAACTTCTGTGCCGACGGCCTTCTGACGCCCGATCGGAAAATCAAATCCGCCGCTTTGGAAATGAAAGCCGTATATGGCGGCAAAACTGCGTCAGACATCCGGGATGTGCCCATTCCGCCCCGGGCGTCCGCCAACGCATCATCCCTCACCATGGAAGTCAACGAGCACACCGGCGAGATCACGTCCCTCCGTGCAGACGGCAGGGAGATTCTTCGCACACCGGTGCATTTCAATATCACCCGCTATGTGGATAACGACCGCAATCTGGTGCCCCATTGGCGGGATCGATGGGGACTTCCTGCCTGCAAGCCCCACGTCTTCACTTGCGAGAAAACGGAGTACGGGTACCGTTTTACCGGAGTGCTGGCGGCCAATTGCCTCATGCCTGCGGCAGAGCTGACATGGGAATATTCCCTCGCTGGCAGCGAATTGACGGTGAGCGTGGAGTACACCCTGGCGGAGTACGTGCAGAATTTCCCCCGCATGGGAATTGAATTTGCGGTGGATCGGGCGTACAGCCAATTTTCCTATATCGGATACGGTCCTACGGAAAGCTATATAGATAAGCACGTGGCCTGCGAGTACGGATGGTACACAAGCACCGCCGGGGCGAATTACGACCGAAATTACATCCGCCCCCAGGAATCGGGCAGCCATTACGCCTGCCGCTATCTGGAAGTGAAGGATCTGTTCTGCCTGACGGCGGATGCGCCCTTCTCCTGCTCGGTCAATCCCTATACCACGGCACAGCTGCGGGATACCCTCCACGATTTTGCATTGCCGGACAACGATTTTGTCAACATCTGCATCGATCTGGCTATGCGTGGCGTGGGATCCCATTCCTGCGGCCCCAAACTGCCTCCGCAGTACGAAATTCCCCGCAGCGGAAAGAACACATTCCGCATCGCATTTTAAAGGAGAGATGGTATGAAGATCGCTTTGATTGCCCACGATAAAAAGAAGGACGAAATCATCGAGTTGGCTAAGAAGTACAAAGAGGTGCTGGCGGAGCACGAATTGTACGCCACCGGTACCACGGGAACACTGATCATGGGCGAAACCGCTTTGCCCATCCACCGCATGAAAAGCGGCCCGCTGGGCGGAGATCAGCAGATCGGTGCCATGCTGGCAAACGGGGAATTGGATCTGATCATTTTCCTGCGGGATCCCCTGACGGCCCAGCCTCATGAGCCGGATGTGTCCGCCTTGCTTCGCCTGGGAGATGTGCAGAAGATTCCCCTGGCCACCAATGCTGCCAGCGCGGTTATCATGTTGGAAGCCTTAAAAAACGGCACGTTTTTTAAACATTGAACTACATAAAAAAGAGGCTGTCGCCATGTTTTGTGAGATTCTTGTCGGAGAATGGTGGACGGCTGCACCCGGAAGGCTTTGCGCCTTCCGGGTATTCTCGTTTTGCGCGTGTATCTCTGCCTATACGCGAGGACGAAGCAAAGAATGATTGCGGTTCTGAAGACAGCAAGGTGTGTTTTGACGCATTTTTGGCAATAGTAAAATAAAGAGAATTTCTTTCATGCAATTCGGGATGGAAGGACTTTTGGCTTGTTTTTTCTCATTTGTGCAAATCAACCAAAGAGGTCGTATCATAAATGGTAAAAAGTTCAAAAATTATAATATTTTTTTTATATTATACCTGTTGACAATTACATGTTGGCAATGTAAAGACGGTAATTTATTAAGAAATATGGTTGACAAACGGGCGCTAATATGATAGAATCACTATATCCATATTTTCGCGTGGCTTTTTTGCAATTGTGCGGGTTCTGGCATAAAAATTGCAAATAAAACTGCCCTGTGGATAATGAGACCAAATATTTTTCACAATGTGGAGGAAACACATCATGAACAGAAACCTCAGATCCATTCTCTCGGTGGTTTTGTGTTTGGTGCTTGTTGCAACTACGTTCATTGGCTGTGTCAAGGACGGAGGAGTTGTTGATGCTGACCTGAAGCAGGCTGAATACAATACTACCACATCCGTAATGCCCAGCAACTGGAACGAGTTCACCTATGCGGACAACAATGATACTCAGATCATGAGTTACATTGGCTCTTCCTTCTTCGAATACGACTACAAGTTCGAGAATGATGAGAAGTTCAACAAGGACGGCACCATTAACAAGGATGCTATCGTTCCCGGCGCTTACACCACCAACTACTCTGCAGCAACCAAGCTCGAGGATGTTACCGCGGCTGTTGATGCAAAGTGGGGCTACACCGATGCTCAGAAGGCAGAGGGTGGCTATGCTTGGAAGATCACTCTCCGTGACGATTTGAAGTGGGATGATGGCACCGCTATCACCGCTGCTGACTTCGAGTACTCTATGCAGCAGCTGCTCGACCCCGCTTTCATGAACTTCCGTGCAAACACTTACTACGACACTCTGATGATCAAGAACTCTAAGGCATACTTCTTCCAGAACCAGGAAGGTACCTATGAGACCATCGGCGGCCGTGGTTATGCATCCGTTCAGGCAGCTATCGACGCTGGCGAGACTGTATACGCAAACGCATGGAACATGTGGGGCGCTGCAGGCTACAAGGATGCGGACGGCAACGAGTGCCCTGAGTGGCTTGATATCACCGATGAGACCGTTTACAACAACGAAGCCGGTGACGATCCCGTTTCCGGTAAGTTCCTGTTTGATAACTACGGTCCTTACCTCGAGCCCGGCACTGGTTACGACGCTGCTGTCTACGTTGAGAACACCAACCGCAACGTAGCATGGGAGAACGTTGGTATCTATGCTATCGAGGACGAGAACGCTATCGTTCTTTGCCTGGACAAGGCTTACTCCTTCCTGAAGGAAGACGGCAGCCTCTCCGTTTGGGCTCCCTACTACTTCTCCAGTCTCCCTGTAGTTCACAAGGCTAAGTACGAGGCTTCCAAGATTGCTCCCGCTGACGGCGCAACTCTTTGGACTTCCAACTACAACTCTTCTCTTGAGACCACTGCAAGCTGGGGTCCCTACAAGCTCGCTGAGTTTGAGGCAGGCTCTCACTACAAGCTCGTAAAGAACGAGAACTGGTACGGTTGGAATCTGGATCAGTACGCAAATCAGTACAACATCACCGCTATCAACTGCCGTAAGGTGGAAGAGTTCGCTACCAAGTGGATGGGCTTCCTGAACGGTACTTACGATGATGCTTCCCTCCAGACTGAGAACGTAGCTGAGTATCTTGACTCCAAGTACGTTTACTTCACCTCTACCTCTACCGGTACCTTCGGTATGCAGCTGTACTCCAACCTGAACACCCTGAAGAACAGCGAGAACAACAACGGTATCCTGGCAATCCAGGAGTTCAGACATGCATTCAACCTGGCGCTGAACAGAAGCGACATCGTTGAGAAGATCTGGCCCGGTTCCGCAGTTCCTTGCTTCGGTCTGATTAACGTTGCTTACTACTACGATATCGAGAACTCTCCTGAGCTTGAGGACGGCGGTCAGTACCGCAACGCTACCATTGCAAAAGAGGGTATCCTCCGCGCTTACGGCTTCGAGCAGGGCACTGACGGCAAGTGGACCAGCGGCGATCTGAAGGATCTTTCCACTGACGACGCTTACGATGCACTGACCGGTTACAACCCCACTCTTGCTAAGCAGAAGATGCAGGCAGCTATTGACATCCTCCTCGCTAATCCCGAAGAGTATGGCTACGATCCTTCCAAGAACATCACTCTCGTTTACGGTTCTTCTTCCGATACCGATAAGCAGAGATTCAGAGCTAACTACCTCCAGGAGGTTCTTGACGGTCTGACTGTCGGAACCGCCCTCGAGGACAAGATCGACGTTGTATTTGATGCATCCGCTGGTGCACAGTGGGCAGAGGCATTCCGTACCGGTAAGACCCAGATCGGCTTCGGTTACGGCTTCTCCGGCAACGCATTCAATCCCTTCGATATCATCGGCGCATTCGTTAACCCCGATGACGATCTGAACTACCATATGTACTGGGATACTTCCGCCATCGATATGACTCTCACCATGCCTGCAGGCGATTATGAGGGCGCTGGCGAGACTATCACCATGAGCATCCAGAACTGGTACTACTGCCTCAATGGCCTTGCAGCTACTGAGAACCAGGCTAAGACCTACAACTGGGGTGAAGGCTTCGCTCCTGTTGAAGCAAGACTGATGATCCTCTCCGCTCTGGAAGAGGTTACCATCAAGGAGAGCCGTTCCGTAATGCTGATCGCTGACGGTGGTGGATCCTTCCTCGGTGCTAAGTTCTCTTACTTCTCTGAAGATGAGCACACCTTCATGGGCTTCGGTGGTTTCAGATACATCGAAGTTAACTACACCGATGCTGAATGGGCTGCGTATGTTGCTCAGAACAACAACGACCTCTCCGCAGAGTACAAGAAGTCCGAATAATTTCCGATAACGGATTATTCTGATTCGTTTCTATGAATGCCAACGGCGGTGAGCCAAAGTGCTCACCGCTTGTTTGGCTTTTATGCTACACTTTAAAATGGTTGAGTAAGTAAATCCAAAAATTGCAACCGTGATATATTAGACTATTACGAAGACACATAATAGCAAGCGACCGGTTTAATAATAACTAAAAATGGGCAACTATAATTGACAGAATTAAGATGGTTTTTACCGTCAGTTTTGGCAGTGCGCAGCTTTCGTGCGCACAACTCCTTACAGGCAACTGCGTTTTTGGGCTCGAACACTATGAATTGGAAAACAACAAAACAGAGGAGAAAAACCTATGTATATGTTTAAATATGTGTCGAAGCGTTTGGGCTTGATGCTATTCACATTTTTCATCATTTTCACGATGTGCTTTGTGCTTATCAAGCTTCTGCCTATCCCCACGAATGCTCTTCCGGGGCAGGACCCTGAAATTGTTATGAAAACTCTTGAGGGAAGAGGTTGGATCACCAACATTCAAGAGGGAGAGAACGGTGTCTGGACCTATGATCGAGTACCGATTTTGATCCAGTTCGGAACCTATATCAAGAGAATAGTGACACAGGGCGACTTCGGCATTGTAACTACCTATGGTGAATATCTTAACATGAATATATGGAAGGTATTTGTCAGCCATCTCCCGCCCACAATCTTGATAAATATCTATTCAACCCTAATTGGAGTACCGATCGGTCTTGGTTTGGGTATTTTGGCTGCGCTTAAAAAGAATAAGTGGCAGGACCAGCTGATCAATATCTTCATTATTTTGTTGATATCGGTTCCCTCCATCGTATTGGCTCTTATGATTCAGTACGTATTCTGCTTTAAGCTTGGCTGGTTCCCGTTGACCATGTCAACGAGCAACGAGTATTTCACATGGCCTGTGTTCCACTCCATGCTTCCTGCAGTATTTGCTCTTTGTTTGGGCTCTATTGCAGGGTATGCGAGATTTACCCGTGCGGAGCTTTCGGAGGTTCTGACGGGCGAGTTTATGCTTTTGGCGAGAACCAAGGGCCTTACTAAAAAACAGGCTATCTATCGTCATGCGATGCGTAACTCTATGGTCGTAATCTTCCCCTCTATACTTAGTGAGTTTATCTCGGTGCTTTCGGGATCGCTTATTATCGAGAAGATGTTCGGAATCAACGGAGTTGGCGGACTGTACCTCAACTCTATCACATTCCAGGATTATGACTTCTTTATGCTGCTGTCGGGCTTCTATACCTTGGTAAGCCTTACGGCCGGTATCGTTATCGATATCAGCTACGGCTTCATTGATCCGAGAATCAGAATGGGGGCTAAATAATTATGGATAATAATATAAATAACATCCCCGTAGAGAAGTTTCAATTTGCGACAAGAAACGATTTGTATCATGACAGCAAATTTGAAACCAAGCCCGTAAGTTATTTTCAGGGTGCGTTCCGCCGCTTCTGCAAGAATAAGGGTGCGGTCGTAGGCGGTGTGGTAATTGCTGTACTGGTGCTTTTTGCTATACTTGCGCCTTTCTTTACCCCCTTCCAGCCCGCATATTACGATATGGTGTATGCATACGTAACCCCCAAGTCGAACCTGTTTGCTAACAGCAATATTGATTTCTGGGACGGATGCAGAGAGAAGAAAACGAATTACATTGGCTATCTCAAGGATCTCGCTCTTGCTACTGAAACGGGCAGAGAAGTAATCAAAAACGGCGAGTATGAGGTAAGCGAGGATGGTTCCAATTATTCCTACCGTTACGATACCTATTACGGTGTAGGCTTTGGTAAGTATAAAATCATCTCTGTGGAAGAGTTTAATGATATTCAGAGATATCAGAACGAAACGGGCAGACAGGTGCTGTATCCGGTTGTCAAGTTCGCGGACAGACCTACGCTTGAGAAGAACAAATACGATGCCAACATCTACTATAAGGTGGAAAACCCCAAGGTAGCCAGCCTCCGTCCCAAGGTTGACAAGGACGGCAATATCATCCCCAACTATTGGAAATATGAGGCGGGCGAATTTAGTAATCTCATGGCTGAGTACAACTCCCTTAGAATTGAAGGAGAGAATGGCGTAGAGGAGGACGGCAAGCAGTACTTCTACGTTTACGGTAGAAAGGTAGACGGTGGTATTGAGGTAAGAGCTGAATACTACGAGTACTATATCTATCAGCATAACGAGGTAAAGAAGGACGGCATCAAGGAGCCGCTCTTCCTGTTCGGTACTACGCAGACAGGTAAGGACATCTTCGCCTGCCTTGCATACGGTGCAAGATTCTCGTTTGTTTTTGCAACCGTTGTTGCCATTGCGAACTTTATCGTCGGTGTAATTTGGGGTTCCATTTCGGGTTACTTTGGCGGTAAGATCGACCTCTTCATGGAGAGAGTTGCTGAGATATTGGGTGCTATTCCCACTATTATTGTCATTACACTTCTGAAATACCATATGGGTGCGGCAAGCCAGGTGCTGGTCTTGTTTATTGCCTTCTTCCTGACGGGATGGATCGGTATGGCCGGCAGAACCCGTATGCAGTTCTACCGCTTCAAGAATCAGGAATACGTTCTGGCGGCAAGAACGCTGGGGGCACGGGACGCGAGAATTATGTTCAAGCATATTTTCCCGAACGGCCTCGGTACCATCGTAACCAGCTTCGCGCTGGTAATTCCCGGCATGATCTATTCGGAGACCAGCTTTACCTACCTGGGTATCATCAACCTGGAAGCAGGAAATACGACCAGCGTCGGTACGCTTATCGCAGCAGGCCAGCAGTCCATTATGGCAAACGCCGGATATGTGGCATTCTTCCCCTGTATGTTCTTGGTTCTTTTGATGCTCAGCTTCAATTTGTTCGGTAACGGATTGCGCGATGCGTTCAATCCGTCGCTCAGAGGTACGGAGGATTAAGCATGAATAAGGAAATCAAATTATCGGTAAATGATCTTAAGGTCTCCTTCCGTACGGATGCCGGTAAGGTACAGGCAGTACGTGACATTTCCTTCGATCTTTACAAGGGCGAGACCCTTGCCATCGTTGGAGAATCGGGATCGGGTAAGTCTGTTACCTCTAAGGCGATCATGGGTATTTCCGCAGTCAACGCCATCTATGAGGGCGGCGAGATACTTTATGACGGACAGGACCTTGTGCGTATCCCCGAGGAGGAGATGCACAAGCTTCGTGGCGATAAGATCGCCATGATCTTCCAGGATCCCCTGTCTGCTCTGAACCCCATCATGCGAATCGGCAAACAGATCACAGAGGCCATGCTTCTGAAGAATAAGGCAAACCGCAAAGAGGGCCGCGTAACCTTTAATAAAACTCTTGCGGAATTGTCCGAAATGATGAAAAAGGCACTTGCCGAGACTCCCCATGCTAACGTTTCCGCTTCGGATGTTGACAAGTATATCAAAACCTTCGATGACTTCAATATTCAGGCGATCAAGCTTGAGAACAGCTATAACGCAGCACGCACCGCCGCAGAGGAAATGATTGCGATAATCGATGATCTGCTTTTCCTCACCGAGAAGAAGCAGAAGGTCGACGTGGTGGGCACGCTGAAGCTCATTGAGCGCAGACTTAAGGAAATCGACGACAAATACTTCGTTTCCAAGTATGCGGATACCCTGAAGGCACATGCAACGGCATTCAGAGGAGTTCTTCGTGCTGAGCGTTCCAAGGTAAGCCTCTCTGATAAGGCCAAGAAGGTTGCCGGTGCCGGTGCGTCCAAGAATCAGGCATCCCCGAAGACAGTGGAAGCACTGGAGGCACTCAAGAACACGGCAAAGGAAATGCTGGATCAGCCCCAGTACAACTTCTTCCGCATCGGTTACTACGTATACACGCATCCTGAAGCCGATCTCAGCCAGATGCCCGCAGACGAGGCCAACGAGAAGGCTGTCAAGTTCCTCAACGAGAACTTTATGGACTCCTTTATTGCCCTCGAGAAGATTGCGGTGCAGTATTCGTTTGACAAGACCATCGAAAACAAGAAGGCCGCTATCGCGGCACTTGAGAATGCGATCCAATTCTTCAGAGCAGGAACATTTTCTGCTCAAGAGGCGGATGCGACCTGCAAGAGCGTAAACAAGAGCGTTCTCGCGGCGATCGACCCGCTTGCCGTTGTCAAGGATAACGTGGCTTACACCTTTGGCGGAGCACTCGAAAGAGAAGTGGAGAAGTACTTCTTCTATGTGAAAAACAATCCCAAGGAGGAGGCTCGCTTTGCGCGTCAGACCGCGCAGAGAGAGGCTTTGCTGGCGCAGGGCAAGAAGGTGGACTGGAAGATCGTTCCCAAGTCGGTGATCGAGCTGGATGTACAGATCGAGACGATCGTTTCGGTTCTCTCCCGCGTAATGAACAAATTCAAGGCAGACGTTGAGAGTGCGGAGAGCTTTGACGCCGATAAGCGCTGTGTAGAAATTATCGATTACCTCAAGGAAAAGGCGTCGCAGGTAGTATATACACTGACCAAGCGAATCGCAAAAGAGAAGGCTATCAAGCTGATGGAAGAGGTGGGTATTCCTGAGGCAAGAATGCGTTACAGACAGTATCCGTTCGAGTTTTCGGGCGGTATGCGTCAGCGTATCGTTATCGCGATCGCGCTTTCGGCTAACCCCGATATCCTCATCTGTGACGAGCCCACGACCGCACTGGATGTTACGATCCAGGCGCAGATCCTTGAGCTGATCAACCGACTCAAGCGCGAGCACAACCTCTCGATTATCTTTATTACCCACGACCTCGGCGTTGTTGCCAACATGGCGGACAGAATTGCCGTTATGTATGCGGGTAAGATCGTAGAGTACGGCACGGCGGAAGAGGTATTCTATAATCCTCAGCATCCCTATACCTGGGCACTGCTGTCCTCCATGCCTGACCTTGACACCAACGAGAAGTTGGATGCGATCCCCGGCACTCCCCCGAATATGATATATCCCCCTGTGGGCGATGCGTTTGCGGAAAGAAACAAGTACGCTATGGAGATTGACTTTGAGATGCAGCCTCCCATGTATGAGGTTTCCCCCACACATTATGCTGCAACCTGGCTGCTCCATCCCAACGCACCCAAGGTGGAAATCCCCAAGATCATCACCGAGCGTATCCGGCGAATGAAAGAAAGAGGAGGCAACCATGGAGAATAATAATGAAGTATTGTTGAAAGTGGACCACCTTTGCCAGTATTTCCGCTTGGGACGTAAGGATCTCAAGGCTGTGGATGATGTAAGCTTTGAAATCAAAAAAGGTGAGACCTTCGGCCTCGTAGGTGAGTCCGGCTGCGGTAAGACCACGACCGGCCGTTCCATCATCAAACTGTACAACATTACCTCCGGTAACGTGTACTTCAAGGGACAGAGAATCGGCGCAGGCACCCGTTCCTATAAGGATGCCATCGCTGCTGCTCGTTCCGATGCCGCCAAGAAGATCAAGCTTCTCCGCGCCGAAAAGAACGCGAACGATGCGAGAAAAACTGAGATTCAGAAAGAGATCCAAAAGATCAATGAGGAGCTTGGTGCGATCGTTGACAAGAACCGCGCGCTCATCAGAGACGCCAAGGCGGACAGCAAGGAAGTGGACAAACAGTATGTGGAATCCCTTCTGAAGAAGCTGGAGGCAGAGTATGCCGATAAGTTCCGTGCAGCCAAAGAAGACGATGCACGTCTGAAAGCCCTCAAGGCAGAGTATCATAACCGCTGCCGCGTGGCCAAGAAGAGCAAACTGATCACCCAGATTCAGATGATCTTCCAGGATCCTATCGCGTCTCTTGACCCCCGTATGACCGTTCGTGATATTATCGCGGAGGGGCTTGTGATCAACGGCATCACCGATCCGAAATATATCAACGAAAAGGTTTATGAGATACTTGAGACGGTCGGCCTTGTGCGTGAGCACGCAGACCGTTATCCTCACGAGTTCTCCGGTGGTCAGCGCCAGCGTATCGGTATCGCGAGAGCCGTTATCATGCAGCCCGAGATGATCATCGCAGACGAGCCTATCTCTGCGCTTGACGTATCGATTCAGGCACAGGTAATCAACCTGCTCAACGATCTGAGAGAGCGTTTGGGTCTTACCATTATGTTCATCGCGCACGACTTGTCGGTGGTTAAATACTTCTCCGATCGAATCGGCGTTATGTACTTCGGAAAGATGGTCGAGCTTGCCGATTCGGACGAGCTCTTCAAGAATCCTCTGCATCCTTATACGAAATCGCTTCTTTCGGCGATTCCGCTGCCCGATCCGGTATATGAGAAGCAGCGCACGAGAATTCACTACAATCCTATTGCGGAGCACGATTATTCGGTAGATACTCCTTCTTTCCGTGAGATCACCCCCGGACATTTCGTGCACTGCAACAACGCTGAAGAGGAAAAATACAAGCAGCTGGTCAAGTAACAAGATGGATGGTTAAAGGACAGTGAAACAGGAAACCAAAGGTACGTTAACAAAATATGCCATTTGTTTTGGCGTTGAAGCACTTATCGCGTTCCTTGTGATTTGGTCAAAGGGCTTTTTCACAGGGAGCACGGCGGTAAATATCCAGATCTTATCCGATGCTTTCTTCGTTTCGGGCGTATTGATGACACTTTTTGCAGGCATGCTGTACGTCAGTGGCGAGGGGGCACTCATAGGCATCGGATTTGTTCTCAGAAATGTCGTGCTCACCTTTATCCCTATGGGCAGAGCCAAGCACGAGCGATATGCGGATTACCGCGCGCGTAAGCTCAGCGAGGCCAAGAAGCGAAATGACAGCTGTATTCTTGTGACGGGACTGTTCTTCCTTTTCATTGGAATCGTCTTGACGGTTATTTGGTACGTAAATTTCTATAACGCATAAGAGTATCCCCGCGCATACGGTGCGCGGGGATTTCTTTTGTCTGCCGTGCGGGTGACCGCGGATGCCGGCCTCTATCTATAATTTTGGGTTTTCTGTCAAGCATCGTCGGTTATAGAAAGAATCACAGAACTCTTCTCGGAATTCTGTGATTCTTTCATCTCAATGGGGGATAACATCCTTATGCGGATGGAGACCAACATCCTGTTTTCTTTCAGTTCGGGTTGCTTTGTGCTTTTTCACCGATTAGAACATCAGCCATTGGCACAGCCTCTCAATTAGTATCGGGGGATCGTTACCGTGCGGATGGTGTCTTCGCTCTCAATACGGACCGTGATTTCCGTGCCGTCCTCGGAATAGGTCAGAGCGCGGATGGATTCATCGGTATCCATCTCAATGTGGGCGATCAGCGAGCCGTCATAGGCGAAGATGTCGGAGGCATAATTGTAAATGAAGGTGGTTATGTCCTCACTGTGCCAATCTATGGCGGCACCGATCAGGATCTTCTCAAGAGTTTGTGTGGTTTCGTTGATGAAAATGTACGCACTTTCATACCCTCCAAAGGAGTTGGTGAGGAGAAGGTGATCCGGGCCGATAGAGGCGACCGTGCGCAGATCACTTGGGGATATTTCCATTTCGGACAGGTCATATATCGCGTCTTGGATTGCGAAAGAGTACTGATTCGATAGCACAGTCTCAGGCACATCCGCGTTTTTATCTTCGCCCAGGCTGCTGAGATACTCGTTGCGCATCTCCATGACGGCCGCTTTGTATTTGTCACCGTATTTCTGCAGCATTTCTTTTGTTCCGTACTTTTGGGCAATGGTGTCTTGGGCGATCTGCCCGATGGGGATTAGCACCTCGTTGCTTTCCGGTCCCCGGTACATGGCAAAATAGGGTGTGTATACCATGAAGTATCCGTCCTGCATCTCCTTGGTTTGTGACGGAAGGATGTAGTCGGTCCGGTTAGGCCTCAATGCCAGTTCCGCCCGGTACAGGTGAACACTGTTGGCGAGTTCTCCGGACGCGACTCCTGCGGCAACGATGTGGATTTCACGTACTTCTGCTTCCGTAATATAGTAACGGTCGGACACCGTCGAGCCCGGGGAGTGGCCGGAGCGGTTGTATTCTTCAATATAATCGGTGGCTAATTGGAGGACGTAATCCTGTACTTCACGCTCTACGCGGGTTGTGTTCATAAAGGTAATAGGCGTGGCGCTATCGGGAATGTGCCGCACAACGGTAAATCCGTCCTCGGCGAACATATTCTCCACCTTTTCGTAATAGGCGTCATCAAAAGCGCAGTGGTAACTGGAATACACGCAGGGGATGGGGATCAGCCGGATATCCGCGGGATCGATATCGTAGGTGGACACGATGAGCCGCATATCCTCCAGAGATACGCTGAGCGTGGTGCGCTCAAGCAGACTTATTTGGGTGTCAGGGCGATAAAGGGAGAAGCGGTAACTGGTTTCCGCCATCTGCCACATATAGATGTTCAAACCGTTTGTCGTGGGGATATCGAAGAAGGGATGATACTTTGCCCGCAGCTTCTTCAGTGCCAACTCGGTTTCCAACTCTTCCTGTTTGGATTGCATATCCTGGATGGGCGGCGTGAGAAGAGGATCGCTCGCAGACGCATCGGCAAAATATTCCCGGGCCAGCCGCTCGCAGGCAGCCTTTTGCTCGTCAATATACCTCTGGGAGTCAATAGCGCGGCCGTACAGATACCACGGCACCTTGGCGCGGATATCGTCGTCATAATAGGATCCGTCCCGGGGTGTCCAGTATTCCACCAGACGGTAGCCGCCATCCGCCTTGGTCACGGTGATCGCGGTGGGAGAGTGGGCGCCGGACTCCTGCTTCAAAATGCCGTCCTCACAGCTGTATTCCTCATACAGCACCCACATATACAATGTGGTTTCATCTCCTTTTCGCTTCTGACCCAGCAGTTTCCAATCCAGAACGCTGGCATGACCGGCGGTGTGCTCGGACTGATGATGCTCCGCAATGCGGCAGTCGATGAACACCTGCAGATCTGCATCCAACGACGATGCGGGATCGGTGAGGAAGAACACCGCGGTGGCGATGCAGGCGATCACCGCCAGAAGGATGATCCAGAACGCGGGCTTTTTGTAGTTCAATACGGATTTCACCCGATCTTTCACGCCCACCTCACCGAATGCCAGCGGGCAGGCCGCGATGGAACGGCGGTGGATACTGCAGTTCAGCAGTGCCTGAGAGTAATCCGCCCGGCCGTCGTGTCCCAGATCGCGGATCACGCGCTCATCGCAGGCCGATTCAATATCCCGGCACAAAAGAATATAGGCCAGCCACATCAGCGGATTGAACCAGTGGATCGTGAGCAGAAGAAAGCCCAGGGGCTTCCAGTAGTGATCCCGCCGGCGGATGTGGGCCGTTTCGTGGGCGATTACGTGCTCCCGATCGGTTTCCGACAGGCGGTAGGGCAGATAGATCCGCGGCCGGAAAATCCCCAATACAAAGGGAGAGGATACATTTTCACTTTGATAAATGTTATCCCGCAAAAGGACAGCCGTACCGATGCTGTGCCGCAAACGAAGATAACTGATGGCGGTGTAGAGTGTCATGGCGACCATGCCCAGCACCCACAGATTGGAAAGAATACCAAAGGTGATTTGCAGCGGATTGATGCTGGCGCCGGCTGCCGGCGTATTGGAATTCTTTATTAGGGGATTGACGGCCTGATTGATGATCGGCACGCCGCTGTCGATGGCGGGGGTGATATCCAGCTCGACATTCGACGGGATCGTCTCCGCGCTGGGAATCAGGCTGAGAGTACTTTCTACCGAGAAGGGGCATATCAGCCGCACTGCCACCATGCCCCAGAGCAGGACGTGTGTCCAGCGGGGTGCCTTCTTCAGGAGCATACGCAGAAGCAATACCACCGGCACCAGCCAGCTGGCCGTGATGCTCATGTTGAGAATTTTCAGAAACAGATCACTCATTGTCCTCCTCCTTCCCGGAATCGGTCGATCATGGCCTGCACCGCGTCAATTTCCTCCCGGGAGATGGCGCGATGTTTGGTGAAAGCCGCCACGAAGGCGGGCAGGGAACCCTCGAAGGTCTTCTCCACCATTTCCTCAATTTCCGCCGCCTGGACCGCTTCCTTGCTCACCAGGGACGTGACGATGGTGTTCTCGTTTTTTACAACGCCCCGCTCGGACAGACGCTTGATTACGGTATAGGTGGTGGTGGATTTCCATCCCAATTGTTCTTGACACAGTTTCACCAGCTCCGTACTCTTGATGGGCTCGTGCTCCCATAAGATCAGACAAAAACGGTATTCACTCTCAAAAATTTTCGGCGTTTCCATATACGACCTCCATGCTCTACTGTATTAGATTGATTATAGTCTAACACAGTAGAGCGGATTTGTCAAGAGGAAATTCCAAAAAAATCACCTCGGACTGTGTCCGAGGTGATTGCGCTTATCTTTTGTTTTTCTTGGACGGATGCACCCACATGGGAAGCAGAATCATGGCAACAAGTGCGGCCGCAACAGCGACTGCTGCAAGAATGAAAGCAGCGGATGAGGGGCGGGCCGGATTGGTGGGTTCCGATGGCTCCCCCGATGCCGGGGAGGAGGTGTCCGAGGGAGAGGTGTCCGGCAAATCGGTAGTGATCGCAGCATCCGTGGCTGCTTCCGTTTCGGTGTCCGCCGTATCCGGGGGCAATTCGGTATCCGCCGCGGTGGTTTCCTGCTGCTTGGCCGCTTCTTCGGCGGCCTTTTGCTCCGCATAGGATGTCAGGTTCTCAAAGAAATCTCCGCCCACCACGTCGGCGCCCACGGTGGTGCGATAGAGGCCGTACCGGCAGGGGGACAGATAGTTGATCTGGGCCGCCTTGGTGATCGGCTTATCCTTGGTGCCGTAGATCCACTTATAGAACCAGGTCCAATGCTGGGATTTGTGATGGGCAAAGCCATCCTGGGATACCTGAAACGCGGTTTTCCCGCCGAAGGCGGAGAGGGGCGTGTCAAAATCCATCACGATGGGATTTTCTTTATACAGATGCAGATAAGTTTTGGGCACATCCCATGTGCCGTAGGTGTCCGCCGTGTCGGGATAGACGGCAGGATCTGCGGCGTAATCCAGGCACTCCTGTACCGCAGCGGTGCAGAGAATGTGGGTGCCGTGGCTGTATTCCCCGGCGGGATCGTGGGTAATCAGTACCAGCGGGCGGAACCGGCGAATATTGGTGGTTATGTAGCGGCAGAAATCCTCGTAGGAGTGGCCGTAGGATTTGTAGATGGAGATGGCTCCATCCAGCGATTCCGAGTACAGATCGGGGAAGTCGGAGATGACCGGATAGTGGCGGACACCCACTTCCCACAGGCCGTTCAGCTGCTCGTGGGGACGGTTATGGGTGTCGAAATGATGAACCAGATACACCACCTGCACATCCAATTCCTTCTCCCCGGCATACAGGGGCAGAATTCCGGCGAAGAACAACTGCTCATCGTCGGAGTGGGAGGAGAGGAGCAGGATATCCGCCGCCTCGCAGGGGGGCTGCCATATCTGTACCCAATCGGGGATTTCATCGGTGGCAAAGGCGTAGATTTCGTCGATAGATGTACCGGCGGGGAAATTCAGCGTCAGCGATGCAGGTCGGCCGCCAAGCAAAGCTTCCACATCCACAAATTCGTGCAGAAATCCGTTTTGCCCGCAAGGGATCGCATCCGCGCCGTCGGTTATTGTCCATTCCGCCGGGACGCGATCAAATACGATGTACAAAGAATCAATGCCCGCGTCCGAGGAAACGGTCACCGTGCCACCGCCGCTGGCCTTGGTGTAGGTGAGACGGTCGCCGTCCGTCAGCGCGGCGGGATTGGCAAATCCGGTGCCGGTGATGGTAATAGAGGGAGATGCTTCCTCCGCCGCGGAAACGGGCAGAAGCAGCCATATAAACAGAATAATACTGAAAAGGAGAAAACTCCGTTTTCCTGCGTGCATGACGGGAGATCCTTTCAAAAGTATAGGAACAGGATAAAATAGTCACACCCCGGAGCCTGCCGTACCGGCAGGCTCCGGTACACAGCCAGCGGATGTGCAAGGATGGATATCTTTATGCTGTGTACAGTATATCACATCGGAGCAGAAAAATCCATACTCCGACAGAAATTTACCTTTTGCGAAACACCGCGTATTGATTTGATGGCCCGGATTTGCTATAATGAATACGGAAATCATATGTGCGAGGAAATGTATGAAAAAACTGCGATTGCTTGCGGGGATTTTGTCCCTGTTGATGATATCGGCCTGTACGCCCCTGTTCCGTCCCTCCGATACGGACACGCCAAATCCTCCGGTGTCGGATTCCTCAGTGAATCCTCCCGCCCCGGCGGACAGCCAAACAGTTACGGATCCCGCCGACAGAGAAACGGTCCCGCCGGAGGTGCCTACCGTATCCGCCCCGCCGGAAGGAACGCCCGGGGTGTTCTTCGCGGATTCCTTTGCCGCTCTGCGGGAAGGAATCGCCTCCGAGGATTTTCTGACATATCCCGACAGGCCTACCCTCTGCATCACGGAAGCCTTCTCGTTTGAGGAGCCGCTGACTGTCTCTCGCGATGCGGATATCCTCTATCTGCCTGCGGAGTGCGCGGGCGGTGCGCCCATTACCGTGCGGTGCGGGGAAGCCGTACCTGCCCTGACGGTGATAACCGTCGCCCCCATGCTGCTGGAGGGCGGCTTGCTCCTCATCGATGCCCCTGCCGCCGCTCTGACGGTGATCGGGGATACCTTGCCTGCTCCGTCGGCGGTGGCCCTCTATTGCAATGTGGCCTCCTATAATGGGAACGCCATGGAGGGAAATTGGGGCGGCCCGGGCACGGATCGCCTGGCGGGGGTAACGCTGACCAATACCGCCGCCGGCAAGCCCTATGACGACGTGTCCCTGTCCGTGATCGGCAATCTGGCCGTGGTTCATGTGCCCCTGATCGTGTCGGAGACGGATGTGCGCTCCGCGAACATATCCTTCACCACCGAGGGCGGACAAACCCTTCCGCCACAGAAGATGGATCTCACCGCGGCGGAGACGATCACGATTACCGATGCGGACGGAAAGCCCCGCACATACCTGCTCACATCGGAGCGACTGTCCCATAATTTGCCCCTCATGGAGATCCACACGGACGGCGGCGTGCCCATCGTGGAGAAGAATACCTACATCCACGGTACGCTGACCATCGACGGCGAAAAATATCCTATGAAGATCCGCGGCCGCGGCAACGCGTCGTGGAATCAGTTTCCCAAGAAAGCGTACCGCATCAAACTGGATGAGGGCGCGCCCCTCTTCGGTTTGCCTAAGAATCGGGACTGGGTGCTGGCGTCCAACTACGCGGACAAGACTATGATCCGCAACTGCGTGGCTCATACTATCGCCGCGTCCCTTGCCGGGCTGTCCTATACGCCCACCCATTTTCCCGTCAATCTGTACCTGAACGGCACCTATCTGGGCGTGTATACCTTCGCCGATAAGATCGAGGAAGGAAAAGGCCGGCTGGATCTGGGCGATCCCATCGAGGGTGAGAACGGCGTGACGGACGTGGGATTCCTTCTGGAATTCGGCTGGGATTACGATCAGGAAAACGTGTACAACCGGGACTATTTCGATACGGACTATGCGTTCCGCCTCTTCGTGAAAGAGCCGGAGATCCAGGTGAAGAACTCCAAGGAATTCCTCATCGTGAAGAACTACATCCTGAATACGGAGCGGGCCATCGTCAAAAACCAGGGATGGGAAGATTACATCGATGTGGATTCTTTCATTGATTGGCTGATCGTCAATGAACTTACCTTCAATACGGAATCCTCTTTCTACCGCAGTTGTTATCTGTGGCGGGAGGCCGGCGGCAAACTGAAGATGGGCCCCGTGTGGGATTTCGATATGGCCTTCGGCAATCATTACGGCGATCTGGCCGGATATAACGGATGGTGTACCACCGAATCCACCTACCAGTACATATCGGAAAACTGGATGAATCACCTGATGCAGTACGACACCTTCACCGACCGCCTGGTGGCCCGGTGGAATGAGGTGAGGGAGGATCTGCGCACCACCGCCCTAAGCGCGGTGGATGACTATGCCGCTATGCTGGACGGAAGCCAGCAGCAGAATTTCCTTGTGTGGAATATCATGGATAAGCGGATCGGTATGGGATCCGTCAGCCCCAGCCGCTACGACACCTACGAAAAGCAAGTGCAGTATCTGCGGGATTTCATCGAAACCCGATGGAGCTATATGGACGCCCGCCTGAATTCGGATGAATACAAATGAAATAACCCCGGCCGATCCGCGCGGATCGGCCGGGGTTTTGTTTGACTTATTCTCACTCCGCTGAGGTTACCACCAGCATGTACAACTCGTCCTTAATCATAACAATTGCGGTGCCGTTTTTGATGTTGGTGCAATTCGTGAATGCGGGTTCGCAAACAGCATCTCCTTTGGCGTTTGCATAAAAGTACAATTTCGAGTCGCTGTCGCGTTTCACGGTCAGTCCGTCGTATCCGTAATCGTTTTTCTCCTCCGGGTATTCTTCACGAAGATCCGCCGCTTCACTGCGCAAAATCTCGCCTGTTTCGCTGATCACATCGCAGTGCAGGTTTTTGTTTTTGTCCACATACAACCCCAGGAATATATCTCCCGACGCATACAGTTCACAGTATTTATAATCGGTAAGACGTGTGAACCGATCATACAAAGCATAGTGGGGAATAATAATATCTGGCGTGAACGGTCCTTGCTGATAAAGCCATTCCGCGCCACCATCGCTGTTGGCAATCCGGCTAAAGCGGTTATCCCGGATAAGTTCTCCCGACATCCAATATTCACGGATGTTTTTCAAGGCTTCCGGTCTTTTGTAGTTTTTGAATTTGAGTGAATAATCGATACATGTCAGAAGATCACCGGTGTCAAACGCCATGGCCAATGTGCAAGCGTGGTATAAAATCCTTCCTTGTGCCGCAGGGGACGAAGGAGTGATGTTGGGTATAATTCCACTTGCATCAATTACATTAACGGCTCGGATCGCTAACTGGGTGGGCGTATTTTTGCCGCTCATAATTCCGTTTGCGGTAGATTCAGTGTAGCCTGTTTCTTTCATAGCCCAGCTGCCATGATCGAGTGGATAGAAACGATCTTTAAAAGGAAGACTCGCCACATAACCGGCGGTGGGAGGCGAAATGTTTAACGGATGCAGCTCATACTCCAGTTTAGTAATCGTGGATAAGTCCGGTTCTTTCACATCCTCCGGCACATCCGGCGTATCGGGTATCGTATTGCACCCCATAAGGAGCGCAGCGATCAGGGCAAGCAGAGCCATGCTTTTCAGATAGCGTCTCATACGTGTCCTCCTGTGTGTCCCACATACTGCCCATCAAACCGGGGCGGCGTCGGATTCCTCGACGGAGATGTCCCCCGCTTGCGTGGTGTCGGTCTGTATATCTTCTTTTTCGTGATGGCGTGCGAACGGCGTCACGATGACGCAGAGCAGAAGCAGGATCAAAATGGTATTCCGGGTGAAAGAATTTTTCTTCATAGAT
>JAZQFQ010000075.1:0-6222 GCA_045539595.1 Eubacteriales bacterium | reverse complement strand
AAGTGATGTGAACAGTGCTGCGGATAACCTGAAGCTGTGTAAGATTCAGGGCAAATATTCCGGCACGGTTATCGACGTACACAAGGGCGTGTGTTTCATCCGTCTGAATAACGGTGTCAATGCGGTGGCACATTCCTGCCGCGATCGACGCTATCCCGGTAAGAAGGATGATGTAAGCTTCACTGTGACGAGCATTGACGAAGAACGCGGTACAGCCGTTGGCATCATTACGCGCATCATCAAGCAAAACTTATAAGTGACATAGGAGAGGGTATCGGTTATTCATCTGCTTCCGATACCCTCTTTTCTTGCTTTAGGGGGATCTTTGTCTGAAATGAGTATAATATAAGGCGAGGGGATCTTCGTCTGAGATGAGTATAATATAGGGCGAGGGGGATCTTCGAACGAAATGAGTATAATATAGGCAGAGGGAGATTTCCCATAAATTCAGAAAGGAATGAGAAAACGATTGAAAAAGAAAAATACGGTTCGCTGTCCGTATTGCGGTGCTGAGGCGAAGCTTCGTCCGGCGACTGTGGTATACGGCGATGCGACACTCAATAAAAACGGGTATGTCTATGTGTGTGACCGATACCCGTCGTGCGATGCATATGTAGCAGCCCATGCAGAAAGCAAACTGCCGATGGGAACTCTGGCAAACGGAGAACTTCGCAACAAGCGAATCCGTGCCCATCACGCTTTCGATCAGTTGTGGAAGAGCGGACGGATGACCAAGAAAGAAGCATACCGTTGGCTGCAGATGCAATTCGGACTTCCGAGGGAGAACGCTCACATCGGAATGTTTGGCGATTATATGTGTGAACGACTGATTCGTGAATGCACGGAAACGGCAGAAAAAATGAAGTTAGCCATATAACCTAAAAATGATAATAAAACAAAGGAGATAAAGCAGATGAAAAAATTATACACAGCAGTAGGTCAATTACATTTCAGAGGAAACGCAGATGGCAACCGCTGCCCGATCCTCATTGTAAACGGTAAAGAGACAACGCCCAATATGTCGGAGATGATTCTGTGGAGCACGCTGTACTGGCAGATTCTTACCGAGGAGGAGTTGGAGGAGAGATATGCAGCAAAGAAAAGAGAAGTGAACTTTGAGGATGGCAGAAGTGCCTCTTCCATCATGTTCTGGATGATGCGCTGTGGACTTATCGAGGAAGGCGTCGGAGAAACACACAAGGATGCCCTCTATGATCTGTTATCCAGACTCTACATAACCCCCATTGAAGTCAATCCGTTACTTGATGTGGTGTCCTTCGCACGGATGGTCATCAGCGATGGAATGCCAATGAAAGAAGCTGCACAGGTATTTCACCGTGACAGAAAAACGGACGGTGAGAAGAAAATCATGAAGCTGCTTCACAAGGTCAAGCTGACAACCGCGGAAATGGTACGCTGCTTTGATCGTGATGTAATGGATCTCCAGAATGAGGACGAAGTGGTAGAGAAACTATATCAGGATGACTACACGACCAGCGAAAATATCGCAGATGAAATGCGTTCATCCCCTGTATGTACATCGGTTTTGACCGATATTTCGAACCTGTATCTGCGCAAACAAATCGTTTTTGATAGAATGTGAGTAAAGTTAGGGTAAATATCTGTATATTGTGAAATACGGCTTGACAGGCTCAATATCTTGTGATATAATCATCGCATAGAGTTATTTTGTGCGTTTTCGGTGTCAACCGATATGGTAAGAGAAGCTTACAAGCATCCTTACATTGCACACGTGGTTAAGTTTGTATTCAAAGTGCCTGCTATAAGTCTGCCCATTTTTGAGCGGCGGACTGATGGACGGCACTTTTTTATATAGATATTAAAGCCTTATGGCAGAAAGGAGAGTTATGGCGCAGGTTTATGCGATCGGCAAAGTTACCGCTGATCTTAAACTGAGGCAAAGCAGCAGAAAGGAACCTTATGTGTGTTTCGACATCGCAGAGAATATCGGCGGTCGGGACAGCAGAAGAAAGCAGACCTTGCAGATTTGGGCGTTCGGCAGTGATGCGGAAAAACTCATCTGTGACGGTGTGCAAGAAGGCGAGACGATCTGGATCACCGGAAATCTGGAGCTGGAGGAGTATACTCACGAAAGCGGCAGATATCGGGATAAGAGATTGAAAGTCTATCTGAAGACCTGGGGCTTTGCGTCAGACGCACCCAAACAAAACTTCCATGAAGTGATTGGTAAAGCAAATACCTGCGCGCCGATCATCGATGGAGAAAGAGAACCATTACCGAAGTAAATTCGGTGGCCGGAATAAGTTTCGGCACCAAAGAGGAACCATTTGTGTTTTTCATTAGGAAAGACAAGTGGTTCCTCTTTTTTTATTTTCCACAAAAAATTTTGAAGGAGTGAAATCAAACAAATGAAACACAGGAAAAATCTTTGGAACACGGTGGCAGTACTGATCGTAGCTGTCCTGGTCATTATGGCCTTCACACGCGGAGACCTGCAGTTCTGGCTGTATGTCGCTGCATTCACCGCTTGGGGTATCTGGGCAAGCATCAAGCATCTGATCCCGTATCTCAAGGAGTGCCACTACCGTGATGAAGTGAAGCGTGAAGAAAAGCGTCTGAAAGCAGAACAGCGAGCTCCCGAAACACCTGTCAATGATGAGGTAGCTTCCGTCCTTTTGCGCCATGTAAATTACCGCATTACCGGATTCCTGAAAGCATCGTATCCCGAAGCAACTTGGGTATGGTGTGAAGCCTGTCCCGAGAAAATCATAACCAATGGCGGCACGGGCAGAATTCAGGTGTTTGGCATTCAGGATTACAATTTCGGTGAGGTAACATTTGACCGTAAGGCCAATATGACTTGCTCACTGCTGAAAGTGGTTTCTCTGAATGAAGATGCGGATAACCCGGATGCTGATAAAGATAAACCGAAGCCTCCGATTCCTCCGCAGAACACGGT
The DNA here is from genome assembly GCA_045539595.1 of Eubacteriales bacterium. Classification (GTDB taxonomy): domain Bacteria; phylum Bacillota; class Clostridia; order Oscillospirales; family CAG-272; genus SIG701. The sequence continues at coordinate 3,281 of JAZQFQ010000075.1, read as the reverse complement.
GGATCCGCAGGTGTGGTTTGAACAGCAGGGCAGAGACATTCTCGAAAATCTGATTTCCAACCTGAACACATACGGTCATCGCAGTCTCATGATTCGTGAGAACGGTGATGTTACTGTTATGCAGGCGGACAAACAGATTACCAAGCGTTACTTCACAAGTGTCCCCGAGAAAATGTACTGGAACCGACTCGTTAAGGTTTTTGAAAGTGCAGGACTTGCAGGAGAAGTAAAAGAAGACGGAATCGTCGTGACTTGGTGAAGGGAGGGATGAGTAATGAAACCCGGACTGACAATTGAATCATTGGCAGCCGAAATCCTTCGCCAGAAAGACGCCAAAGAAGATTACATGGTGGATACCCAGTTTCTTCAGATGGATGCAAGCGGCGATGATGTTGTGCTTCGTGTTCTGGATGAAAACAAAGATGACCAGATCGAACCGCTTGACATTGGAGAGATTGCTCACCGCCAGATCGGTACGCATCTTTCCATTCCTGCAAAGTACTACGCAAAGATGCTGGCGGAAAAACCGGAACTGCTGTGTGCAAACGTAAACAGCTGGATGGTGAATTCGCAATCCAAGCGTATGCTGCGGGTGCTGGATGGAAAAGCAAGAGCATTTCTCAGCAATCGCTATCTGCGTCTCGATCATTATGAGATTGTGACCGCAATCCTGCCGATTCTCGGTGAAATGCCGGATGCACAGTTTGAAAGCTGTCAGATCACGGAGGGCCGCCTTTACATCAAGGTCGTCAATCCCCGTCTGCAGGCAGAGGTAACACCCGGTGACATTGTTCAGTCCGGTCTGATCATCAGCAACAGTGAGGTCGGACTTGGTTCTGTGACGGTGCAGCCGCTTGTTTACCGACTGGTATGCAGTAACGGTATGATCGTTAACGATGCCGGTACTAAGCGAAACCACATTGGCCGAGTCAACGAAACGGATGAGAATATTCTTCTGTATTCCGAAAAGACCTTACGGGCAGATGACCACGCATTTCTCTTAAAGATTCAGGATACTGTCAGAGCCGCAGTAGATGAAGCAAAGTTCGCCCGTGTCGTTGGGATGATGCAGGAAGCATCAACAGCCCGGATGAACACAGCCGATGTTCCGGGACTTGTCAAGCTCGCCAGCCGCGAGTTCGGCATTACCGAATCGGAGGAATCGGGTGTTTTGCAGCACCTCATCGAAGACGGCAATCTGACACTGTACGGGCTTTCCAACGCTGTGACGAGATTCAGTCAGGATGTGGAAAGCTATGACCGTGCAACCGACCTTGAGGGCATCGGATACAACATCCTCACAATGCCCACAAACACATGGAACAGACTGAACCGGGCAGCAGCATAAAGCTCGGTCAGTACAAATTATTTTTTATAATAAAGGAGTTATAACTATGACTAACAACTACATGAACCCCAATGCTAACGCAATGACCCCCAACGCTATGAATCCCGCAATGCCCGCAGATCCTTCCGCACAGCAGTTCATTCTTCCCGAGATGATGGATGATTCCTTCTCCTCGGAAGACATCGGCGAAGATTTTGACGGTATCCGTCTCAGCTTCCGCAGAGTGAAGATCCCCAGCGGCGGCACGATCCAGTTCGAGGTTCCCGGAGATGATCCTGAGAATCCCGATTATGTGAAGTTTATCGAGGGTGTCATCCTCTACAACCACGCGGCCTGCGCTTATTGGGCAGCCGGCTCTGAGTATGATGAAAACACACCTCCGCTCTGTTCTTCCATGGATGGCAAGCAGGGTATCGGTACTCCCGGTGGAACCTGTGCGATCTGCCCGTTCAACGAATACGGCACGGCAACCGATGCCAAGGGCAATCCGGCAAGGGGTAAAGCGTGCAAAAACATGAGACAGCTGTATATCCTGCGCAGCGGCGAGTATATGCCCCTTCAGCTCTCTCTCCCGCCCACAAGCCTTTCCAATTTCAATGAGTTCATGAACAACGTGTTTGTGAATCGCAGACGTCCCACCTGGGCAAGCGTTGTGCAGATCGGGCTCAAGAAAGTGGACAACGGCGCCAACTCCTACAGTGTGGCAACCTTCCGTAAGCTCCATGACTTTACCGGGGAAGAGATTCCTCCGATGAAGGCATATGCGACGAATTTCCGTGAGCAGCTGAAGCAGTCCTTGGAACAGCGTCCTGCTTTTGCAGAGAATGTTGTGGAAGGAGATGTGCTTTATGAAGGTACTCCCGCGCCCGCCTATCAGACGGTTGAACAGGGTACCGGTATGCCGTTCGGTGCTCCTTATGGGGTAATTGACGGTGACCGTGACACACTGCCCAATTAAGTTGATAAGTTTGTATCGCCGGCGTAAATAACCGGCGATACCCATATTGCGTAAAGGAGATGCCTATGGAAAATTTACGCCCATTGACTTTGGAAGAACAGCTTTTTGCAGCACAGAATCATAACCTTGTTTATGCTTTTCTTCAGGAGAAGAATCTGCCGGAGGATGTGTTTTATGACGTTGTGATTTTCGGCTTTATGCGTGCTGTACAAGAGTATGTTTCCGGTAAACGGTTTCGTGTATATTCGTTCTCAACCATTGCGTGGAAGCGAATGGAGAATTCCGTGTCCAATTACTGTCGGTATCTTGCTTCGCCGATTCGCTCTGCCACAATCGTGAGCTTATACTCACCAATTGGAGCGGACGCTGAATTAACGTGGGAAGATGTCCTCAGCAGAAAAGACGAATCCATTCTGGAGTTTGAAACAAGAATGCTGATGGAGGATCTTGAACAGAAACTGCCCAAAAGAGAGATGAAGATCATTCGAATGAAGGCGGCCGGCTGTAAGATGCACGAAATCGCAAAGAGGGAACATCTGACGTTTCAGGAGATCAACGAACTTCTGCTAAACTGCAAAGACGATATTATCCGCATTCTGTGGGGAGACGAAAGGAGAGTTGCGGCATGACCGGCTCAAAGAAAGCAGACTACCTGATATTTGCTGTTACTGCTCTCATGCTTCTTGTTGCCAACATTCTGTTGGTATATGAAGCGCTTACGGCAGAATTTACTTTGCTTATCGTGCTTATCTGGTATGTGAGTATCAGCATACTGGAGCGCATAGCATTGAAACAGCAGGTCAGAGAGCTCAGAAAATTCTGTGATGAACAGTATTATAGGAAAGGGTGAAACGACAAAATGAAACGCGAGGTACACATCAGCGGAAAACTGCTTTATCCGCTACATGTGGGGAGTCCGGCGGTGATATCACGGCAGAGTGATGTAATTCGCACATCAACTGTGGTATCAATCCG
>JAZQFQ010000074.1:0-67299 GCA_045539595.1 Eubacteriales bacterium | reverse complement strand
GTTGTATTCTGACTGTTCGGGGGTTAAGCCGTGTACGTTGATGTAAATATCACCGGTAATTGCAATGTGATTTGAATAATCGATAAGTACGACCTCCCCCGGTAAATGCCCTCCCTTTCCTTCATAAACCTCAAAATGAAGCTCTTCAAAATCAAAAAATCCTATTTGCGTCAAGGGTTCAGTCAAATGATCAATATCGTTCCATAAAGTGATGATCTTTTCAGGGCTGACGGGCTTGTAGGAGGGAAGGATCTTACAAATGTTGATATAAGGCTTGTGAAGGGGATTTTTTTCGCGGTACCCGTCATTTCCAAGATACTCATTTCTTAAGCAATCCGCTGTTTTGTGAGTGGCTATAATTTGGTCAAATACAGGCAGAAGACCGCAATGGTCCACATCAGCATGGGTTACAAGGATGGTTTTCTTTATTGTATTAAAATCAGGGATCACTTTGGCAAAAACCTCAAGCATTTCTTCCTTATAGCAGGCATACCCACTGTCTACAAACAAAACCTTTCCATTGCTCCTTACAATCATAGTATTACTGCCGCAAGGTGGTTCAATTAAGATAATTTCTGTATTTTCTGTCACCTTATGAGTGCTTATTCTCGGTGAAAATGCTTTGCCTCTTGACGCGCCGAGGAGTTCGGCGAATTTACTTATACTATCAAACGTTCTATATGGTGAAAGTCCTTGCTCGTCAAGAGTTTGCATTGCAAGATTAACATGAACCAACAGTTCGCGGCTAATATCTTCGGGAAGTCCCATCGTTTGAGAAAGTCCCAAAACATAGGTGTTATAAAAAATGCTGTTATCGTAAACTTTTTCGGAACTGTTATAATCGATGACGCGAACCCTGCACAGCTTTTCAGCTTCCTTCAAAAATTCGGTTATTTTATCTGTGTCATCAACGTAAAGTCCCATTTTAAACAGCTGATAATTCGTTCCGTTCTCCTGCGAACTGATATAGGATATATTAAAATTGAAGTCATTTATCAAAATCAAAACATCCGTTACGCTGCCCGGAACATCCCTAAGACAAAACTCAATTAAAACAATACTGGTCTTGTCAACATTGCTTTGTAGATATCCGATTTTTTCAAGTTCAATATCTGCTTTTTTTAGTTGTTCGCTTGTTCCCTCCGCATCAATAAAAAGAGTGTGAGAATCAACAGCTTTGTTATAACTGACACGGGTAATATTTACACCTAGCGAGGAAAAGCATTTACTCGCTTTCAAAAAAGCACCGATATGATTCGGCATAGATGTTACATAAGTTTTTTTCATTTTCTCATCTTATCGTTCATCTTCAGTTTTCAATTACATTTTGCATTTAATTATACTACATATTCCAACTTTTTTCAATAGTTGCACCGCTTTTTATAGTTTGCTGAAAATGGGAGGGCGGTAGTTCAAATTCCTCCGATCAGTCGTTTTTGGCAAATGATATCTTTTTATTTTGACTATTTTTCGAATTTCAAGAAAAGCAGCACTTGCTTCGCAAGTGCTTGAAAAACGGAGGAAAACGAAGAAAACCCGAGAAAATCTCGGGTTTTCGGTGCGATATCTTTTTTGGTCGCACTAATTGGCAAGTCAGACCAAAAAAGATATCGCTAAAAATTCTGACAATCTTGTCTTTTTCATTTTGGTTGGAACAGCAATCATCCGTTCGTTTTAGGAACATCACGCAACAAAGGGGATGAACGAGCATTTTCGTTCCATGCAAATGAATTCTGATGATAAACCTGTTCATTGAGCATAGCAAAAAGAGCAATCAGACCGATTTGCTGGCGGTAGAACCATATTCGTGTAACCTTACCGTCAATGGAAATATCCTGAGAAGATACAGTGCGGAGTTTCTGTAGTTTTTTCAATGTTTCTTCCGGGTCGTCAAGGCCAAACTGTTCGGCAGCATAAGATTCATCGAAAGAAAAGTCATGTGGCAGATGAAACAGAGAAAACAATGTATTCAATGCCGGCTGATCTGCCAATACGGAAAACACTTCACGATACCGTTCTTCCGGCTTCAATACAGCCCCCCAGCCTTCTTCCGGCTCACAGAATACCGCCCAGAAAGGCAATTCCTGTCGGAGTGAAGCGATGGTGAAGCCGGTTTCTGCGGTGTTCAGTATAGAAGCGAAATCTTTGGATCCATCGAGTATCCAATTTTCCCACATGCTTCTGCTGCTGTCTTTATGAAAGGAATTCTTTCCCAGTATATCCGCAATCAAAGAGACGGTTCGTATTCCGTTCATTCTTTCCTCTTTCGGCAGTGTTTGCAGATAGGCGGGAATTGCGGTCATTAAATCCTCAAGTGTATACTTTTCACGACCGTACAGCCGATCCAGTGAAACATCCAGCGCGTCTGCCAGCACAGGAATAAGTGACGCGTCGGGCATACTTTCTCCACGTTCCCACTTTGAGATGGCCTGCGGACTGATGGAGATTGCATTGGCAAGCTGTTCTTGTGTCAAATTTCGCATCGTGCGGAAATGACGGATTGATTCTGACAGTTTCATTTTGTTTCCTCCCGGTCAATGTTCAGACATGCAGGACATCCGAAATAAATATGTCCGTTTTGTTCACGAGCAGGCAGACTGAGATATGCAAGCGTCATGATAGCGGTAAGCATATGGTCTGCTTCGAAAAAATATAGAACCGTTTCTTTTTTGCCTATATGCGTGATCGTACTTCTGACAATATGGTGCTGGACGGCCCGTTCCATCAGTTCGGCGGCTTTCTCTGTGGAGATACCCGTGTTTTTTGCAAGATAGTCTACCGTGAAATAGTCACGGCATTCGTCCGACATCAGCCAGGGCAGGCACTGAACCATATCGGAATCCCCAAGCAACGTCAAATACTCAGACAGCTCCTCTCGACGACTTGTCATCCATGCGTATTTATCCGCATTGGGCAAAAGAGAGAGGGCAATATTGGCATCACTTCCATTAAACATCATGGAATATACTTGATTATCCGCATAGGCAGTTATAGAATGATCCGTTGTATTCACGCGATTTGGCGGAGGCTGAATATCCGGTTGAGGGGATTTCCACCATTTCTGATCAAACGCCCGTTTTGCAAGTCCTCGGATAACCTGAAATTGAAGTTCAAATGCTTTCTGTATCATTTCATCAGAAGCCAATCCATCGAGCTGTGTGTCAATAACAGTGTTCTCTGTAGGTCTTCCAAAAAACACTGCCGGAGAAATTCCATAGATATCCGATAACATGGACAGTGAAGCCATATCCGGTTCTCCGTCACCCGTCTCCCAGCGGGAATACGTTTTATCAGAGATTCCGAGTTTTGTGGACAGTTCGGATTGAGTAAAATTGTGTTCCTTACGCAAGGTTGTTAATTGTTCTCTGAAAAAATCTTTATCAAATGTATTCATAGAATCACCTCAAGTTATTCTGAAATATTGAGAACCGGTTCTTATGTATAAAGTATACACGAAACTATGCAGAGAGTCAACAACCGAAGTAAAGACCGATTCTTAATATTAGAGAAAAGTTGAATCTAATTCTATGGTTGTTTAGTGTACAAAATATTGAGGCGGTAGTTCAAATCCCTCCGATCAGTCGTTTTTGGCAAATGATATCTTTTTATTTTGACTATTTTTCGAATTTTGAGAAAAGCTAAAAACAGGAGAAAAACGAAGAAAACCCGAGAAAACCTCGGGTTTTTCGTGCGATATTTTTTTGGTCGCACTAATTGGCAAGTCAGACCAAAAAAGATGGTTGCGGGGGTGGGATTTGAAAGGCCCTCCCCAGTCGCATAGTCGTCTGCCTTCGCCTCGATGTACTCGGCTTGCCATACTCCTTGCTTTATGGGGTATCGCGGCGTGAAAACGATACTCAATCGTTTTCACTTGCTTACCCACTCCCTCCTCCGGAGGTCGTGGAGATAGATCAAATCTCAGCTGAACAAAAGAAAACAGACCCAATAGGGTCTGTTTCTTTTGTTTGGTTGCGGGGGTGGGATTTGAACCTCACGACCTCCGGGTTATGAGGAGATTATTTTGGCCACAGGATGGCGAACCAAGCGATTTCATCAGGCTTTTTTGGCGTCGTTTTCGCCGACATTTCGCCGACGGACGGCCGAAAGCGGTGATTCTTAATTTTCCGTTTTGGCATCGAATCCGGGATGGCGACGATGGCCTTGACAGAGCCGGTGTGGGAAATCTCACAACAATGAATAGCACTCGATAACATTGCGGTTATCGAGAATTTTTGTTTATAGGAGAAATTTAATATGAGGAGTATAATTGAAGAGCTTTGGTATGGAAATGTTGTTCCGATGGAACGCATAACGCCAGAAACAACTGAGCAAAAAAAGTTGATTGATCTGGTGGAACGTAATAGGGAAAAGCTGATAGATTGTCTTACAGAAGAGCAGAAGATCATATTTGAGAAGTATGAGGATGTTGTGTGGGAACTATGCTCTCTCTATGAGAGACAGGCCTTTGAATATGGCTTCAAACTCGCCGCAAGGATAGTGGTTGAATCCGTAGTGTATCCCCCTATTATCGAATGATAATAGGGGGCCCTATCAGTACTGTGCGCTTTTTTTGCCCCACGGCTGGATTGCAATCGCTAAAATTAATTTAGAGAAGCCTCGATTTGTATTGATTTTTGACTGTTGTCCATGGTACAATTAAGTTATAAAAACAGCATTGTGAAAATGAGTAGTATGAGGTGCGTTATGGCTGTGAGTTATAAAAAGCTTTGGAAGCTTTTGATTGATCTTGATATGAAGAAAAAAGACCTTGCAAAAGTAGCAGATATTAGCAATTATACCATTACCAAAATGAGTAAAGGCGAGAATGTTACCGTGGAGATACTTGGTAAGATTTGCGGTGCACTTAATTGCGGTGTGGATGATATTATGGAATTTGTTCCGGAAGAGAATGGAACAACATAACTATTTGTTAAAAATTGTTTCGGAAATCCAAGTGCGAATAAGGTGTTGACCTGCTACTAAAACTACAACTAGGAGAAAAGATATGACGCCTGAGCAAAAATCTCGATTAACAATTGACAGAAAATTAGTGGATTCTGGATGGGTAATCCAAGATGTCAAAGCTTTAAATCTGTCGGCTTCACTTGGTGTTGCCATTAGAGAATTTCCCACGAGTACCGGCCCTGTGGATTATGCTCTTTTCATAGAAGGGGTGCACGTAGGTATAATCGAGGCGAAGAAAAACGAAGCTGGTGAGAATATTACTGCCGTCGAGGGGCAGTCTTCTCGCTATGCGAACAGCACGTTCAAGTGGATCAAAAGCATTTACCGCATTCGCTTTGCATACGAAGCGACGGACAAACTCACTCGCTTTACCGATTATAATGATATTAAATATCGTTCAAGAACGGTATTTTCCTTTCATCGTCCCGAAACACTGAACGCTCTTTTGAAGCAGGTAGATACGGTTCGGAACAATATGAAGAGCTTTCCGAAGTTCGATCCTTCGGGATTCCGTAAGTGTCAGATTGCCGCTATCGAAAATCTTGATAAATCCTTTGCCGATAATCGCCCCAAAGCATTAGTGCAGATGGCAACGGGTGCCGGAAAGACGTTTACTGCTATCACTGCGGCATACCGACTTTTGAAATACGGCAAAATGAACCGTATTCTTTTCCTGGTTGATACAAAAGGCCTAGGCGAGCAGGCAGAGCGTGAATTCTTGGCTTATAAGCCTACAGATGATCAACGCCCCTTCTCACAGATTTATGGTGTACATAGACTCAAATCCTCATATATCCCCGATGGTGTGCAGATCTGCATCAGCACCATTCAGAGAATGTATTCTATCCTCAAAGGTGACGAACTCGATGAATCCGCCGAGGAAACCTCGTTCAATGAGTTTGTAACGGCAGACTCTAAAGCACCTAAAGAGGTGGTTTACAACGAGAAATATCCGCCGGAGTTCTTTGACTGCATCATCGTTGACGAGTGCCACCGTTCCATTTATAACGTGTGGAATCAGGTGCTTGAATATTTTGACTCCTTTATTATCGGTCTGACTGCAACGCCCGATAAGCGTACATTTGCGTTTTTCAATGAGAACGTGGTTAGCGAATATCCCCGTGAACAAGCAATTATTGACGGTGTAAATGTAGGCGAGGATATCTTCCTCATTGAAACCAATATAGGCAAAAACACAACGCATATTATGAAGCAAATGATAGAGGTGCGTAGCCGTCTGTCTCGTGAAAAGCGTTGGAAACAGCTGGACGAGGATGTGGACTATACTCCTTCTCAACTTGACCGTGATATTGTAAATCCAAGCCAAATCCGCACTGTGATTCGCACGTTCAAGGAAAATATGTTTACATCCTTGTTCCCTCGTCGTAAAGAAGTGCCGAAAACTCTGATCTTCGCTAAAACCGATAGCCACGCAGATGATATCATTCAAATCGTTCGTGAGGAATTTGGTGAGGGCAACGAGTTTTGCAAAAAGATTACTTATTCCGCAGATAATCCCGAGAGCGTGTTAAGTTCTTTCCGCAACGACTACTATCCCCGCATTGCTGTTACCGTTGATATGATTGCAACGGGTACAGACGTTAAGCCCATTGAGTGCTTGATCTTTATGCGTGACGTGCGTAGCAAGAACTATTTTGAGCAGATGAAAGGTCGTGGAACGAGAACACTCTCCAAGGACGATCTCCAAAAGGTCACACCCTCCGCAACCGATAACAAAGACCATTTTGTTATAGTGGATGCTGTAGGCGTTACGAAATCCAAGAAATCTGATACCCGTACACTCGAGCGCAAGCCGTCTGTCAGTATGAGAGAACTTATGATGAACGTTGCTCTTGGTGATAAGAGTGAGGACACGCTCACCTCTCTTGCAAACCGTGTTATTCGTTTGAATAGTCAGATGACTCCGAGCGAAAAAAAAGAGTTTGCAGAAAAAGTCGGCGATAGCGCAGGTCAGATCGCTGAGAAGCTTTTGAATGCCTTTGATGAGGATGCAATTCTCACCAAGGCACGGGAGCAGTTTGCAACCGCAGAACCTACTGACGAGCAAATTGCCGAAGCAAAGACTGCATTGGCGATTGAGGCAGTTGCTCCTTTTCAAAATCCCGATGTGCGCGATTACATTGAGAATGTGCGCCGCAGTCACGAGCAGATTATTGACAACGTAAATCTTGACGAAGTTCTGTTTGCCGGATTTGATTCACAGCAAGAGGAAAATGCCGACCGTGTTATATCTTCTTTCCGTCAGTTTATTGACGAGAACAGAGATGAAATTATCGCCCTGCGTATCATCTACGATCAAAAATATAAAGACCGCCCGATGGCGATTGATGGATTGAAGGCTCTATACGACAAGCTGAAAGCCAAGGGCATCACCGTGGAGCGTCTGTGGGACTGTTATGCCATTAAGAAACCCGAAAGAGTAAAGCGTGGTACGATGGCACAATTGTCCGACCTTATATCCATCATTCGTTTTGAAATGGGATATACTGAAAATCTTGCGCCCTTTGCAGACAGAGTGAACTATAACTTTATGCAATGGACGCTCCGTCGCAATGCGGGTGCGGTACATTTCACGGACGAACAGATGGAGTGGCTTCGTCTTGTCAAAGACCACATTGCCGTATCTTTGAGCATTGAAACGAGCGACCTTGACCTTAATCCTTTTGATCGCAAAGGTGGTCTCGGACGGTTCTATGAGGTGTTCGGAGACAAGTATGAAGCGATTTTGATGGAAATGAATGTAGAATTGGTAGCGTAAATGGATAATAAAAAAGATAGCGAATTAGAATCAATAAAACTTTCAACACAAGCTCTTGAAAAAATCTCTAAAACATCGTACTCTTCCCAATTGCAAGCATTATCAATGGCTATGCAAAAATTAAGCTCAGTCGTTATTTCCACATATTATAGCGATGCCATGCAATCTGCTATCAATATTGGAAATAGGATTGCGGAAACCATCAAAGCCATCGATTTTAAGCCACTTATTCAAGAATTTAGCGAAGTTATAATTCCAATCAAATATATTAATTTGTTGCAACAGTTAAAATGGCCCATTTTTTTGATTGACGATGACAATTTAAGGCAGAGCATTTTGAATGCATGCACTGATGAGAAGGATGCAGAAAAAGCAAAAGACATTATATTTAACTATTGTACGAAGGATTTTTTAACTACAATTGAGAACGATTGGAATAACTGTCCTGTAATTTGCGAGGAACGAAAAGTGGTTTTGTCCGAAGCAATATTAATGCACGATAATGCCTATTACTACGCATCAACATCAATACTAATGTGTCAAATATATGGTGTTGCCTCTGATATTGTTTGTTTAGCAAAGAAGAACGGTTTGGAATTGGATGACGAAGAAAAAGGAATCATAGCAGATTATTTTAAAATTGCGCTTGAAGATGTTGATAAGGAAAAAGGCAAATTGCTACAAATGACAGCAATGACAGAAAGCGGACAACTATTTTGGGAAGCGATGGCAGACTATCTCCAAAAAGAAATCCTATGTTCCTCTGACTCTAAAAAACGATGGGAGACCCAGCCTCTTAGAAATAAAATATGTCATGGCGATCAACTAAATTTTGGAACAAAAGAACACTCGCTTAAAGCAATTCTTACCATAGATATGCTGGTTCAATTGGCATATGAAATAAATCATATTATTGAGTTAAAAAACAATGCCGTAGAGAAAGATGAGGAATGATAAATGAGTTTTTATGATGCGTTTAAAGATGCTATAAGTGTAGCGCAAAAAGCAGATAATGTGGAATTATATCGTCAGTTGCTTGATTTAAGTGCACAGGCACTGGATTTACAAGCGGAGGTAGCACGTTTGCGTGAAGAAAACGCCGCTTTAAGAAAATCAAAAGATATTTCCGAAAAGGTTATTCGTCATGAAGAACCCGTTGTTACCATAGAAGGTGACACAAAAAATTTATACTATTGCTCTCATTGTTGGGATAGCCAGCAGTTGCTGATACAGATAAACTGTCACAACGACGGAACATTTACTTGTCCGCATTGTCAATCACGCGGAAATTATGACAACGAGAAGAAGAGAAAAGCGGATATTGCTAATCGTGAAGCTATTGCCGCCATTGGAAATACCGGAAGAAGAACCATAATATAGATAAAGGTCACGTGCGTATGAATCTTATTGAATTTGGCACTATATCACACATAAAAAAAGGCAAAAAACCATTACGACAAACGGATAAGCCTCAAGATGGATATATGCCTTATGTGGATATTGAGGCTTTTGAAACCGGCAATGTCAAAATGTACACAGATGGCGAGAAATGTTTGCCCTGCAAAGCTGGAGATATACTGATTGTCTGCGACGGTTCTCGATCTGGGTTTGTTGGAAAAGCTATTGATGGGTATGTTGGGTCAACATTAGCAATTATATCAGCGGACGGTATGTCGCAAGAATACTTGTATTATTTTTTGCAGGGTAAGTATGCATTGCTGAATACAAAAAAGAAAGGTACGGGTACTCCCCACCTTGATGCTAATATATTGAACCAACAAAAGCTTGTTGTTCCTTCGCTTGAAGAGCAAAAACGCGTTGTCGCAAAAATCGAAGAACTTTTCTCCGAACTTGACAACGGCGTTGAAACGCTGAAAAAGACAAAGCAACAGCTTTCGGTGTATCGTCAGGCAGTACTAAAAGAGGCTTTTGAAAGATGTAAAAAGCTTTCACCTATACGAGAAATGTCAACATTGGTAACAAGTGGATCACGAGGATGGGCGAAATACTATGCACCTCAGGGAGCTAAATTTATTCGTATTGGGAATTTGACGAGAGATTCTATTGATATTGATTTTAGCGATACTCAATATGTTGATTTGCCGGACAAAGCAGAAGGTTTGCGTTCTAAATTACAGCCAAATGATGTTTTAGTCTCTATTACGGCAGATCTTGGTAGTATAGGACTTGTACCTAATAATATCGGTGAAGCCTATATAAATCAGCATATTGCTGTTGTGAGATTTAAGAATTCGGCACAAGGAAAGTTTATGGCTTGGTACTTGCGAAGCGATTGGGGACAAAAAGATCTGTTGAAAAACAAGCGAGGAGCAGGAAAGCTCGGACTCGGGCTGGATGACATACGCGATTCGAGAGTTCCTGTAGTTTCCGATGAAGAAGCAGACGCAGTGCTGGGTATAATAGAATCTCGCTTATCTGTTTGTGACAGTATCGAAGAAACAGTTGACACCGCTTTGCAACAAGCCGAAGCTATGCGACAGAGCATTTTGAAAAGAGCATTTGAGGGAGAGTTGTTGAATGAATAAAAGAGAAAACAAAATAGACTACTTCAGTCAAATTGAAAATGTTTCACCTCGAGTTTACTATCATTATACCTCTTTGGAAACATTATTTAATATTGTTAATAGTAAAACATTTCGAATGACCAGCCTACGTTCATCAAATGACAGCAAGGAGTTGTCATACAATTTTGAAAGGTTTATATCAGATTTTACGTTTGTTTACGAGAATGAAAAGGATGAAAATACGAAACGTTGCTTTAAACGGCTGATTAGCAATATTGATGAAAACAAAAAGAGATTTGAGAAGGAATGTAAATCAAGGCATACTCCGTATGCACTATGTTTATCAAAAAAAAGGGACAATCTCACTCACTGGGATAGATACGCAGCAAATTGTTCCGGAGTTTGCATCGGATTTAATGTTGCTGCATTAGATGTATTGTATTGGAGAACAAATAACTACATCTTCGGAATGAGCTTATTTGATATAGCTGAAACGCTCTATACATCAGATGCATTAACGCACACTATTAGGAACAAAACTGTCGATTATATAAATACACTCACAAAATCAACCAAGGATCATCCCCAGATTGACCCTATCAAAGTTATTGATAGAGGCGGATTTGTGTATATGGCAGCTGTATATCAAAATATCATGAAGTTTGTGAAAAACAACAGTTTTATCGATGAAGATGAAGTTAGACTCTATTTTGAAACTGAATCCATTTTGGAAACGAAAAAATTGATCAAGTCAATGGCAAATGACTTGGAGACAGCTAAGCTCACCGATTATGAAGATGCATTTAACAATCTTGTAGATATCCTTCAAATCAGAGAAAAGCATTTTATGATGTCAAATGCTGGAATCAGAAGTTATCATAATCTCTGTCTTGACAGTATTTGGGGATCTGGTGTTATTCCAGAAATAATATTAGGACCGACGTGTGTGCAAAACCGAAAAGAACTACAGTGGTTTTTGAGCAGCAACGGTTTAAGCGACACAAAGGTAAGCATTTCAAAGGTACCCATTCGATAAGGAGAAAAACAATGTCAGAACAATCAACAACAATAATCTCTAAAGTGTGGGGGATGTGTGCGCCGCTTCGCGATGATGGTGTATCCTACGGAGATTATCTTGAACAGCTTACATATCTCATCTTTTTGAAGATGTCGGATGAGTATTCCAAGCCGCCTTATAAGAAGATCACCGGCATTCCCGAGGGATATACGTGGTCGGATATGAATACGCTCAAAGGAGCAGAGCTTGAAGAACAGTACAAGAAAACGCTTGAAAAGCTTGCAAATGAGGGCGGTATTCTCGGTCAGATCTTCTCACAGGCAAGCAATAAAATCAGCAATGCGGCAATTCTTTTCCGTATTGTACAGATGATCGACAAAGAGAAATGGGTTTCGATGTCCTCCGACGTAAAGGGCGAAATCTACGAAGGATTGCTCCAAAAGAACGCGGAAGATATCAAGAGTGGCGCAGGTCAGTATTTCACGCCCCGTCCTTTGATTCGCGCAATGGTGGAGTGTCTGCGCCCCGAACCCGGAAAAACAATCGCTGATCCCTGCTGCGGTTCCGGCGGTTTCTTCCTTGCTGCACAAGAGTTCTTAACTAACCCCGATAACTACACTTTGGATAGAGAACAGAAGGAATTTCTCAAAAACGAAACCTTCTATGGTAACGAGCTTGTTAAAACCACCTTCAAGATGGCTTTGATGAACCTTTACCTCCACAATATCGGCGATATTTACGGTAACATTCCTGTTATGCAAGGTGACTCACTTTTGACCGATCCCGGTTATCGCGTGGATTACGTGCTCACCAACCCACCTTTCGGCAAGAAATCATCCATCACGATGACCAATGAGGAAGGCGAGGAAGAGGAAGAAGAGCTCGTATATAACCGTCAGGATTTCTGGACGACAAGTTCCAACAAACAGCTTAACTTTGTTCAGCACATCAATACGATTATGAAAGCAACGGGCAAGGCAGCAGTCGTCGTTCCCGACAACGTTCTTTTCGAGGGTGGCGCGGGTGAAACTGTTCGTCAAAAGCTGTTGCAGACTACCGATCTGCATACAATTCTTCGTCTGCCTACTGGTATCTTTTATAAGCCAGGCGTAAAGGCTAACGTTATATTCTTTGATAAAAAGCCTGCAAGTCCCGATAGGCAGACCAAGGAAATTTGGATTTATGACTTCCGAACCAATATTCACTTTACGCTTAAGCAGCACCCGATGAGTGATGCCGATTTACAAGATTTTATCGCCTGCTACAATCCCGAAAATCGCCATGAGCGCAAGGAAACGTGGTCGGAAGAAAATCCCGATGGACGTTGGCGTAAGTTTAGTGTTGATGAAATTTTGAAGCGCGATAAGACAAGTCTTGATATTTTTTGGATTAAAGACAAGTCACTCGCTGATCTTGATAATCTCCCCGATCCCGATGTTCTTGCTGATGACATTATCGAGAATTTGCAGAGTGCTTTGGAGAGTTTTCAAGAGTTGAAAAAGCAACTATAGTGACCGCTACCCTCCAACTCAACAAATAATTAATCAGCTACGGTTGACCACAGTTGGCCGTAGCTGAAATTATTTGTAAAGGAGCCGGTTATGGCAAACCAAAGACGAAAGTGCCGTCTGGCGGAATCGAAGCATAGGGGCGTCGACCTTCGCATATACGAGCAGTTAATTATTGATACGATCAATAAGGCCGTGCCAAATAAGAATCCTAGGGTATATAAAGATTACTTTTCGACGGACTTGCTGACACACAGCGAGTCCGTTTTGCTTGGAAGGGAGCTTGCAAAACTCCCGGAATTAAAAGAGTACGGGAAATCTGTAACGATATTCAGACTATTTGACGGCAGAACTTATGAGAGTGAAGAATCCAAAACGCCTGTTAGCAAACATAAAGGAGGTAGAATGAGATGACCCAAGCAAAGAGAAGATTTATCAGTGTAGATGATATATATCAGATGTATCTTCCGCTGAGCAAGAAGAGAATACGGTGGCTTTTGAAACGCTACTTACCTGACAAGACGAAGATCATAGGTGGACGCATATATACCGATAGGGAAGCGTTTGAAAGGTTACTGGCGGATCCTGGCAGGGCGTATCTTCCCCTGGAGTGAGGTATGATATGAGACAAATAAAGTGTTTAGCGGTCGCACCTATGCATACGCCGAGCATCACTACGGTTGAAGCAAGTGTGGATGCTTTTAACCGGGCAGTAAGCATTGGTGCTGATGAAGAACTGCGTGCTGTTGCCAAAAAAATAGGAAAGGATGTCTACATCCTGTACGCTCCTGATGCATTCTTTGCGGGACTCGATGCTAACAGGATGGTACAAGGGGAGATTATATCAGGTGTGTTCTACGTCGTTGCAGTCGATAAGGACACGCATCCTATCTCACTCACTGAAGATCAGATGATGAAATACATGATGCTGTTTTTTGATCCTGAATTCTATGATGATTCTGAAACCCTCCGTAATTGGAGTGAGCAGCTGATAAAGGAGATTGACAGTATGGATGTGTCGCCCATTAACATCTAGGTGACAGGAAAGCGAGGATCATACAAATCCTCCATTTTCTATGATCCCGCCAATAAAGGCTCCCCGCCCCACACAGCGTGAGGCAGGGAGCTTTTGTCATTGTTGCGTTTTCCTTGGTCTGCCAATTGGTTTGGGAGGCATTTGGGCATCGGTTATCGTCTGCATTGCCTCATCGACCGTGGTGTCACTAAGATACCAGGTACGAACAGCGGGGTAGAGTGGATGCCGCAGCCTGATGGAGCCGTCCTCGTTGGAAAGGCACTTCATTTTCTTCTCAAAGGGTTTCAGATGCTTTAGTACTTGTGCTGCACGTGCTTGGAAAACCGGGTTCTTGGCCTTACCATTTCCGGGGGCATATACCAAAACGTCACATTTCTTTGCCTCAGCAACGATCATTTTCATATTTTCAGGGTCTTCATCCACAGCAGAGGCGCTTGTTAATTCATCCATGCTGGAAAATAGGTTGACAATGCTTACAGAACCGAATCCAAGCCGATCTGCATTTCCTATGGTTCGCTGCGTAGTATTGTCTAGTGCGATTCCCGAGGTTGTGCTGGGAGCAAGCAGCACAATTGTGAGCGAAGGTTTGGTTAAATCCCAACTTTTCTTAATTAGGTATTTGCGACTACCATCCTCCGAGAAAAAAGCGGTGGTGGTAAGGGTGGTTTCGATGGTCTTCATAGTGGTGTTCCTTTCATTATATAAATTGGCATTATAGTTCATCCATTATGATCGGCGGGGCGATGCATTCCGGAATGCAGAGCATAATTGTGAGATTGTTGTTAATCACGTAGAGCGCGGAAACAAACCCTGACGCTCCTAATCGCGTTGCCCATTCGCAGGGATGCGTGTCAATGTTTACAATCTCACGTAAGGCCGAAAGATCCTCTGTGGTTTCTACCACGATAGAGTAACCACCCGTTTCCCGGCAATCTCGGTCAGAAGCATATTCACGTTCAATGGCCGCTGTACTAGTTAACAGCGCAGTTACTACTTCCGCCTGGAAGCGTGAGGCTGATTCGTGGATTTCGCGGGTGGTGCTGAATCTGTATAGCATGTACTACCTCCATAAATAAATTGACCCATAGGGCTCTTGGCTCTATGGGTCGTAATTATTATATATATATGAATGCAGCAAGATTGCGGGGCTACTCTATGGCGCCAGAGGTATAGGCCTCTTGGTTGGCTTTGGTATTAACTGTTTTTGTTTCTTCTTCCATCTCATGCTCGGTTTCATATTGAGCATCTAGTATGTCAGAAATTAAACGGTATGAATTTATGCTTTTCTTTGTGGTTTTATCTATAGTTTCTTCATTTGTTGTGGCTATCTTAGTGGCAAATCGTTTCTTAAACAAGTTTAATGTTTTGGAATCATGTCGAAGATAATATTCATATTCATATTTTTGACCATAAGGGAAGTCCGGGAGATGGCAGTTGAAATGTTTAAGTGCATTTAGTATTCTGCCGCGCAGATCCATATTAATGGGCTCAAACTCATTGCTCTCCTCACCTGGCATAGTAAACAGCACATTTTTTGGATATATACTTATGCACAAGATTTTGTCCGCAATCGGAATAAAAATGATATCCCCTTTGTAAAAAAGAGCTTTTAAATAGTTAGTAACACCTATAATATGAGCCGGATCTACTGTGAGCACCATAAATTCATCAGGATAGCCTATAGAAATATCTATCTTCTCCGAGAATTTTAGGGTAGGGTGATACTCTAGTGATCTGTCCATGTGAGGGACATACTCGTATGATCCATCTATTTTGCGGATTTTTCCATCTGATATTAATTTTTCTATTGCTTTTCTTATAGTATCTGGTGATAGGATGGATTGATCCACATTGTAGGTTGTCTTGGATTTTTCTCCTTTTTTCTTGACAACATACCGGTCGCTTTTTTCTACAAACTCTATGATAGACTTGATAGTAGGAAATTTGATATCGTTTTTGTTAGTTTCTCTAATCTGCAGGGCCTGGCTGTTTTGATACCTATCTCTAAAGTAGTTTAGAAGAAAATTATATACGTCTGTGCGTAGCTTTGGAACTCTAGGCATAAGTGATACCCTCTTTTCATTATTTGAATTAAAGCCACATAACCAAGATTCATTGGTTTATATTAAAAATCCTGTTTTAAGTATATTATAAGTATAATTTGATAATTTGTCAAGGTTATAAGTATAAAATAGATATAATTGTGGATGTTTACAGACCCGTTTGAGTATGCTAAGATGTATTTGCAAGGGTAATCTTGGTGATGCAAGCGAGATAGAAACATTAGGCGACGGCTTAGTGAATCCTGCTTGCAAAGGCTGACACCTAACCGGTAAGATGCTAGCCGTTTCCGTGGTTGCATTCTTGCGATACAAAATAATATAAGAAAGGCTTCCCTCAGATGCATCTGTACGGTGTGCACACGATGCTGGGCATCTGGGGAAGATATGGTAAGTAGAATGGTAAACATGATTAAAGGCTTAGGTGAAAAGGCATCTGCAGTTGCAAGCATTATGCTTGCCGATATCATTCATGATGTCGACTTGCTTACTGTGGCGCTGTGTGCGGGAAACCTCAACGAAATCGCGTATACAATATGTTTTTCGAACGAAGGTGACTATAAGCATAATGCGGCACACAAGGCACTCGATTTGGGCTGGAACCCAGCACTGAGAGAAGACAAGGTCAATGAAGGTTATTTCAAAAAAGGCCTTCGTGGACTGATTGATTTGGCGAAGCAGTACCCTGATACTGGAAGCCGCCTGATGCCCGTATTTTGCGAGATGGTCGCCAATCATCGAGATTATGGTGTGCCAAGAAAGTTAAAGCGCGAGGCTATATGCTGCATGGAGCAGATACGTCAGCGCGATGGCTTTGCAATTACGAACATCAGTGATGACGGCAAGGTGCATGTGAAGGCTTCGGATGATATTCTCGAGGCCCTTGGTAGCGGTTGAAGGCAACGAGTAATTAGGGGGCTCTGGCCCCGTGAGCGCTCGCAGAATGTTCATTGGAAAGTAAATACGTTGTGTCCACAGCTCTCCGTACGCTGTGTGGTACATGGATCAAAGAAAGGACAAAATGATGGCAAAGAAAAAGAAATCCAAAAGCATTTATGCCTCGTATGGCTATGGAATCGTAGATGGCGTCGAACAGTACGGTCGCTATGAACCCGGGGAAGATGAAGACGAGTTTGAATTCGTTGGATACGGTCGCCGTGTTGCAATTGATCGAGTTTCAAAAGACATTGACGGAGGCTCTCCCATTCTTACAATCGGTTTTGATACGTTGGAGGGAACGAGAGAAACTGTGAATATGTCTCGAGAACTCTTGAGCAGAAAGAAAGAGGTACAGGCTCTTCTTCTCAAGTGTAATGCGGATGTCTATGACTCTAGCCTCAATACATTGATGAATTGCCTCAGAGTGTCAGAAGATTCAGCTGAAAAAGGCATGTGCTTTCACCGAACAGGCTGGCTTATCGAGAATGTTGGCACCGATAAGGAACGCATGTTCTTCAAGGGCCCTGGCCTAATCAGCAGTTCGAGAGATAATGAGAGTGCTGATTATGTTGGAGCGTATGATATAGGTCGTAAAGGTACATACGAGGCATGGAAATCCATGGTGGTCAAATGGATTATCGGAAGACCTGCTCTTGAAATTGCTGTACTGATTGGTCTGAGCCCAATAATATCCTGTGAATGGGGTGCGAGAAATCTGATCTTTCACTTCATGGGTGACAGCGGTTCTGGAAAGACGACATCAGCTATTGCAGCAACATCTGTAATAGGTTGCCCTAATCCAGCTGAAACCGCGAGATACTGTGGCCCGGATGGAAACCCGTTACGATCATTGCTTTCGTCTTGGAAAGGGACGTCAAACGCTTTGATTGGTAAGCTCGATGGCTTGGATGGAACACTTATGGTGTACGACGAGCTGTCAAAAGTTGAAACCACTGATCGATTGACATCAACGATCTATACTCTGTCTGACGGTGCCGACAAAGACCGTATGCTGAGTCCAACCGAGATGCAAAAGACAAACGTTATCAGAACGAATATCCTCTCTGTTGGTGAAGAGTCGTTGCTCGAAAAAGCTGACAATCAAAACTCAGGTTTGAATGTCCGTGTCTGTGAAATCAGTGCAGAGTTTACGGATAGTTCAAAACAGGCAGATGCGATTGTTGCTGGCTGTTATGAAAACTATGGCCATGCAGGTGCAAAATTTACTCAGTACATCGTTGAAAATATGACTTACCATGCTGTAGCAAACCTGCGTGAAAAGAATTTGACCGAATACTCCAACGCACTTAGTGCTGGCGGGTGTCAGTCAAAAACGATTCGTCGGTTGGCCGAGTTTGGGGCGATTCTTCTGACTGTTGCCGATATCGCAGAGGATGCTCTTGAAATCGAGTTTTCAAAGCAAGATATTATTGGCTTCCTTGTCGAACAACAGGTAAACACAGATGCTAATACCGATATTGGACTTCGTGCTTACAACGCACTCAGAGGATTTGTAAATGCGAATATTGGCCGCTTCATTACAAATGGTTCTTCCGTATGGTCAAGTAGCGCACCCTGTCTGGGTAAGATCGAACATCTTGATGGCGGCGGGATGGAGGTAAATATTATTGCCACCGAATTCCCCAAAATCATGAGAGAACTCAAATTTAACAATCCTGGATTGATTCTCAAAAAGTTCAAGGCGGCAGGATATCTAGACTATGAGGCCAATAAAAACTACCGCAAGAGACAGATTACTAAGGCCGATAAATCAGTGGCCGTAATCGTAGTGCGTTTCCTACAGTAGGGAAATTTACAACCGATTAGTGCAGAGAATCTTTAGTCGCTATAATGAGATTCCCCGTCTCCCTCCATTTTGGTGTACCCATCACAAAAAATATTGCATTCATTTTGCGGTTTTTCTGGGAACCATATGAAGTTTGGAGGGAGAAAGGGAATTTCTTGGAAAGTTATAAGGATCACTTTACGATTCTTCAACCAGGACTTTCCCTGCAGATTCCCTGTTCCAAAGTACTTTTCGGTGAAGAGGAATACTAATAATTTTTGGTAAATCAAACATAAAGGAGATTTTTATCTATGGAAAATAACAGAAATTTTAATATCTACGTAAAGAACGATGCAAATTTTGCTAAGTTATATGCCCTTACACTTGCTGTGCTGAATTTGAATAAATTCCCCGAAGGAACATTCTCTGTGAATGGTAATGCGTGGCTTGAACTGGCAGATGTGTGGGAAATGTATTCCGAATTTGGCTCTGAAGGCATTTTCTTGGATGCAATACATCGTATCATGTGGGGGATTCCCTCAGATATATGTGAGCCAGAGTATGAAGAAATTATTCGGATTGTTGTAGAGGAGCTTCTAATGGATGGAGATGCCTTTGCAGCTTGGGATGATTATGATGCATGTACAACTGCGATGAAAGCAGTAGGAAATGATACCTCACCTTGGATAGAAGATGCTGATGACTATCGACGCTCAATCGAGCATTACCATTATCTGTGGGATAAGATGCTATGGAAGATTCGGTACTCTAAGGCGAAATACTTGTCAGAATGCATAAACTACAAGAACGCGATCCACGAGTACGAATCGGCTATTAAAACGATTATCCCTGTCGCTGGATCATGGGATGAGTCATATTGGTATAATGAAAGACATATTTACGATGAGATTATTAAGCTATACGGCATTGACTATAGTAATGACTATGTGGAATACAGTAGGATCTTACTTCTTTTGATGAATCACACCAGGGATAAGTCGCTATCTGACCGAGACGAGGCTTGGTTCGCAAGTAACATAACAAGATTGCCCATGTCTTTGGCAAAGGTAATTTGGCCTGAAGACACCGAGGATAAAATGATCAAAATGTTCCTTTGTGCTACAGAAGCGGCAGAAATGCAGACCGGCAACGAAGAACTATATGCTATACAAAAAGGTAAGCTTATACATCCGGTTGACGTTTTCGAATACAGCACTATTGAAAACAGTTGGCTTTTTGCCCAAGTATACGCATGGTATTCTGACTATCATGGAGACGATGAGGTGCTGAAGGAAGCAAAACGTAGAGTATTTACAGTATCAATGAGAAAGTAAAACTCAGAAACATCTCCTTCTACTCTCTAACTTTTTACGAGAGAAGAAGGAGGTGTGATTATTAACAAGTAATCGAGGTACTAGTATGAAAACACTTACACCTTACGACATTGCTGATCTTCTTCAAGTATCGTATGATACGGCGCTTGAATTCATCAAGAACAGCGGCATAGCATATATCCGCATAGGACGGCAGTACAGGGTAGCTGAAACGGTCTTTAACGCATTCGTGTCAGCAGATAATCCGCAGACCGTTAAGTCGAGCGGAAAGAATATATATAATAACGGTAATGTACGTAACACCGTAAAACTAAGGAGGAAATAAGAAATGGCATCAGGTAATGTAAGAGAAAGAAAAACCAAGAACGGCATCGTATATCAGATCACGATCGAAGGTGGTACTGACCCTATCACCGGGGAACGTGTCAGAGAATACAAGACATTCAAAGGAACAAGACGGCAGGCGGAAGCAGAGAAGGATCGCCTGGTAGCGGCAGTGAGCGGCGGCAACTATGTAGTCAATACATCCGCGATGCAATTATCTTCGTGGATGTATCAATGGCTGACCCTGTACTGCACGAACTTATCCGTTACTACGGCCAGCAATTACGAGGGCCAGATACAGCGCTATCTGGATCCCATTTTGGGCAAGATTCCGCTAAGGGTATTGCAGAACAGTCATATTCAAAGCTGGATCAATAAACTGCAAGCGGATGGGTTATCTGCCAAAACCATCCGCAACGTGTATATGAATCTTAACGCCGCACTGAAGAAAGCAAAGACGCTGAGAATGATCAACGATAATCCCTGCGAGGGTACTGTGCTACCTAAGCGAGAGAAGATTCGATATAACATATACACGGCTGAGGAAATCAATGCTATGCTGGAAGCAGCTAAGTACACGGATATGTATTTCCCGTTGCTCCTTGAATCGATGTCAGGCCTCAGACGTGGTGAATTGCTTGCTCTCCGCTGGGACGACATCGACCTGGAGAATAAGGTAATGCATATTCATCGCAATCGTGTGTATGCGGATGGTAAGGTTGTGGAGAAAAGACCAAAGACTGAATCAAGTATCAGAGACATCACCTTTGGTGAGCGCATGAAGGAACAGATGCTGGCGGAATACGAGCGTTACTTAGCAGACAAAGAGGAGTACGGATCTCTATTCCACGATGATGGTTATGTAATTCGTCAGTGGAACGGTAAACCGTATCATCCTCAGGCATGGAAATGCAAGTGGCAGCGTTTCACTGATGCACACAATTTGGAACATATCCGTTTTCACGATTTGCGTCATAGTCATGCTACAGCACTGATCGAGAGTGGCGTGTCCATGAAGGCTGTGCAGGATCGCATGGGCCATTCCAATATCAGCACGACGATGGATATTTACGCCCATTGTACTACTAAGATGCAGAAGGATGCCGGGGACAGAATCGATGAGATTCTTTTCAGCGGAAAGGAGGGATGTTGATATGGCTACAAAACGTTCGGTAAATCCTTCCACCATTAGATTTAAGAAGCTCTTCGATTTGACCATGCAGGTGTGTACTGTCGATCCACCGGTGGATTATATCTCTATCGTTCAGCGTAAAACTAAACGCTGGAATGTACTCCTTGATATTTGGCAGAAGAACACCAAAAAGTACGGGAGTGTCTTTTTGTTCAATCCTCTTATCCACATATTTTACGGTGAGATCGGTGCTGTAAGATCGAAAAAGGTGAATGTTTTGCTGCAAGCCATTGAGGAAGCTTTGCTTAACGACAACGAGGCGTTTAATCAGTGGATAATGACAAAAGAATTTGCACGGGCATACCATTATGCAACTCAAAGAGCCCATCAGTTGAATGTATATTGGGATTTTCAGCATGCTTGGGGTATAGAACGCCTGCTGCAAGGCAAAACGATTACCAGCTTACCCAAGCATAATCGAGAAAGGGATTTCGATTTTCTGAATCCGAGGTATATAGCTGGCCGTATGCAGTTTCTGGACGATTTTAAGACATCAATATGTAAACTGTTGCCAGAGGCTGTAAGTTGGTCGTATAAGCAGTGGATGGATTACAATCATGTGTGCAAGGCCTTTCAGCTGAAGTATGACATTGACCTCAGTTCTTCCTCCGATCAGTTAAATTCTGTATACCATTTGATGAAATACAATGTGGACAACCATTTCTATCTTGACTTTGATGATATACTCAATGCACCGCTGAATTATGCCATCTATAAAGCCATACATCCGACAAATACAGAAGAGTGTCTTTGGAAGTTGTTCCAACAGGTCCTCAGCGCATACGAACTTTACGATCAAGTGGAAGAGTTGGGGGACAGTTGGATGTTTCAGATTATATTTGGCTGGGCACAGGATAAGTGCCATCCGTACCACAGCACTGTGAAGAGAATAGTCTTTGATATGATCATGAAGTATAACTTAAGTCCTATCCCTGGTTTTTAAGTCTGTAGCTGAGTGTGCAAGGGCCTAATACTGTGTTTTTAGACGCAAAAGACATATATTATTAATTCAGTCCGATAGCGGTAATGTACTGCTATCGGATATTTTTTGTTATGGAGGTTTAGAATGAAACAGCAAGTAATTGAAGTGTTGATGGTTGAGCCGGGCAGGGAACCGAGGATCGTTAGGTTGGATAACAGCCTCGAGTCGCTACAGGCAGCAGTATCCATAGGAGCGGATTATCGTGGGTTAATCGAGATAATATCGCTTAGTGATGAAGTCTGTATCTTGTGCAATGAGGAAGGAAAGCTTATTGGGTTGGAACCTAACCGGCGTTTATGGAGTGATGTCTTGTGCGGTGTATTCTACGTGACAGGGCAGGATAATGAGGGAAACCTGTGCTCACTATCTGCGAAGGACATGGAACACTATAAGGAGTTTTTTGCTATTCCCGAAAGCATCACGCAGGATGAAGCAGATAACGCTTTGTTCGCCGGATTCTACATCGTATAAAGCGCAAAACAAAAGGGACTCATCTTGGGGATGGGTTCCTCTTTCTGTCTATTTCTTAGTCGCTCCTGCCGACGAGCCGACGGGTTAAGCCGACGGCAAAGAGGGAAGAGTAGGCACCAAAATCGCTTTCGCCGACATTTCGCCGACGAAATTTCTATGGTTAGATGAGATTTACACTCAATAGATCCCACTACATCCGAATGGAGAAAAGCACGAAAAAAGCCTTAGAATCCGAATGATTCCAAGGCTTGGTTTGGTTGCGGGGGTGGGATTTGAACCTCACGACCTCCGGGTTATGAGCCCGACGAGCTACCAGGCTGCTCTACCCCGCGATATTATAAAAGGAAAGTGGTGCCGGAAACCGGGCTCGAACCGGTACGCGATTTTCATCGCACAGGATTTTAAGTCCCGGGCGTCTGCCAATTCCGCCATTCCGGCATATGACCGACTGACCGTAATCACCATTTGTCCCTGAGCCTGATTATTATATCACAAGAAAATCGCTGTGTCAATAGTTTTTTTGTATTTTTTAAAAATATGTTTTCGACATTCTTTACAAACAGAAGAAAATATGGTATCATATGTAGAGTTTGTGTGCAGAATTTCGAGGGGGAGGGAACACGGTGAAACTGATTACATACTATTCCTACTACGGCGGCATGACAGATCCGCTGGATGCGCTTCACGATCAGGCCAAAGGCGGCGCGGATGCGATCATCTGCCGCGTGCGCGTATCCAAGGATAACATTCCCGTTGTTTTCCGTGATTCCTCCATGGCCCAGATATGCCAGTGCGACGAGCGCGTAGATGAGCTTACTTTCCGTGAAATCGATGCGCTGATGCAGCTGTGCAGTCGCCGCGTGCTTACGCTGGAGCAGGTCTTGACCGGATATCAGGGGAATCTTCCGCTGATTCTTCACTATCGCGGCTTCCGTCCCGATTCTTTTGTGATCCAGCGCACCGCATTGGATCCGCGTTTCCTATTCGGGTCAGACAGCGTGAAGCAGATCGGCGTGGTAACTGCAGGCTATCCCCGGTGCAGTGCGGTAGGCTTTGTATCCCATGTGCCGGTGGCGTCGGAGATGATGGCAGCCGGGGCCCGGGCGGTGTGCCTGTACGGACGGGAGATTGCCCTCTACGAAAACGATCGGATCCCCGAGGAATCCGATCGATGCCGTATTTGGTTTGATGTGCCGCGGGAACCTGTCGGCGGTATGGATGCATTGGTCAGCCAGGTCCGCGCCCTGGGCGGGTCAGGCATTGCCGTTCCGCCGGAATTCATCCGCTGAAATTACAGAGCCCGGGCCCCGAAGGGAAGCAGCGGCGTTTTGGTCAGAGTGTCTGCGCCGGCGATGCATCCCTCGTAGACCAATTCCGCACCCGGCAGGCGGGTGAGATCGTCCGGCTTCATCAGCCCCATGTTTTTCGGAAGAGTAACAGCGCCGCTGTATTCCAGCAGCCAGGAGACGAACTGGGAGCAGGTAAAGTGGGTGCGGGTGTTGGTGGGGACGCCGAAGGCGCAGGAGAACAACCCGACAAAATTGTATCGATATTCGAATTTCCGGCTGTGCATGATCCGCAGCGTGTTTTCCATGATGGCATAGGATTCATCCGTCACGGGAAGGCGGTACAGTACAGATTGGCAATCCCCGAACAGGGCAAAGATACCGCGGTGAATATTTTCTTTAATAAATCCGCCATATAATGGATTGCGGACGCGGCGGCGTCCGAAGCTGTACATTTGTGTCAGTTCCCGATCCAGGGAAATGGAGGCATGTGCAAACCGGTCGCCGGTAACCATACCGATAATATTGGCCACTTTGGTACCGGTGCGCGTTAGGAAAACGTAGACGTATTTCATGTTTTCGTCCATACTATTCACAGAATTATATGGACAGTATAGCAGATAATTTCCCCATTGTCTACAACAATATGCAAAATAATTGTGTACTATTTGTTTCGAAGGAGGTGCGCGCGTGAAAGAAAAGATACTGGCCGTAGTGGGACCCACCGCGTCGGGAAAAACGGCTCTTTCCATCCGTTTGGCAAATGAGTTGGACGGGGAGATCGTGTCCTGCGACTCCATGCAGATCTATCGCGGTATGCGGATCGGCACCGCCGCCCCTACTGTGGAGGAGATGGAGGGAATTCCCCATCATCTGATCGGATTTCAGTCCCCCGATGAGGAGTTCTCCGTAGCCGATTACCGGGAACGGGCGGCCGCGTGCATCGCGGACATCACCGCCCGAGGCAAAACGCCCATTCTGTGCGGCGGTACGGGATTGTATCTGGATTCGCTTCTGTATGTTTCCTCCTTTGCTCAGGTGGAAAAGTCCGATATATTGCGCCGGGATTTGGCGGATTTTGCTGCCCGGAACGGAAATGAGGCCTTGCACGCCCGCCTGGCGGAGGTGGATCCAACGGCGGCGGAAGCCATCCATCCCAATAATGTGCGACGGGTGATCCGCGCGCTGGAGATATATCAGTTGACCGGCGTGACGAAAACCGAGTGGGATAAGCGATCCCTTTCGCCGGAGGCGGCCTATGACGCCCGGATTCTCGCTTTGGATTATCACGACAGAACCATTCTCCACCGCCGGATTGAGATGCGTGTGGACATCATGATGGAGCAGGGGCTGGAAGCGGAGGTCCGCGCGTTGTACGAAGCGGGGCTTTTGCGGGAGAAATCCATCGCCGCCCAGGCCATCGGGTATAAAGAGTTTCTGCCGTACCTGGCAGGGGAGAGTACCCTGGCCGTGGTGGCGGAGGAGATCAAGTGTGCCACCCGCCGTTATGCCCGTCGACAGCTGACCTGGTTCCGCCGGTATGCGAACGCTATGTGGCTTTACCCCGATACGGAGGGGATGCCGGAGGCCCCGCTGAAATCTGCATCCGATCTGGTGCGGGAAGTGCTGGACAGCGGATATCTTCCATAAAAATATCGCCCGGATGCGATGGCATCCGGGCGATTCTTTTGCAGTGATTAAATGTTCTCGCGGAGTTTGGCGATACCTTCCTCAAGGGTGAGGGTAGGATCGAACACGCTGGAGGAGCCTGCCACGTAGATGTTGGCACCTGCGTCACGCATCTTGATCGCGTTGGGGAAGTTTACGTTACCGTCCACTTCGATTTCCACGTGCTGATGGCCGGTTTCGTCCAGCATCTTTCTCAGACGGCGGATCTTGTCCAGAGTAGCGGGAACCAGCTTCTGGCCGGCGTAACCGGGGTTCACCGTCATAATCAGAACTGCGTCGATATCGTCCAGCACGTCCTCAATGGTGCAAAGAGGAGTAGCGGGATTCAGAGCAACCATGGGCTTCGCACCGCGGCGGCGGATAGCGGCCAGAGTTCTCTGCAGATGACGGGTGCTTTCTACGTGTACGGATACGTAGTCGCCCTCGCCGAACTCAAACCAATCCAGCTTTCTCTCAGGCTCCACGATCATCAGGTGGATGTCCAGAGGAATCTTCGAAACCTTCTTCAGATTGCGGCAGTAGTCGGTGCCGAGGGTGTAGTTGGGTACGAAAGTACCGTCCATAATATCAATGTGGAGGTACTCAATGCCGGTCTTCTCGAAGGTTTCGAGGACAGGCTGCAGACGAAGAATGTCTGCACACATCATAGAAGGAGCAATTTTACCGTTCATTGTCAATCATCACCTTACAATAGAATTCAGTACGATCATTCATCATCTGGATAGCGGAAAGGGCATCCTTCAGAGCTACGTGATGGGTGATCAGGGGCTTCAGGGAGATCTTGCCTTCCGCAACAGCACTCATAGCGTCTCTCCAGTCGTTTGCGTTTGCAGCGTAGGAGGAGTTCCAGGTGCCCTCAAAGTGCAGTTCCTTGCGGAGGATAGCCTGGTAAGTCTTGGCGGGCAGAGCGATGTCGCGGGCGGGGTTACCCATCAGAACAGCCTTTGCGCCTGCGGGCAGAGCCTCGATTACCATAGCCAGCGGCACAGATGCGCCGGTGCCTTCCAGAGCACAGTTGATGGGCTGGTTATCGTACAGTTCGTAGCCCAGCTTCTTCAGGTACTCAATCTTGGTGGGATCGTTGTCGATGAAGTAGATCTTTTCTGCACCGTAGGACTTCGCCCACTGTGCTGCGATCAGACCGATGGGGCCGGCGCCGGTGATCAGAACCGCGTCACCCTTCTTAACGCCCAGCTTCTTGATGGCATGCAGACCAACGGCCGTAGGCTCGCACATAGCGCCTTCCTCATAGGAAACGCCATCGGGCAATTCAACCAGGTTGAAGCGCTTTACAGCGATGTACTCGGCGTAACCACCGTCACAGCGGGAGCCGTAGTAGTTGTAGTTGGTGCAGTTGGCATAACGCTCTTCCTTGCAGTTTTCGCAAGTGAAGCAGGGGAGCAGCGGGAATACAGCCACTCTCTTGCCGGTCAGCTTGTTTTCCGCGTCGAAAACAACTTCACCGGAGAATTCGTGACCGGGGATGGTGGGGAAGTGGTAGGTGCCGTGAGCAAGAACACGACCTACGTCACTGCCGCAGATTCCGCAGTTTTTCACTTTAACAAGTACTTCGTCTTCGGCAACGGTCGGGAAGGCAACTTCTTCATAGCGAAGATCGCCTACAGCGTGCAGAACCGCCGCGCGCATGGTCTTTGCAGTATCCATAGTCTCATTCCTTATGTATAATAGATTTTCAGGGGGTATTATCATTATAACAAATGATCACGGTGATTGCGATACTGTACAAATATATTGACAAACGATCAAGTTCGTGGTATATTTTACTCATAATCGATCACAATTGATCACGGAGGGAATATGTATTTCCGGGAACGACACAACAAAATTATAGATATTCTGGAAAAACGGAGCAGTGCCAGCGTCCATTATCTGGCCCAGGCGCTGTATGTGAGCGAGCCTACCATCCGCCGGGATCTGGCCGCATTGCAGGAGCAGGGAAAGATCCGCCGGACCTTCGGCGGCGCGGTGCTCAGCGATATGATCAACCGGGAGGTGCCTTTTGCCTTGCGTGAGCATGAGAACCGCCGGGCCAAGGACGCCATCGCCCGCATGGCGGTCAAGCAGATCCGCGACGGACAGATCATCTTTCTGGATGCTTCCTCTACCGTGTCCTACCTGACGCCCTATCTGGCTTCCTTTTCCGATCTGACCGTCATCACCAACAGCCCCAAAACCTCCCTGAAACTGGCGGAATTGAAGATCCGATCCTTGTCCACCGGCGGATTGCTTCTGGAGAATTCCATTGCCTTTGTTGGCGCGCACGCGGAAAATTTCGTGCGGAACTTCAATGCGGATATCTTCTTTTTCTCTTGCCGGGGCATCACGGAGGATGGACAGCTGACCGACTCCTCCATGGAGGAATCCCAGCTCCGACGCATTATGATGCAGCATGCCAAAAAGAAAGTTTTTCTTTGCACGTCCAATAAAATCGGACGGCAGTATATGTACAATCTGTGCACCGCCAATGCGGTGGACGGCATTTTGTGCGAAAAAGAATTACCGCCCTCTTTGCAGGGCAGGGATTGATTTGTCCATACAACTGCATAGAAAAGCACAGGAGTTTCTGTGCTTTTTTGCTGAATTTTTAATAATTATTACAAAATCCATTGATTTTTTGTGTCAAATGTTGTATCATGTAATGATTACAATGGCTGTTCACGCATTTTGCATCATTTCACACATCCAAGAAAAAGTTTACTGTCGGAATTATTCAAATGGTGTGGAAATTCTATGGGATGTATGTTAGAATAATGTATATCCGTTTATTAATTGGGAAACCGGGAGGAAATCGACATGGATCTGGACCTGCAGAAGGCAAGCTTGTGGAAGCGGATTGCCTCTTGGATGTTTGATTCCATTCTGGTGATGGTTTTGGCGGTCGCCTTTGGATTCCTTCTTTCCGCCGCTTTGGGATACGACGGCTACAGCGAAAAACTGGATGCCCTCTATGCCCGCCACGAAACGGAATACGGCGTGGTGTTCAATATCCCACGGGAAGAATACGATGCCATGAGTGAGGCGGAACGGGCACAGTACGACGCCGCTTATGCCGCCCTGGCCGCCGACGAGGAAGCCGTTTATACTTATAATATGGTGATGAATCTCAGCCTGGTGATTACCACACTCGGGCTGCTGCTTGCCGTTCTGGCTTTGGAATTTGTTGTCCCGCTTTTCTTCGGAAACGGACAAACACTGGGCAAAAAGATCTTCGGCCTTTGTCTGATGCGTACCGATTGCGTCCGGGTCAATACCATGCAGCTGTTTGTTCGCGCCATTCTGGGCAAATTTACCATCGAAACCATGATCCCCGTCTACATCGCCATGATGATCTTTTTCGGTGCCATGGGCTCCACGGGAACGCTGATTCTGCTGGTGTTTTTGCTGGTACATGCCATCGTGCCTCTTGTCACCCGTGCCCACTCGGCCATCCATGATTTGCTGGCAGGCACCGCCGTGGTGGATTTCGCCAGCCAGAAGATCTTTGCCACCACCGAGGATTTGATTGCATATAAGAAAAAAATTGCCGCCGAGCAATCCGCCCGACAGGCGTATTAACAGATAAATAAGCAAAAAACTATATCAGGAAGGGAATTTGTATGAAAGTTGTTCTGCAAAATCTGACAAAAATCTTCCCCAGCCGCGACAAGAAGGCAGGAAAAGAAGTGGTCGCCGTCAACGATTTCACCTTTGAGATCCCCGACGGCAAACTGATCGGCCTGCTGGGCCCCTCCGGCTGCGGTAAGAGTACCACGCTGTACATGATCAGCGGCCTGCAGAAACCTACCTCCGGCAAAATCTTTTTCGGTGACGATGATGTCACGGAGCTGTCTACGGAGAACCGTGGCATCGGTCTGGTGTTCCAGAACTATGCTCTGTATCCCCATATGACCGTCAAGCAGAATATCCTGTTTCCCTTGCAGAATCTGAAAGGGAAGGATAAACTGAGCAAGGACGAGATGCTGGAAAGAGCCCATACCGCCGCCAAACTGGTGCAGATCGACGATCTGCTGGAGCGCAAGCCCAACGAGCTGTCCGGCGGTCAGCAGCAGCGTGTGGCCATCGCCCGTGCCCTGGTCAAGATGCCCCGCGTCCTTCTTCTGGATGAGCCTCTGTCCAATCTGGATGCCCGTCTGCGCCTGCAAACCCGTGAGGAAATCCGCCGCATCCAGAAGGAAACCGGTATCACTACCGTGTTTGTTACCCACGACCAGGAGGAGGCTATGTCCATCTCCGATATGATCGTGGTGATGAAACTGGGCGTAGTACAGCAGATCGGCAAGCCCCAGGATGTATACGACGATCCGGTCAATCTGTTTGTTGCCAAATTCCTTGGTACTCCGCCGATCAACGTGCTGGAAGGCAAGGTTTCGGACGGCAAGGTCTACATCGGCGAGGATTCCGTTCTGGAGATCACCGGCGTGGAGGATCAGGATGTGTACATCGGCATCCGTCCCGAGGGATTCATTCTGGACGAAAACGGTCCTCTCCACTGCAAGCTGAGCAACGTGGAAATCATGGGCCGCGATGCCAGCATTGTGTCCACGAATGAGGCCGCCATCAGCCCCGTCATCCGCTCCATCATCAATTCCGATAACAAGGTGGATACGTCCAACCCCGTAGTACGCTATTCCGTGAAACCTCATAAGTTCTTCCTCTTCCACAAGGAAACAGAAGAACGGATTCGCTATGAGGTGAAGTAATATGGTAGACAACAAGCAACAGTGGAAAGCATGGCTGTACTTATCGCCGGCGATCGTTTTGCTGCTGGTGTTCACAGTCTGGCCTATCTTCAACACGGTCCGCATGGCCTTCCTGGAGAATTATAAAAGCCTGGAAGCCGCCCGCGGCGTCACATTTACATTCGGTATCGGCAACTTTGTGAAGGTCCTGGAATACAAGCGCTTCCTGCAGTGTCTGAAAAATACGATTCTGCTTTGTGTGACCACCGTGCCGATCTCCACCATTCTGGCCCTGCTGATCGCCGTGGCACTCAATTCCATCAAGCCTCTGCAGAAGCTTTTGCAGACGATCTTCTTTTTGCCGTATGTAACCAACTCCATCGCCATCGGTATGGTGTTCGCCGCTATGTTCAACATCGTCGGCAGCTTTTACGGCACGGAGAATGAGATCATCGTCACCGCCGGTATCATCAATAACGTCATTGAGTTCTTCGGTGGGGAGCATGTGAACTGGATCAATTACGGTTCTACCTATACCGCCAATATGTTCGTTATGGTGGTGTATATTGTCTGGAATGCTCTGCCGTTCAAGATCCTCGTGCTTCTGGGCGGTCTGCAGAGCATTAACCGTCAGTATTACGATGCCGCCAAGGTGGACAGCACGCCCCGCCGCCGTGTGTTTACGCATATTACGGTGCCGCTGCTTTCCCCCATGCTGGCGTATGTTATCATTACCGGCTTCATCGGCGGATTCAAAGAGTATACCAGCATCGTCGGTATCTTCGGCGAGCTGATGGGCCCCCCGGATGACGCAGGACGTCTGAATACCATGGTCGGATTTATTTACGATGCGCTGGAGAGCAACAGTCAGGGCCGCGCCAGTGCCGCGGCATTGATTCTGTTCCTCATCATTCTTGCGGTTACCCTGGTGAATAACTGGGTGAGCAAGAAGCGCGTGCATTATTGAGGAGGTGCTGTATGTCTACGAAAACTATGACAGTGATGCAGGAAAGAGATCTGCAGAAAACTACCTCCACCCAGCGTGTTACCCAGATCGCCGTGCGCATTCTGGTGTATGCGTTCCTGATCGCCATGGCTATTGTGGTGCTGTTCCCCTTTTATTGGATGATTATCTCCTCCCTGAAAACATTGGACGAGTACCGACTGAGCCAGCCCACATTCTTCCCCCGGACGATCATGTTCTCCAACTACGCCGATGCATTTACCACGGCCAGCCTGGGCAGACTGTTTCTGAACACCATGATCGTCGGTGTTTCCTCTACGCTGCTTTCTTTGATCATCACGGTGCTGTCCGCTTTCGCCTTTGCCCGTCTGGAGTTCAAGGGCAAGGAACTTCTGTTTTCCGGACTGCTTGCCACGATGATGATCCCCGGTGAGCTGTTTACCATCACCAACTTCGTCACGGTCACCGAGTTCGGCTGGCGGAATACCTATACGGTATTGATCGTTCCGTTTTTGGTCAGTGTGTTCTACATATTCCTCTTGCGGCAGAACTTCATGCAGATTCCCAATGAGTTGTATCTGGCCGCCAAGGTGGATGGAACCACGGATTTCAAATACCTGTGGAAGGTCATGGTGCCCCTGTCCCTGCCCACGCTGATCTCCATCACCATCCTGAAAATGATGGGCGCGTGGAACTCGTACATGTGGCCGCGGCTGGTGGCCAACGATGCCGCCCACAGTATGATCACAAACGGTCTGCGCAATGCCTTCACCGATACCACCGGTGATGTCAATTATCCCGTGCAGATGGCCGCCGTGGCCATCGTGTCCGCCCCGCTGTTTCTGGTGTTTATTTTCCTTAGGAAATACATCATGGCCGGCGTCAGCCGCAGCGGTATCAAAGGTTAATAGGCAGCGGTGCAATCTGCCTGTAACATAAAACAATATAAAGTCAGAAAGGAAATTCCACTTATGTTGAAGAGAATTGTCGCAATGCTTTTGTTTGTTGCCATGGCTATGACTATGCTGGCAGCGTGCAACGGCAACACCACTCCCGGTACCAAAGGCGAGGTCAATTTCAAGGTTCCGGAAACCGGTTTTGACGCAGAAACTCCTATTACCATTACCTTTATGAACACCATGGGCTCCAATCTGGCCACCGTTCTTGAGGCATACATCGCCGAATTTGAGGCAATGTTCCCCAATATCGATGTGCAGAGTGTCAACGGCGGCGGCTATGATGATGTCCGTGACACCATCGTGACCGAAATCACCGTCGGCGGCCAGCCCAACATCGCGTACTGCTATCCCGATCACGTGGCTCTGTACAATTTGGCAGACGCCGTGGCTACGCTGGACGATCTGATCGAGAGCCAGCTGACCGTTACCCATGCTGACGGCACCACCGAGATCATCGGTCTGACCGCCGAGCAGAAGGACAACTTCATCGAAGGTTACTACACCGAAGGTACCAGCTTTGGCGATGGCCTGATGTACACCATGCCTTTCTCCAAGTCCACCGAGGTACTGTACTATAACAAGACCTTCTTTGATGCGCACAATCTGAGCGTTCCCACCACATGGGATGAGATGGAGGCCGTTTGTGCCAAGATCAAGGAGATCGACCCCGAATCCATTCCTCTCGGCTATGACTCCGAGTCCAACTGGTTTATCACCATGTGCGAGCAGTATAAGTCTCCCTATACCAGCGCCACCGGTGACCATTTCCTGTTTGATAACGAGCAGAACCATGAATTCATCAAGCGTTTCAATGATTGGTATGCCAAGGGATACCTGACCACCCAGACTCTGTATGGCGCATACACCTCCGGTCTGTTCACCTCTACCAACGGCCTGGAGAGCTATATGTCTATCGGTTCTTCCGCCGGTGCTACCTATCAGCGCCCCGCAGCCAACTCCGACGGATCCTATCCCTTCGATGTGGGCATCGCTACCGTTCCTCAGGTGGATGCAGAGAACAAGAAAGTTATCTCCCAGGGTCCCAGCGTATGTATCTTCAAGAAGGATAATCCTCAGGAAGTAATCGCATCCTGGCTGTTTGTCAAGTACCTGACCACCAACGTGGACTTCCAGGCTGAATTTGCTATGGCTTCCGGTTACGTTCCGGTTATTAAATCCGTTTCCGAGAACGAAGGCTATGCTGACTTCCTGTCCAAGGCAAACGGCGGTAACTACATCGCCGCTCTGTCTGCCAAGGTTTGTCTGGAGCAGGCGGATGCTTACTACACCTCCCCCGCATTCAACGGTTCCTCCGCAGCCCGCGATCAGGTTGGTGCGCTTCTGACCAAGTGCCTGACTATGACCGGTGCCGATCTGGATGCACAGATCAAGGCTGCCTTTGAGGCCGCTGTGGAAGAGTGCGAATACAACAGCTGATCTGAATCGATTTATGGCAACTGCTAAAAGAAGCTGGATCCTTGCACTGAGTGCGTGCCTGCTCGTCGGATGCCTTTCCGGCTGTGGGCCGGATGTGCCGGCGAATCCGGATTTCTCCGCCCAAACCGAGGAGCGGGACTACGCGTCCTCCGTCAAACTGGATATGACCACCTCCACCGCCAAGCTGGAGGTAACGGTGAAATCCTATGTGGATGGGGATACCACCCACTTTTACGTTCCCGAAGATGTGATGGAATCCGGTGTGCTGAAGGGAAGATACCTTGCCATCAACACCCCGGAATCCACCGGCAAAATTGAGGAATACGGCAAGAAAGCCGCCCAGTTCACAAGAGAACAACTGTCCTCCGCCACCTCGATCATCATCGAGTCGGAGAACAGTACGTGGAATCCCGATTCCACCGGATCCCGGTATCTGGTGTGGGTGTGGTACAAAACCGCCGACTCACCGGACTACCGCAATCTGAATATCGAGATTCTGCAAAACGGTCTGGCGTTGCCCAACTCCGCCGCCAGCGGAATCTACGGCGAGGCGGCCGTTGCCGCCAACCGGCAGGCGAAGGAGCACGGATACAATATCTACTCCGGCCAAAAGGATCCCGATTTCTACTACGGCGAAGCCGTGGAGCTGACCCTCAAGGAGCTCCGCACCAACATCGCCGAGTACAACGGCATCAAAGTGGCCTTCAACGGAATCGTCACCACCAACAGCGGCACCCAGGGTGTCTATGTGGAGGATTACGATGCCGAAACGGATATGTTTTACGGTATGTATATCTATTACGGCCATGGCCTGAACGGCGGCGGTCTGGATGTGCTGACCGTCGGCAACGAAGTGCGCATCGTCGGTACGGTGCAGTACTACGAAGCCGGCAACAGCTATCAGGTGTCCGGACTGAATTACCGTCAGACCAAGCCGAAGGATCCCGGCAATATCCAGAAACTCAGTGACGGCCATACACCTGCCTACGTGCTGACCGCTCCCGATACGTTTGTAAACGGAAAAATCAGCGTGGAGCGGGAGGAATCCATCACCGAAGCCCCCTACGCAGAGATGGCTCTGGGCACATCGGTGGAGATGAAGAATCTCACCGTCAAACACGTGTATACCACGGAGAATGAGGACAGCTCCTCCTACGGTGCCATGACGCTCACCTGCGAAGCGGACGGCGTTACGGTCAGTGTCCGTACCATCGTATTCCGCGGTGAGGACGGCTCCCTCATCACCGCAGACGCCTATCTGGGTAAAACCATCGACGTGAAGGGTATCGTGGATACCTTTGACGGCACCTATCAGATCAAAGTATTTTCCATGGATAATATCACCATTATAAATTAAAATCAGAAGGAGTTTATCATGAAACGATTGATTGCTTGCCTCTTGCTTCTGGCAATGAGCGTGTGTGTATTTGCAGGCTGCAACGAAACCACCACTCCCAACGATACCCCCGATGTAGTCGAGCCCGCTGAAAACGGCCTGGACAATGCGATCGCATACGTAAAGACCGCTTATAAGAAAGCGGCTGAAAACACCGCCAAGGACTTCCAGCGCGTTGGTAAGGTTCCCGTTGGCGATACCGTGTACACCGTTGTTTGGACCACCGACGTGTCCGAGGATCTCGTTAAGATCGAGGTTGCTGAGGACGGCCTGGTTACCGTAAACGTAAATGAGGGCGCTGAGGCCGATACTCCCTACGTCCTGACCGCAACCATCACCGATGAAAACGGAAACACCGCTACCCACTCCTGGAATCACATCCTGCCCGCAGGCCTGAACGTAGATGGCCTGACCTATGCGCAGATCGTGGATATGGGTTACGCTCTGGCTGACGGCGAGAAGAACGAGAACACCTTCCGCCTGTTCGGTAAGATCGTGAACATCGACACTCCCTGGAGCGCCGATTATAAGAACATCACCGTTACCATTGCCGTTGCCGGCAAGGAAGACAAGCCCATCATGTGCTACCGCCTGGCCGGTGAGGGTGCTGACACTCTCGCTGTTGGCGATGAGATCACCGTTGAGGGCCTGATCAAGAACTACAAGGGCACCATCGAATTCGATGCAGGCTGCGTTCTCGTTGCTAAGTCCGAAGTTGTAGACCAGAAGGCACTCGTTAAGGCTGCCTTCAACCTGGGCGAGGGCGATGCTCTGGCATATCCCGCTGTTATGACCGGTACCGTTACCGAGATCACCACCGCTTGGAGCGATCAGTACGGCAACATCACCGTGAATATGCAGGTTGAGGACAAGATCGTTATGGCATACCGCCTGACTGGCGACGGTGCCAAGGATCTGAAGGCCGGTGACGTGATCACCGTGGCCGGTAAGATCAAGAACTACAAGGGCACCATCGAGTTCGACGCAGGCTGTCGGCTCGTTCCCAACGATATGTACCACAGCGTAAAGAACGCTCTGTCCGCATACAAACTGCAGGATCAGGAGTCCCAGGATGCTGAGAAGACCATCACCGGTACCATCGTATCCATCGACACTCCCTACAGCGCAGACTATAAGAACATCACCGTTACCATCGTTGTGGCCGGTCTTGAGGACTATAAGATCCAGTGCTACCGCCTGAAGGGCGAGGGCGCTGAGGCTCTGAAGATTGGCGATACCATCACCGCAACCGGTAAGCTGAAGAACTACAAGGGTACATACGAATTCGATGCAGGCTGCGTGCTGGAAGCAACCGCCGCCGGCGAAGCACCCGCTCCCGTAGCACCTGAGGATCCGCAGGAGATCGTAGCCGCCGCTTACGCTCTGACGGACGGCGCATCCCTGCCTTACACTGCAACTCTCACCGGTGTGATCACTTCCATCGATACCGAGTGGAGCGAGCAGTACGGCAACATTACCGTGACCATCCAGGTTGCCGATAACGCCGAGCAGCCGATTCAGTGCTTCCGCCTGAAGGGCGAAGGTGCGGCCGATCTGAAGGTTGGCGATACCATTACCGTAACCGGTATGATCAAGAACTACCAGGGCAAGATCCAGTTCAACGCTGGCTGCACCCTTGGCTGATAAGTGAAACTAAAAGGCTGTCGCTTTTGCGACAGCCTTTTAGTGTGTGGAACCCAAAATGTTATTTTTTATGAGTTCGAACACTCGTTTTTTTGCTGTTCGGAAAGATACTTTTTGCGTCCTTTCAAAAGCTCTACTATAAGACCAGTTATGACAATTGTCCAAAAAAGTAAGATTAGAGTAATGCCAATTATGTATTTTACCAATTGCTGTGAGCTGTTATCTATGAGATATACCGTTTCCCCATCGCTGTCTATACGAACCACTTGAGAATAGGAAGATGCCAAGAAATTCAATACAGGTCCCATATCATTTTTGAGACGATATATTGTATCTCCTACGGTTCTCTTGCGGGATTCTACGGATTTACGCCAATACTCCCGGTTTTCCTCGGTGGAGGCGATTGTAGTTACCGAAACGATTTCTCCTTTTGGCGTAACCTCATATGCAGAATCACCTCGCACTTTGTATATGAGCAAATTATCTTCTGCCCACTCAACTTTGTATGCTCCGGATGTGAAAAATTCGTATCCGTATTGGAATACACCGTCCGGCGAATACACACATATGACTGCGTGCCAAAGATCGGGGAAGACTACCGAATATCCCACTGCAAGTGTGTGATCTTCCCTTACATCAAAACAGTCAATGGAAGTTCTCTGCGGCTCAGTTAACAGAAGAGACAAATTGGTGACTTTTATCGCATGCTCCAGCTTTTCCTGAGGAAATTCCTCCATAACCAGGCCTGTGCCGGCAGCCAATACATCCAAAACAGACAAGGAAACGATAAGAGCAACCAATAGCGGCAGCAAAACATATTTGGCATTCTTCATACTCATTCTCCTAAACTGTCATTTGTGTTAACTGGAATTGATGTGTCGACTCATGCTCATAGAGCGAGGTATACACTTACACTCTCATTTTACCACATCCCGCACCCATTTGCAAGTAAAATAACCCCAGCCGTGCCGGTGGCTTGCGATTGTCCCCTTGGGGCATTTCACACGCTGAGCCTATAGGTTCGTTGAATGATCCGTCACTTGCGGTAATTGCCCTACTACCACCGATGTGGTAACTGCCTAACTCAAGCCTTCCCCTTGAGGGGAAGGTGGCACGGCATCGCCGTGACGGATGAGGTGGAAAAAATAACACAGTTTGTACCCAGTAACACCTCATTAGTCACTTACGGTGACAGCTTCTCCTCAAGGAGAAGCCTTGATGTATTGCTAAGTAGATATTTGTATGGTATACTGACAGTACAGAACATTTTTATCGAGGTGAATCCGTATGAAAAAATCCCCTGCGAGAAGAAACATCGTGATCGTTGCGATTATTTTGTGTGTTGTTCTGCTGGTCGGAATACCAGGAATTACGCTTATTCGCCCCGACATTATGGCGGAAATCCTCCCGTACAGTATAGTAAGGCAGTATTTGTTGTACGATCATATCACATACCATGGCGTGGATTATTATTTGATGGATCAGGCTCCGTTGTCGGATGATCATGACGAAGGATTTGTTAAGGGTGAGGTGTATGTGGTTTTTGTCAATCAAGAAGGAGTTCCGTACAAAGACGCTCAAATGGAACCGGCATGGCTGCTTGCCAATGATCCCGATACGTTGTACATTTACTTCAACAGCGCATATTATACCAGAGACAAAAGCCTTGCGTCTGAAATGTATGGGTTCAATAAGTGAATAACAAAACCGGCCGCTCAAACGAGCGACCGGTTATTTTTATCGATTTTGCCGCAGCACCTCATATGCCAATATGGATGCGGCGGACGCGGCGGACAGAGATCCGCGAAAAGGGCGTCCGTAGTCCAGGCGTACCACTTCATCGGCCAGATCCAGCACGGCACGGGAAATGCCTCGCTTTTCGCCGCCCACGATCAAAAAGATCGGTCGGGTGAGATCCGCGTCAAAGGCGGATACGGAATCCCGGATGCCGGCACAGACCACTTTGTATCCGGCGGATTTCGCTATATGTACGGCATCGGCCGGTTCGCTCACAAACAGGGGAAGCAACTCCGACGCCCCGGCGGAAGAACGGCACACCACACCGGCGGCACTCATCCAATTGCGCGGCGTGAGAATCACGGCATCGGCACCTGCGGCGTAGATGGAGCGCAGGGCATATCCGAAATTGTAGGGATCCTCAATCCCCTCAATCATCGTAACAAATCCCGCCTCGGGCAGGGATTCCGACGTCAGCGTGGGAATCGTCCGCTCCGTGCACCGTGCAATGATGCCTCCGTGGGAATTGCCCGTGGCCAGAGCGTCAATCTCCGAGGCATCGGCTTCCGTCACCGTAAAATCCAGTTTTTCGGCCATCCGGCGCAGGTAGGCGATCTCCTTCGCCTTGGATTGCGCCTTGCTTTTGTCAAACAGCACTTCCGTGATCCGCCGGTCGTTCTTGCCCGACAGAGCAGATTCGATAACAGCGGACAGGGAAGTCATCCCCTCAAAAACCGTTGAGGCGACTTGCCGGGACGTTTCTTTGATCATGGAAATCGCCTCCTGTGAGAATTATTCGGCGGCGGACATCTTCTTCAGATAGGCGTTGATGAATCCGTCGATCTCCCCGTCCATAACCGCCTGGATGTCGGCGATTTCATAGCCGGTACGGGTGTCCTTCGCCAGGGTGTAGGGCATAAATACATAAGAGCGGATCTGGGAACCCCACTCGATGTTCACCTTGGTTCCCTGGATATCCTCGATGCGTTCCAACTTCTCCCGCTCCTTGATCTCCATCAGCTTGGATTTCAGCATCTTCAAAGCGGTTTCTTTGTTCTGGAGCTGGCTACGCTCGGTCTGACAGCCCACCACGATACCGGTGGGGATATGCACGATGCGGATGGCGGAGTCGGTCTTGTTGATGTGCTGACCGCCGGCGCCGCTGGAACGGTGAGCCGTGATCTCCAAATCCTCATCGCGGAGCGTGATGGAGTTGTCGTCGTCGTTGAATTCGGGCATAACCTCCAC
Source organism: Eubacteriales bacterium (assembly GCA_045539595.1). Taxonomy (GTDB): domain Bacteria; phylum Bacillota; class Clostridia; order Oscillospirales; family CAG-272; genus SIG701. Next base: position 27,320 of record JAZQFQ010000074.1, on the reverse strand, counting down.
GGACGAGAAGGAGGTATGGCGGCGTCCGGAGGAGTCAAAGGGGGATACGCGCACCAGACGGTGTACGCCGTGCTCACTCTTGAGGAATCCGTAGGCGTTCATGCCTTCGATAATCAGCGTGGCGGATTTGATGCCCGCCTCGTCGCCTTCCAGCCAGTCCACCAACTTCACGTTGTAACCGTGGGATTCGCCCCAGCGCATGTACATGCGGTACAGCATCTGGGCCCAGTCCTGTGCCTCCGTTCCGCCCGCACCGGGATGGAAGGAGAGGATGGCGTTGTTCTTGTCGTAAGGACCGCTGAGCAGGATCTCAATGCGCTGCTTCTCCTCCTCCGCCTTGATGGCGGCCACATCCGAGAGAATCTCCTCTGTCAGAGATTCGTCGTTCTCCTCGATGGCTAATTCAGCCATCGTAATCGTGTCGTCCAGCTTAGTGCACAGATTCTCATAGCGTTCGATCTTATCCTTCAGCTGCTTCAGCGTCTGCAGGGATTTGGTGGATTTCTCCTGGTCGTTCCAGAAATCGGGGGACTGGGATTTCTCCTCCAGCGTCATGGCCTGCTCCCGCAAAGAATCGATGCGGAGGGCGTTGCCCAACTCCTTGACCTGGTCCCGGAAATTATTTAATTCAAGCTTGGCTTCTTCCAATGCAATAATCAATGAATACCTCCGTGTGCCGAAGTTATCTTCCATAAAAAGAAAAGCACACAAAAACAGTATACCATACTTTTGTGTGCTTGTAAACAGATATTATGAGATTTTCCTTATACTTCCGGCATCTCTGCGTCGGAAAAAGTGGGGATTTCCGCCTTGATTCGCTTCCCCGGATCCCGCTTCAGCGGATCGTACTGAAAGGCACGGCAAACATAGGCGGCGCTGACCACACCCTTTTTGTGGCAAAGCATCCGATCGGGATCGTTCAAGGACGATGCCCGCTCGCAGAATTTGCACAGTTTCTCCAACTCCGGCGATTTCTTTTTCATACATACCTCTCCCATACCCGACTTCCTGTATCCAGTATACTACTTTGCGAAACGGAAATCAAGGGCTCAATCAGGAAATGGCGGATTTTTGCCGAAAAAACAGGGCCATTGCGGCAAGAATCAGTATTTCCGCCGCCCAAACAGATGCCGGGATGTCCTGCAGGGGCACCACCGTACTGCTGACGGCGGACGGCACAAAGAAAAACGCCTCATACACCGCCGCCGAAGCGCCGACGAGTATCCCCTGTATCCCCTTGCACAGGGCGGTGTGCCGCAGTCCGATGCCGTGGGGCGCGGTGAAGGATTTGCATTGGGCGAAGATGGAGATCCCCGACCATCCCACGGCAAATCCGGTAAGAAACGCGCCGCGGACACCGCCCAGATCCGCGGCCCGTGCCGCCCCGCCGGAAAATTCCAGAAGGGCGCTGATGTACGGTGCCGCGGCCCCCAGATGCAGCCGTGCCAGCAGCATTTCCGCAAGAGTGGATGCCACGCCGAAAAATACAATGAATCCGCACACGGACAGCACCGCGCGGGCGGAGGAGGAAATGGCCAGACTCAGGCATTGCATTCGGTCCTGCGGCCCGGGCGCGGATACCGATTCCCGTTGGCCGTGATCCATTCCTAGGGAGGATCGGCGGGCATCGACCCAGCCGATCAGTACAGCCGACGCGATCTGCGAAAGATAGATGGTCAGCCCCATGCCGCGGCTTCCCCAGAGGTGAGCCCCCACCACTTCGATCACAAAGGACGGCCCCGTGTTGTTGGCGATGGCGATCAGCCTCTCACACTCCTGCCGCGTCAGCGATCCGTTTTCGTGTAGCTCGCAGGCGGTCTTTGCCCCCACGGGAAAGCCGCACAACGCGCCGAGGAGAAACGCGCTCCCCGCGCATCCTGGCAGGTGAAAGAGATAGCGTACCGGCCGGGCAAACCATCCGCCTATTTCCGTGGCAGCTCCGCTCAGAACGAGCAGGGAAGAGATCACCATGTACGGAAACAGGGAGGGAACGATTACGGACGCGCACAGCTTCAAGGCGGCATAGCCCGCCTCCCCGGCCGCATCGGAATAAGCCAGAAGCACAAGGGCGCACGCCAGCAGCACAACAGATGACGCACGCGCAGTGCACCGATCCCGTCCATTTTTCCCCATAGATCCTCCCGCGAAATCGTAATGATGCCATCCCCTGCGGCATATGATGAACCAGATACCGTAGGTACATTTATATCTATGATAAGGCGGTGGAAAATAGATTGAGTAAGAGAAAAAAATCATCCGGGCGATTCACCCAGCGGATGCGGCAGATGCTGGATGTGCCGCTGGAGGGGATTACCTCCCTCAGTACCGTGCAGATTGTGGGGGATCGGGAGGTAAGCGTGACCGGGTGCCGCAGTGTTCTGGACTACACCACGGAGCGGATTCTCCTTCGGGTTACCTCCGGCCATGTGATGATACAGGGAGAATGCCTGGAAATGGAATCACTCCTGAGCGATCGGATCACCGTGTGCGGACGGATTCACACCGTCCGCACACGGATGCCGCAGGAGGGTGAGATATGCTGAAAACACTTTTGCAGATTACAGCAGGATACAGGGACGTTTCCGCCTCGCAGGAGCACGCAGTCGGCGTGCTCAACGGATTGCGTGAAAGCGGTGTTGCTCATTGGCGGATGCGCAATACGGCGGACGGGGGCATCGCATTCCGCATCCGGGAGCGGGATGTAGGTACCTTTCGCAGTCTGTGCGACGCGTCGGCCGTGGCCGTACAATGGGGAGATCTGCGGGGCCTGCCTGCCCTTCTGCGCCGTTACAAGCGGCGGTGGGGCATTCCGATCGGCGCGGCCGTGTTCGCTTTACTGATCGCATTGTCCTGCCGTGTGGTATGGGAAGTGGACGTGACGGGAAACGAAAAACTGGATAAGACACAGATTATCCGCATGCTGTCAGATTACGGATTCGGCGTGGGATCGCCTTTCCGCTTCGTGGATTTCGACGTGCTCCAGAACGAATTTCTGCTTACCACCGACGAGATTGCCTGGATCTCCGTCAATATGGAGGGCACGGTGGCCCGTGTGCAGGTGCGGGAAAATCTGGGCGGCCGCAGGGCGGGGGAGAATTCCACGGGGATTTCCAACATCGTTGCCGCCGAGGACGGACAGATCGTGGAGGTGCAGATCCGGGGCGGAAAGGCAGCGGTGGCCATCCACGACGTGGTGCGGAAGGGGGAGCTGCTGATCAGCGGCGTGATTGCCGTAGGGGAGGCAGGCGTGCGGTATGAGCACGCATCGGGCACCGTGCTGGCGCGAGTGAATCGGCAAATCATGGTGGAAATTCCGAAAAATCAGGCGAAAAAGGTGTACACCGGCGAGGAAAATGTGAGAAAATCGTTGATTTTTTTCGGAAAAGAAATAAAACTTTTCGGAAAGAGTAGCATTGACAACCCAACTTATGATACAATAGTATCGGAGAACTGCTTGACTTTGCCGGGCGGCATGCCGATTCCCATCGGTATCCGCACCGAACGCGATCAGGCATACCACATGGAACCCGGATCTCTCACCGATACGGAAGCCTATGTGGCGGCCATGCAGCAGTATCGGAAAGAGTTGGACGCTCTTCTGGCCACGGCGGAAATCCTCTCGGTGGAAAGTGAGCATCACGCCGATGAGAACGGATATCGCATCACAGCCCATCTGGTGTGCGTGACGGATATCGCCGCTGCCGCCGGTGTTTCAGTCCCCTGACAAAAACCGAAAATTCTTACTGAAAAACAGAAGGATATATATGACACAGAAAAAATTACTGGTATCCAATTCCGAAATCACCCGCTGTATCTTCGGAAGCTTTGACAAACACGCCCGCCGGCTGGAGGAAGCCTTCGGCGTGCGCATCTTCAACCGCGCCGATGAAAACGGAGCGGGGGACTGCATCGTCATTGAAGGAGAGGAAGGGGCCGCATCCCGGGCCCACGATGCGCTGACCTATATGAAGAAGGCCGCATCCCTGGGCGATGAGCTGAGCGATCAGAGCGTGGATTACGTCATCCGCATGATCAGCGACGGCGCGCAGAACGAACTGGCGGAGCTGGATGACGACTGCTTCTTCGTCACCGCCCGCGGCAAGCCGGTAAAGGCTAAGACCGTGGGACAGAAGAAGTATGTGGATGCCATAAACAAAAATACCATCGTCATCAGTACCGGCCCGGCCGGTACGGGCAAAACCTATTTGGCGGTGGCTATGGCGGTGAAAGCACTGCGTACTCACGAGATTTCCCGCATCATCCTGACCCGCCCGGCGGTGGAAGCGGGAGAGAAACTGGGCTTCCTGCCCGGTGATCTGCAGAGCAAAATCGATCCCTACCTGCGTCCCTTGTATGATGCACTTTACGAGATGATGGGAGCGGAATCTGTTGCCCGTCTGATGGAGAAGATGACCATCGAGATCGCCCCGCTGGCCTATATGCGCGGCCGTACCTTGGACAATTCCTTTATCATTCTGGATGAGGCGCAGAACACCACCCAGGAGCAGATGAAGATGTTTTTGACCCGTCTGGGCAACGGTTCCAAAATCGTGGTCACCGGTGACTTGACCCAGACCGACTTGCCCGACGGCAAGAAGAGCGGCCTGGCGGCGGCAGTGCGTATTCTGAAGAATATCGAGGGCATTGCCGTCCATGAATTCTCCGAGCGGGACGTGGTTCGTCACCGCCTGGTGCAGAAGATCATCATGGCCTACGATCGGGATGACCGGGAGCGCCGTCAGCGGACGGCGGAGCGTCAATCCGAGGAGAAAAAACGGTTTCACGCCACGCGTGCGCGGAAAGAGGGACAGAAATGAACGTGAAAATCTACTGGGCCAATGATCAGACGGCAGTCAAAGTCGGTCTGGCCATGCGGCTGCTGATTAAAAAGGCCATCAAGACCACGCTCATCCACGAAAAATTCTCCCACGATGCGGAGATTTCCCTGACCTTTGTGGATAACGAGGGCATACGGGAGTTGAACCGTACCTATCGGGATAAGGACGCGGCCACGGACGTGCTGTCCTTCCCGCTGTATGATTTTCACGGGGGCGAGGAGCCTTTGGGCGACGGTCGGGTGGAGTTGGGCGATATCGTCCTTTCCCTGGAACGGGCGAGGGAGCAGGCGGCGGAGCTGGGTCACAGTTACGAGCGGGAAGCGGCCTTTCTGTGCGTCCATTCCGTGCTTCATTTGCTGGGCTATGATCACGAACGGTCCCCGGAGGACGAGGAGATCATGTGTGAGCGCCAGCGGGAAATCATGAAAAAATTGAAATTGACAGAAGGTAAATAATTATGGAATATACATCTATGAGTGAGAAAAGAACGGCGTTTATTGCCATCGTGGGCCGTCCCAACGTGGGCAAATCCACCCTTATGAACGCCATGCTGGGCGAAAAGATCGCCATCGTGTCCAGCAAGCCCCAGACCACCCGCAACCGCATCACCGGTATTCTCACCGAAGGATGCGATCAGTTTGTGTTTATGGACACCCCCGGTATCCACAAGCCGAAGAACAAACTGGGCAGCTTCATGATGAAATCCGTGTCCTCCGCCCTGGGCGGTGCGGATGCCGCTATCATGATCGCGGAGGCAGGCTATCCCGCCGGCGAGACGGAAAAGCGTATCATCGAAAACCTGAAGCAGAGCAAGCTGCCGGCTATCCTTGTCTTGAACAAGATCGATCTGGTGGATCGGGAAAAGCTGGCCCAGACCATCGCAGAATACGCATCTCTCCACGATTTCGACGCGGTGGTGCCCACCTGCGCCGAAAAGGGCAAGAATGTGGAAATCGTCATGGAGGAAGCGAGAAAGTTCCTGCATGAGGGTGTGTGGTTCTTCCCGGAGGATATCGCTACCGATCAGCCGGAGAGGCAGATCGCGGCGGAGGTCATCCGTGAGAAAATTCTGCGGCTTCTGTCCGATGAGATTCCCCACGGCACGGCCGTCATGATCGAGGAGTTCAAGGAAGAAGAGGATATCATCCGCATCCGTGCGGAGATTTTCTGCGAGAAGCAGTCCCATAAGGGCATCATCGTCGGCAAGGGCGGCGAAACCCTGAAAAAGATCGGCACCTACGCAAGAGAGGATCTGGAGCGATTCTTCGGCATCAAGGTGTATCTGAATCTGTGGGTGAAGGTAAAGGAAAAATGGCGCGACAGCGACATGAGCCTCAACAATTTCGGTTTCAATCTGAAGAATCTTGAGTGAGTTTTATGGAACAGATTCGTGTTCGCGGACTGGTGGTGCGGGAAACGCAGACCGGTGAGTATGATAAGATTCTCACGGTGATCACGGAGGAAATGGGACGCATCAGCGTCTCCGGCAAAGGGGTGCGGAGCCTGAAAAGCAAGCATATGCCCGCCACCCAGCTGTTTTGCTACAGTTCCTTCGTTCTGCGGAAATCCCACGGGTATTTCTACATATCCGACAGTGCCCTGATCGAAAGTTTTTTCGATCTCCGTCTGGATCTCAACAAACTGGCACTGGCCTCCTATCTGTGCGATGTGGCGGCAGAGATGGCGGTGGAAGGCGTGGGCGATGAGGAACTGATGCAGCTCACCCTCAACACCCTGTATGCGCTGGCCAATAGAAAGCAGCTGGCTCTCTCCCAGGTGAAGGCGGCGTTTGAACTGCGCTGTGCCTCCATTGAAGGATTCCGTCCCAATCTGGCGGCGTGTGATGTGTGCAATGCCGCCGAGAATAAGATATTCTATATGGATGTGATGAACGGACGGATTTTGTGTGGGGATTGTTTGCGCAATGTGCGTCATACGGAGGACAAGATCGACGACGGAACCGCCCACATCTATCTGCGGCTGACCCCTGCCGTTCTGTCGGCTATGCAGTATACCATCCATTCCCCCGCCAATCGGTATCTCTCCTTCACCTTGCCGGAGGATGAGATGAAGCTGTACGCATCCGTATGCGAAAAGTATCTCTTGAACCATATCGAACACGGATTTTATTCTCTGGAGTTCTATAAATCTCTTTTGTGATCGTCTACCCAAAAGGAGAAAGAATGAGTTTTGACAAAAAAACACTCCGTACCCTGGAGTTTGATAAAATATGCGACCGTCTGATGCAGCTTTCTGCCACCGACGGTGCCAAAGCAAAGGCCGCGGCGCTGATGCCGGATAACGATCCGGATGCCATCCGCCGCCGCCTGACCCGTACAACGGACGCCAAACGGTTGGTCACCCTGAAAGGCATGCCCGCCTTCGGCGGTGTGAAAGACGTTGGCGCAGCGCTTGAGCGGGCAGAGAAGGGAGCCACCCTCAGCCCGCGCGAATTGCTGGACATCGCCGGCGTGCTCCGCTGTGCCCGTGCTCTCTCGGATTACAGCCGCGGCGAGCGGAATTTCACCACCGTGCTGGATGAGATATTTGATCGGCTGATTCCCAATCGGGTGCTGGAAGAGCGGATTTTCCGCTCCATCCCCGCGGAGGATATGATCGCCGACGAGGCCAGCCCCGCTCTGGCGGAGATCCGCCGGAAAATCCGCGCGGTGAACAGCAAGATCAAGGATCTTCTGCAGAAATACACCACCGGCGGAACCATGAGCAAATTCCTGCAGGAGAACATCGTTACCACCCGCGGCGGCCGATTCGTTATTCCCGTCAAAGCGGAGTACCGCGGCGAGGTCAAGGGCCTGATCCACGACACCTCCGCCTCCGGTGCCACCTTGTTTGTGGAGCCCATGGCCATTGTGGATGCCAATAACGAACTGCGCACGCTGGAGAGCAACGAAACCCATGAGATCGAGCGGATCCTGTCGGAATTGTCCGCCGCATGCGCGGATATTTCCCATTCCGTTACGCTGAACTATCTCAATATTACCGATCTGTCCTTTATCTTCGCCTGTGCGGCCCTGTCCTCCCAGATGGATGCCTCCGAGCCGATTTTGTCGGACAAGCAGGAGATGCGTTTGATGGACGCCCGCCATCCTCTTCTGGATCCCAAAAAGGTGGTGCCCATTACGGTGACGCTGGGTGAAAAATACCGGATGCTGGTGATCACCGGCCCCAATACGGGCGGTAAAACCGTTACTCTGAAGACTATCGGTCTGTTTTCCCTTATGGCGCAGGCCGGACTTCATATCCCTGCCCGTGCCAATTCCGTGGTTTGCGTGTTCGATGACATCTTCTCCGATATCGGCGATGAGCAGAGCATCGAGCAGTCCTTGTCCACCTTTTCCTCCCATATGGTGGGCATCGTTCCCATCATGGAGAGAATGACAGACCGCTCCCTCATTCTGTTTGATGAGTTGGGTGCCGGCACCGATCCCGTGGAGGGGGCGGCTTTGGCCATCGCCATCCTGGATGAAGTGCGTCAGAGGGGCGCGCTCTGCGCGGCCACTACCCACTATGCGGAACTGAAAGCCTACGCCATCGAAACGGAGAATGTGGTCAACGCCTCCTGCGAGTTTGATGTGGAGACACTCCGGCCCACCTACCGTTTGATGATCGGAACGCCGGGCAAATCCAACGCCTTTGCCATCTCGGAAAAACTGGGATTGCAGAAAGGGATTGTGGATCGGGCGCGCCGCTTTGTGGACGCCGGTTCCCGCAATTTTGAGGCGGTTATCGAAAAACTGGAAAATACCCGTATGCAATTGGAAGCGGAGCATGCACAGACCGAGCAGCTTCGCCGGGAATACGAGGAATTCAAGAACAAAGCCGAGCGAAAACTGTCGGACAAGCTGGGACGTGCCGAGCGGGATGCGGAGAAGATGCTGGCACAGGCGGAGCAAATGGTGCTCAGCGCCAAAGCCACCAGCAATTATATCTACGATCAACTGGATAAGCTGCAGAAGCAGCGGGATTCCGAAAAACTGGCGGAGCATCTCTCCGAGGCGAAAAAGAATATCCGCGCCCGCGTGCGGGATTACGAAAACGCGGCCTATGTGCCCGCGGAGGAGGACGAGGAATACGTTCTGCCCCGGGATTTGGTAAAGGGCGACCGGGTTCGCCATAAGAATCTGGGCACCATCGGTGTGCTTCTGGATAATCCCGATAAGAACGGCAACGTGTCCATCCGCATGGGACAGGTGAAAACCCGGGCCAATGTAAAGGATCTGCGGCTCATCGGTGACGGCGAAACGGACGAAAGCCGGGATCGCCGCAACCAGAAGGAGCACCGCGCACTGGTCAACCGCACCTTCAAGCCGGAGATCGACGTCCGCGGCGAGACCGGCGACGACGCCTGGTTTATGATCGACAAATATCTGGACGAGGCCCAGGTGGCCTCCATCCATTCCGTTACCATCATCCACGGCAAAGGCACAGGTGCTCTGCGTGCGGCTATATGGAACAATCTGAAAAAGGATTCCCGAGTGGCATCCTTCCGTGCCGGCGTGTACGGTGAGGGCGACTACGGTGTAACCGTGGTGGAACTGAAATAATTTTTGCGAATTTCTCCCGAAAATTTTTCGTTTACGATTGCAATCCACCCCTTAAACTGCTATACTGATTCCGTAATTTTTGCACGTATGTGCAAATCCATAAAAAGGAGCACCGCTTCGGCGGTAACAGGTATATGGCTATCTTTCGTTTGAGCGCATTCGCGGACGAGTATTCACCGAATTTTGACGAGCAGATCAAGGGACTTCTCGCAAACGGAATCCACCTGATGGAGCCCCGCGGAATCGACGGCGTGAATATCTCCGATCTGACCAAGGAAAAAACACTGGAGGTCAAGGCGAAACTGGATGCCGCCGGCATCGGTATCTCCGCCCTCGGCTCCCCCATCGGCAAAATCCGTGTTGACGAGGATTTTGAGGCGCACAAGGACAAACTGCGCCGCACCTGCGAGATCGCCGACGGCCTTGGCGCCAAGCGGATCCGTATGTTCAGCTTCTTTATGCCGGAGGAGTGCGCGGATGTGTCCGTGTACCGGGATACGGTGATGGAGCGCATGGGCGCCATGCTGGATATTGCGGACGAATATGGCGTACAGCTTTGCCATGAAAACGAAAAGGGCATCTACGGCGATACCTCAGCGCGGTGTCTGGAGTTGCTGACTGCCTTTGCCGGCCGCCTGGGCTGCGTATTTGATCCCGCCAACTTCATTCAGGTGGGCGAGCGTCCGTTCCCTGCGTCCTTCCAGTTGCTGCAGGATTTTATCACTTATGTGCATATCAAAGACTGCGCCGCGAGCGGCACTATCGTTCTGCCCGGCACCGGCGTGGGCGGTATTCCCGAAATGTTTGCCTATCTCAATCGCACCGTGAGCGGGGAAGTGGTGGTAACCATGGAGCCGCACCTGAAGACGTTTGAGGGTCTGAGCGCACTGGAAGGCAATGAAAAAACCAAAATCAGCAACAATGTTTTTGCCACCAACGAAGAAGCATTCAACGCCGCCGCTGCAAGCATGAAAATGTGCATGCCGCGCACGGCCATCATTCAATAAACAGAGGAAGTATCAATCCATTATGAAACCATCCATCCCGGCAACAAAACGGCTTTCCGTTTTGTTGGTCGTTTTCCTTTCGATACTGCTTATCTTCAGCGGGTGCGTGTCTCTGCGTCCCCATGAGGGCGTCGGCCGCGATACAACGGAGTCCGACGTGAGCGAAAATACGGACAATCCCGCCACAACCCCGCCGGATACATCGGATGCCCCGGCTACCACCCCGTCGCAGACGGAGCCGGATATTCCTGCACCTCCGGCGGAAAAACGGGTGTCCGTTCTGGCGGTGGGCGACAATATCATTCACGAAGCTGTCTTTACGGATGCGAAGAATCGGGCCGCCGACGGCAAGGAATACGATTTTCTGCCCATGTACGAGGGCGTAGCTCAGCGGATCGGCGAGGCGGATATCGCTTTCATCAATCAGGAAGCGCCCCTGGCCGGCAAGGAATACGGCATCTCCGGCTATCCTACCTTCAATTCCCCCCGAGAAGCAGCCGACGCGCTGGTGGAGTTGGGATTCGACGTGATCAATCTGGCCAACAACCACATCCTGGACAAGCGGGTGGCCGGTGCCCGGGCATCGACAGAGTATGTGCAGTCCCTGGGCGTTACTGAGCTGGGCGTCTATCTGGATGAGGCGGATTATAAGAATCTCCGCATCACGGAAGTAAACGGTGTGCGCATCGCCTGGCTGTCCTTTTTTGACTTGTCCATTCTGTACTATACACCGAATATGGACAATATCATCATCCCGCTGATGGATGACGACGCCAAAATCAAGGCGGAGATCGCCCAGGCCAAGGAGCAGGCGGATTTTGTGATCGTGTCTGCCCATTGGGGACGGGAACAGCCCCAGGTTACAAGCGAACAGAAACGGATGGCTGCTGTGATGGCGGAAGCCGGTGCCGACGTGATTCTCGGACACCACTCCCACATCCTCCAGCCGGTGGTCTGGCACGACAATGCGGACGGAAGCCGTACGCTTGTGGCCTATTCCCTGGGAAATTTCATCTCCACCCAGTATTATGCCAACAATATGATCGGCGGTATGCTGACATTCGACGTGGTGATGGACGACAGCGGAAAATGTGCATTGGAGAATGTCGTTCTCCGACCGACAGTCACCCATTACAGCCTGAATCGGGACGGTCTGCAGATCTATATGCTGGAGGATTATACGGATGGGATGGCAGAAATACACGGCACCACCCTGAAGGAGAATCCGGCTCCCTTTACCCTGCAGTGGATATACAGCCATGTCCGCTCCGTCATCGACGAGGCGTTTCTGCCCGAGTATTTTGAATAAGCAAGGAGAGAGCGCGTGAGAAAAATCGCAGTGTATATATGCGCCGTCGTTTTGTCGATGGGCTGCCTGCTGACTTCCTGTCAGGAAGCGGTGCCGGCTGTGTCGGACGGCTTCGGACGGAATCCGGGCCATACATATACCGATGATAAAGCAACGGACAGCACAAAGACTCCCGATGATGGGATCACCATCTGTGTGGATCCGGGTCACGGCTTTGATGATGCGGGAACGACATCGGCATATCTGGGCGATTGGAGCGAGAAAGATGTCACCTTCTCCATCGCCACCATGCTGAAGGAAGAGCTGGAGGCACTGGGCTATCGTGTCCGGATGCTGCACGACGGCGTGACTATCCCGAAAAGTACCATCGACGACGGCAACAATCTGTTCAAGCCGGCGGAGCGGATCGATTCCATCAAAAACGCGGATATCGATTACTATGTCTCCGTCCATTGCGACTCCTACGCAGCCGATGAGTCCGTCATGGGCACCCGCGTCTATTACGCCGACGGGACCAAATTTACCAAAAAATCCAAATCCGCCGCATCGGATATCACCGATGCGATCAACGATCTTTTGCCCGATGCCAAGAAAACCCGGCTGATCGAGAAGGAATACGATGCCGCCTATTATGTGATCCGCGAAGCACCGGTTCCCTCGTCCCTCATCGAAGTGGGATTTGTCACCAACCCCACCGATGCGGCCAATATGCTGGATGAGTCATGGCGGCGGACCATTGCCAAGGGGATTGCCGCGGGAATTGATGAATTCTTTGCAGAGTAGTACATAAAATACCGCAGATATGGTGTCGATTTATGAAAAAGCCATATTGATTTTTTTTCCGGAATGTATTATAATATCGATAAGCGTATTATGAGAGGGGTATTGGATCATGTTTTCTGCATTGCTGATTCATATGGCTGCAATGAAAAATATGGGATATCTCTATGCCTGCGGGCAGATTGGCGGCAGTATATAGTTTTACGGGAGAGTGTTTTACGCATTCTCCTGTTTTTGCTGTTTTTCATTTTCTTGTTCGGCTTGTCTGTGTTTGAACAGATACAGATTGGAATATAATAACAACAAATAAAGGGGTTTATCATGAAAGAGCTTTTGTACGGAGAACTGGCTGTCATTGGCATGAGTGGCTGCGAGGGATTTGTTGAGCAGGTCGACAGATATTTGAAGGAGTGGCGTCATCACGACAGCGACGATTCCACTACATACTTGATCGATGCGGATTGCCCCCGTTTCGGTTCCGGTGAGGCGAAGGCGCTGATTCACCAGTCCATGCGCGGACGGGATGTGTATATCATCTCCGACTGCTTCAATTACGGTGTTACCTATAACATGCGCGGCGTCCAGGTTCCCATGAGCCCGGATGACCATTTCCAGGATCTGAAGCGCGTCATTGCCGCTATCGAGGGTAAGGCACGCCGCATTTCTGTCATCATGCCCATGCTGTATGAGGGCCGTCAGCACAAGAGATCCGCCCGCGAATCTCTGGACTGCGCTTTGGCTCTGCAGGAACTGGTGAATATGGGTGTGGCCAATATCATCACCTTTGATGCACACGATCCCCGTGTACAGAACGCGATTCCGCTGAAGGGCTTTGATAACGTGCATCCCACCTATCAGATGCTCAAAGCACTGGTTCACGAATATCCGGACATTTCTTTGTCCCACGATCAGATCACCATCATCTCCCCCGATGAGGGTGCTATGTCCCGCTGCATGTACTATTCCTCCGTTATGGGCGTGGATATCGGCATGTTCTATAAGCGCCGCAACTACGCCGTAATCATCAACGGTAAGAACCCCATCGAGGCACATGAATACCTGGGCAGAAGCATCAAGGGCAAGGATGTGATCGTCGTAGACGATATGATCTCCTCCGGTGAATCCATCCTGGATGTATCCATGCAGCTGAAAGAGAAGGGCGCCCGCCGCATCTTCCTCTTCATCACCTTCGGTTTGTTCTGCAACGGCCTGGAGATTTTCGATGAAGCGTTTGAGAAGGGCATCATCGATAAAGTGTTCACCACCAACCTGGTGTACTGCCCGCCGGAGCTTCTGGCCCGTAAGTGGTATCATCAGGTAAATATGTGCAAGTACGTTTCTTACATCATCGATACATTGAATCACGATGAGTCCATCAGCTCTCTTCTGAATCCTGTGACCCGTATCCACAATCTGCTGGACAGACAGGCGAAGCATCTGGAGAGCCTCGGTGACTCCAAGGAGTAAACATGATACACTTTAAAAAACAAATTGCCAATTCGATCCTCGGCGCCATAAACGAATTGTGGCCGACAGCGGAACTGACTGCCGCCGAGATCGAGGATATGCTGGAATATCCGCCGGATGAGGCCATGGGCCATCTGGCGTTCCCCTGCTTCAAATTGAGCCGGGTGCTCCGTGCCGCACCGCCTGCCATCGCCTCCGCCATTGCAGAAAAGATGGACGCCTCCGATATCGCCAAGATCAGCGTAGCGGGCGGATATCTCAATATCCACTTGAGCGATGCCTATCTGGAAAAGAGCGTTCTGAGCACCGTGGAGGAAAAGAAGGATGCCTACGGCTCCTCCGATATGGGCGTGGGCAAAAACGTGGTTCTGGACTATTCCTCCCCCAATACGTCCAAGCCGTTCCACATCGGACATCTCGGCACTACCGTGATCGGACACTCTCTGAAACTGCTCCATCAGTTCTGCGGATACAACTGCATCGGCATCAATCATCTCGGTGACTGGGGTACCCAGAACGGTAAGCAGATCGTTGCTTTCCGTAAATGGGGCAATAAGGAGATCGTCGAGGAGAAGGGCTGCGACGGCCTGGTGGAGTTGTATGTAAAATTCCACGAGGAAGCAGAAAAGGATCCTTCTCTGAACGATGAGGCAAGAGCCGAGTTCAAGAAGCTGGAGGAACACGATCCCGACAACATTGCGCTGTGGAAGTGGTTCTTGGACATCAGCCTCCGCGAATACAATGTAACCTACAAACAGCTCGGCATTACGTTCGATCACTATATGGGCGAGAGTTTCTTCTCCGATAAGATGGATGCCCAGATCCAGATCATGCGGGACAAAGACCTCCTGAAACTGGATGACGGTGCTTCCATTGTGGATCTGTCCGAGTACAATATGCCGCCCTGCCTGATTCTGAAACGGGACGGCGCGTCCCTGTATCCCTCCCGCGATATCGCGGCGGCCGTATACAGAAAGAACAATTTTGCCTTCGATAAGTGCATCTATGTAACCTCTGCCGGCCAGTCTCTCCACTTTGCCCAGTGGTTTAAGGTGATGGAACTGATGGGGTATGATTGGGTGAATCAGCTTGTTCACGTCCCGTACGGCACGGTGTCCATCGGCGGTGCCAAGCTGGCTACCCGTACCGGCAATGTGGTGCTTCTGAAGGATCTGTTCCGCCAGTCCATTGAAAAAGTACAGGAGATTATGCTGGAAAAGAACCCCGATCTGCCGAACCGCGAAGAAGTAGCGGAAGCGGTCGGTGTGGGCGCCATCGTGTTCCACTATCTGTACAACAGCCGCATCAAGGATATCAATTTCACATTGGAAAATGCATTGAGCTTTGAGGGCAATACCGGTCCCTACGCCCAGTATACCTATGCCCGTACCTGCTCCATTCTGGAGAAGGCAGGGAATCTGCCCCTGGACGGTGAGGCGAAGATCACCGCTCCCGAAGAAGCAGCCCTGCTGGTCACCTTGTCCAAGTTCCCCGAGAAGGTGCTGGATGCGGTGGATCAGTATGAGCCTTCCATCATCACCCGGTACGTCATCGATGTGTGTACCGCGTTTAACCGCTTCTATCAGAATTGTCCGATCCTCACTGCTGAGGATGAAACCGTCCGTGCATCCCGCGTCCGTTTCGCCCGGGCTGCAGGTACGGTTCTGCGCAACGCTCTGCGCCTGATCTGCATCAAGACACCGGAAAAAATCTAATCGCTTAAAAGAGGATTCATCATGTCTGGACATAGCAAATGGAATAATATCAAAAATAAAAAAGCAAAGACCGATGCCCAGAAGGGTAAGATCTTTACAAAAATCGGTAAGGAGATCGCGATCGCTGTACGCGAGGGCGGTCCCGATCCGAATAACAACAGCAAGCTGCGCGATTTGATCGCAAAAGCAAAATCCAACAACGTTCCCAACGATAACATCGACCGCGCCATCAAAAAGGCAAGCGGTGCGAATGCCGTTGTGTACGAAGAGATCGTATACGAGGGATACGGCCCCAGCGGCGTTGCCATTATCGTGGAGACCGCCACCGACAGCCGCAACCGTACCGCCTCCGATATGCGCCACTTCTTTGATAAGTACGGCGGAAATCTGGGCCAGAGCGGATGCGTGTCCTTTATGTTCGAGGATAAAGGCGTCATCATCATTCTCCGCGAGGACAACATCGATGAGGATGCACTGATGGAAGCCGCTCTGGAAGCCGGCGCGGCCGACTTCTCCTCTGACGAGGAATCCTTCGAGATCCTCACCGAGAAGGACGATCTGTATGCCGTTCGTGACGCTCTCGTGGCTCTGGGCTATGAGATAGAGTCCGCCGAAATGGATAAGATCCCCAGCAACTACGTCACTCTCACCAGTGAGGACGATATCAAGAATATGAACCTTCTTCTGGAGCATCTGGAAGACTGCGACGACGTCAGCGAAGTGTATCACAACTGGGAAAACTGATTGCTGAAATGGAGTCTCCATGAGTATTTACCGTTCTGTTACGGATTTAATTGGCAACACACCGCTCCTCGTACTGCAAAAGTACGGGAAGCAGTTCTGTCCCCATGCCACAATTCTGGCAAAGTTGGAATATTTCAATCCCGCCGGCTCCGCTAAGGACAGAGTCGCTGCGGAGATGATCGCCCAGGCGGAAGCGGACGGAAAACTGCAGCCGGGCGCCACCATCATCGAGCCCACCTCGGGCAATACGGGCATCGGCCTGGCCGCCATTGCCGCCGCCAAAGGATATCGGGTTATCATTACCATGCCGGAAACCATGTCCGAGGAACGCCGCCGCCTGATGCGGGCTTACGGCGCGGAATTGGTGCTGACCGACGGCTCCCGGGGTATGCAGGGGGCCATAGATAAGGCACGCCAGCTGTGCCGGGAGATCCCCTGCGCGTTTCTGCCCGATCAGTTCGGCAATCCGGCCAATCCTGCCGCTCACGCGAAAACGACCGGTCCCGAGATATGGAAGGATACCGAAGGGCAGGTGGATGTGTTCGTGGCCGGTGTGGGTACGGGCGGCACGATCTCCGGCGTGGGAAAGTATCTGAAAACGATGAATCCCGCTGTGCAGATAGTGGCCGTGGAGCCGGCCCATTCCCCGGTATTGTCCGGCGGAAAAGCAGGCTCCCACGGATTGCAGGGCATCGGTGCCGGATTTGTGCCCGATACGCTGGATACGGACATTTACGACCGCATTATCCGTGTAACGGAGGCCGATGCGCTGGATACGGTCCATCGCCTGACCAAAACGGAAGGAATCCTTGTGGGGATTTCCTCCGGCGCGGCGCTGTGGGCAGCCACCGCTCTGGCTAAAGAAGAGGAAAACCGCGGCAAGAATATCGTGGTGCTTTTGCCCGACGGCGGCGAGCGGTATTTGTCCACCCCTGATTTTGTGGAATAAGACAAAAAACAACATATGGCAAATTTTCTGTTGACAACGGCGATTTGCAATGCTATAATACGTGTATACAGATTTTCAATCCG
Organism: Eubacteriales bacterium; assembly: GCA_045539595.1. GTDB lineage: Bacteria > Bacillota > Clostridia > Oscillospirales > CAG-272 > SIG701. Next base: position 9,863 of record JAZQFQ010000074.1, on the reverse strand, counting down.
GAAAGGAAAGTGCCAGATGATGATGCGTATGATGTCCATGTGTATGAATATGGTTCGCGCAATCCCGGCGTGCTTTCTTTGCTGTCATTGAAGCCTGTGGAAAATAGGTATCACTAAGTAAAGGAAGTTCGTCTGAACTTCCTTTTTTCATGAGGTGAATCCATGACGTATATTCTGACCCATACCAACATAAAGAACCAGCGAATGTGGCCCGTTTCCCATAATGAATCCATTTGAATCACTAAATCCATTTACTTGTTTTAAGGAGATTATTATGAAACGCATTTTGTCTGTTATTCTGATTGCTGTCCTGACTCTGTCCGTTCTTGCCTTTACCGCCGGATGCGGCTCCGATGCCATCACCATCGCCGTTCCCAGCGATACCACCAATGAAGCACGCGCCCTTCTCCTTCTGGAGCAGGCCGGTTACATAAAACTGAAAGAGGGCGCGGGCATTACCGCTACCGTTCGCGATATCGTGGAGAATCCCTATGGTATCGAGTTCCGTGAAATCGAAGCCGCACAGCTGCCCAACATCCTGCAGGATGTGGATTATGCCGTGATCAACTCCAACTACGCCATCGATGCCGGCCTCAATCCGGTGGAAGATTCCCTCGTGATTGAAGGTGCCTTCTCCGCCTATGCCAACATTCTGGCTGTTAAGGAGGGCAACGAAAACAATCCCGCTATCAAGGCACTGATCGCCGCTCTGCAGAGCAAGAAAGTGGCCGATTTCATCACCGAAAAGTATTCCGGTGCCGTTGTCAGCGTGGTGGAGAATCCCGGTGACGGCTATGCCGCCGACGTGGATTACGCCGCCTTGTCCGGTACGGAGATCTCCGTAGCCGCTTCTCCCACCCCTCACGCCGAGATTCTGAAGATCGCCCAGGAGATTCTGGCGGCCAAGGGAATCACCTTGAAGATCGTGGAGTTTACCGACTATGTGCAGCCCAACAATGTGGTGGAGAGCGGTGAATTGGATGCAAACTACTTCCAGCACACCCCCTATCTGGATGACTTCAATAAGGAAAACGGCACCCATATCGTGTCCGTTGCCTCCATCCATGTAGAGCCTCTCGGACTGTATGGCGGTCAGCAGAGCTCCCTCGACGCTATCAAAAACTAAATCAAACCGCATACGTCGGTCGTGTCCGCGACCGACGTATGTCTATGCGGAGTACATATGATCGAAATCAGAAACCTGTCCAAATCTTTTTCCACCGCCGACGGCGTGGTGGACGCGCTTCGCGATGTGTCTCTGACCATCCGCGACGGAGATATCTACGGCATCATCGGTATGAGCGGCGCGGGAAAGAGTACCCTGGTCCGCTGTATCAATATGCTGGAGCGGCCCACCGAGGGAAGCGTGGTCATCAACGACCGGGATATCGGTCAGCTGACCCCGGCGGAACTGCGGGAAGTCCGGCGGAGCGTGTCCATGATCTTTCAGGGATTCAATCTGCTGATGCAGCGCACCTGCCTGAAAAACATCTGCTTCCCCATGGAATTGGCAGGTGTCAAAAAAGCGGATGCCGTCAAACGAGCCAAAGAACTGTTGGAAATTGTAGGGCTGCCTAATAAGGCAAATGCCTATCCTGCCCAGCTGTCCGGCGGACAGAAGCAGAGAATCGCCATCGCCCGGGCGCTGGCCAGCAATCCTAAGGTGCTTCTGTGCGACGAAGCCACCAGCGCGCTGGATCCGCAGACCACTCATTCCATTCTGGAATTGATCCGCGAGATAAATGAAAAAACCGGCATCACCGTGGTGATCATTACCCATCAGATGAGCGTGGTGGAGGAAATCTGTAATCGCGTGGCGATCCTGGATGATGGTCGCGTGGCGGAGGAAGGGGAAGTGTCCGACATTTTCTCCCGTCCCAAATCATCTGCCGCCCGGAAACTGGTGTTTCCGGACAGCGATCCCGTGGGACAGACCGTGTCCTCGGATGAGCGGCGTATCCGCGTGGTGTTCAATGGGGCCGTGGCAACCAATGCTCCCCTGATCACCCGCATGGCCATCGATACACAGATCGTTGCCAATATACTCAGCGCATCCACAAAATGCATCGGGAATAAGATGTACGGCAATATGCTGCTGGGTATTTCCCCCGATGACGCCACCGTGCAGACCGCTGTGGACTATCTGCGCGGCGCGGAAGACGTTTGGGCAGAGGAGGTGACCCAGGATGCTGAATAACGCATTTTCCCCGGAGGCCATCCGGGAAGCCATCGATATTTTCGTGACGGAGTTTCCTCTTGCCATATGGGAGACGTTGTATGTAACCATTCTTGCCACGTTTTTTGCCATCGTCCTCGGATTGCCTCTGGGCGTGCTTCTCGTGGTCGGTGAAAAGGACGGCGTTCTCCCACTGCCCGCATGGCTGATGCAGGTGCTGAATGTGCTGATCAATCTGCTTCGGTCCGTGCCGTTTCTGATCATGATGATCCTCGTGTTCCCCTTGACCCGTGCCATCGTCGGCACCGTTGTCGGAACCGTAGCATCCATCGTCCCGCTGGTTATTGCCGCATTCCCCTTCGTGGCGCGACTGGTGGAGGGAAGCCTTCGCGAGATCGATCCCAATATCATTGAAGCGGCGCAGAGCATGGGCGCATCCCCCTTGCAGATCGTGGTGAAAGTCATGCTGCCGGAAAGCGTTCCGTCCCTGATTTCCAACGCGGCCATCGCGCTGACCACCATCCTGGGTTATTCCGCCATGAGCGGTGTCCTCGGCGGCGGCGGCCTAGGTAAAATTGCCATCAACTATGGCTATCATCGCTATAAGTATCTGGTTATGCTTCTGGCGGTGGTGCTGCTGGTGCTCATGGTGCAAATCTTCCAGACCATCGGTACCAAATGGTCCCTTCGCTCGGACAAGCGCCTGAAAAAATGATGTAAAAGAGGAGAACCCTACGGTTCTCCTCTTTTTACATCTGTTTCCGTATCCGCTCCAGCGCACCCTTCTCCAAGCGGGATACCTGCGCTTGCGATATGCCGATCTCGTCCGCAATCTCCATCTGGGTTTTTCCGTTGAAGAACCGCAGATGAATGATTTTTTTCTCTCTATCGCTCAGCCGTTTCATCGCTTCTTTCAGTGCAATGTTTTCCAGCCATGCCTCATCCGAGGCACCTGCATCGCTGATCTGATCCATGATATAGATGGAATCGCCGCCATCGTTGTATACCGGCTCATACAGGGATACCGGCTCCACGATCGCTTCAATGGCTTGGGCGATGTTCTCTTCTTTTTCGCCCAGCTCCGCCGCGATCTGCGCCAGCGTCGGCTCGGATGCCATGGTTTTTGCCAGCCGTTCCCGGGCCTGCAGTGCCCGATAGGCCAGATCCCGCACGGAACGGCTGACGCGAATCGTGTTGTTGTCCCGCAGATACCGCCGCACCTCGCCGATGATCATGGGCACCGCGTAGGTGGAAAACTTTACGTCCAGGTCCAGATTGAAGTTATCCACTGCCTTGATTAGTCCGATGCACCCTACCTGAAACAGATCGTCCAGATTTTCCCGCCGATTGGTGAACCGCTGAATGATGCTCAGAACCAGCCGCAGATTGCCGTCGATCAGTTTCTGGCGGGCGGCCATGTCACCGGCCTTTGTCCGGACGAGCAGATCGTGTTTTTCCTCACTGGTCAGAGTAGCCAGTTTTGCTGTGTTGACACCGCATATTTCCACCTTGTTATAATACATCTGCTCGCCCCCGTACCGTAGTTGTACAGTCAGTATTGCCTGTATGGGTGCGCCGTTATGCAGATGGGCGAATGTATCATTTTGGCAAATGTGGGAAGAAAACACCCCGCCGTTTATAATAAATCGGCGGGGTGATGCAGTCTGTTTGCTGTGATCCGTATTGGTGGGATACGGAGATCAGGATTCCATTTCGGGGTCAGGATTTTGGGGATGTATATTCTCCAGAAAATTGTACACGCCGTCCTCGGACAGAACGCCTCGCTTGACATCCGGCGGGAGATATCCTTTTTCATCCAATTCGTAGTCCTTCAGCCATTGGCCGCTTGTGTAATAATCCAGCAGGATTTTCAAAAGGGCCTCATCTATAATCGGAGGATCGGAGTTTGCCCCTGCCTGCAGGGTGTCAAAAACCTCCTCCATGCGTTGGATCCGGTCGATGGCTTCCTTCCGTTTCTTTTTTGTCATGATGGCATCTCCTGTCATTGGATCTCATCCCATTATACCACAAAATCAGAAAAAAGAACAGAGGGGCGCGGTACTTTAAGGTATATGCTACCAAAAACACAGCACCGCTTCATAAACTATGTGCATTTGCTGTGTGGAAACCGCCCGGAAATATGCTATAATAGAATCACAAAAGCGCTTTTGAATACATTGGAGGTAGATGGAATGTCTATCGGAACGACTATTAAAAAGCTGCGCCGTGAGCGCGACATGACACAGGAACAGCTGGCGGAATATCTCGGTATTACCGCCAATGCTGTGTCACAATGGGAATGTGACAGGACGGCGCCCGATATTTCGCAGCTTCCAATTCTTGCTGGATTATTTTCTACTACAATCGATACACTTCTCGAATATGATTGCGACGCACAAAAAGAAGATATAGAAAATTTTTTCCGACTGATTCGTGAAGAACTGCCAAATGATGATATGGAATCGCGAATCCGATTGGGAAAAGAATACACATCGAAATACCCCAAAAATTATGATATTGCCCATGAAATGTGTTGGATAATCAATTGGTCAGACAAAGAACAGAGACAGGAAAACCTCCCACTCCTCCGTTCGCTTTGTGAAAAGATCATATCAGAATGTACCGTTCAAACTTACCGTGAATCTGCAGTCAAATTGATGTGTACTCTTGGAAACGACGATGACTGGGAAAAGTGGTCAAAGATGTGTGCGCATGACTACAAGACTTATCGGGGTGAGATACTTGAGAACAGATTGCTTGAACAGGAAAAGTATGATGAGTGCATCTTGAGAAAAGGTGTAAATAAGCTTGAGTATTTTTGCCATCTGATGCAGTCAAACTGTGGGAATTGGCACGATCCAATCAAGTCCATAGCCTGGATAGATTTTCGCATTGAACTGATGTGTTCATTCGGTGAAAACGGAATTATCCCACCGGCATGGCAGGGATTTTATGCAATTATGCTTACTTATAAAGCAGATCAGCTCTTCCGTCTCGATAGAAAAGAGGAAGGGTACGGCTGCCTGGAGGAAGCATACCGGGAATTTGATGCCTGGTCGGAGATTCCCGACGGAACAGCTCTGGATGTGGGACATGAGTGGATGTTCCACGGTGTCAAGGCACTGAAAAACGAGTGGAATTATCGGCTCTCGGACGGAAAAGAGGAATACTCCAACTATATGTCACTGTTTACAGATCACTATACGTATTTGGAAACCGTCCTGAAAATGCCGAAAAACTGGAAAGGATTTGACCGGGTGAGAGGGGAAGAACGGTACCGCGAAATCCTCGCAAAAGCAGAAATCCTCGCCCAAAAAGAAGAAAACTGACACCATCAAAAAAGCCAAGGCACCGCCTTGGCTTTTTGGTTTCGCTGATTGCCGTTGCAGTGATATCCAACAAGGTTGAAGTCAACAAAAACAATTATTCCCGCATTGCTTGAGTGGTTCTCGCGAAACGAGATATGTACAATGCCAAAAAACATGATATAATAGAATCACAAGATGCGCAGCTTGATAAAACGAATGAGGAGCAAATGTTATGAAACTTTACATTTCGCAGAATATTAAAAAACTCAGACAAAGCAGATCCTTGACTCAGGAGGAACTGGCAGAACGTCTGGGTGTGTCCTATCAGTCGGTCAGTCGTTGGGAAACCGGTCTTTCCTATCCGGATATTGAGCTGATTCCCGAAATCGCTGCTTTCTTCGAAGTATCCACGGATGTGTTGATGGGAGTAGAAAAGGCGACGGCAGAACAGAATCTGGCCAGTGACTTGAAAAAGGTGCGAATGGATGTGTTTGACACGAAAGAGGAAAGACTTGCTTTCCTCAAAGAGATGCACCGGAAGTACCCCCATGACGCGGAAACACTGATTCATTTGATTTACGCGCTCAGTTGCTTCCCTGAATACAGCGAGGAGATGCAAAAGAAGATTCGCCAGTATCTCTGCCATCCTCATGCGGAAAAGGTGTATATGGATATGGCCGTGCGGCTGCTCATTGCATCAGAGGAGGAAAGCGCAATTCCCGAGCTTCTTAATCATTATGCAGCAGAAGTAGACATGAGCAGAGCAGCACTCCTGAAATATCGTGCGCAGAGCAAAAATGATCGGGTTGCGTATAAAAAATATAAACAGCTGGATCATCTTCATAAGATCTATGGTGTATTGAATGATATTTATCCCTATAGTTGTCCGCCCTGCTTTATTTATAACGACAATAAAATCGAGGATTCTGCCAAGAGAGCTCTTGCGCTTATCAATTTGATGACCGACACAACAGAAGGCAGCGTAATCATCGGAGACGGCGAACCGGATCTTTGGTATGGACACAGATTGGTGTACGGTTATCAGCTGGCAGGAAGCGCTGCAGTAGCAGGAAGAAAAGAAGAGGCATTGGATACCCTTGAGGCGGTGGTCAGCCTTGCCGAGAAGGTTTATTCCATGCCCGAAGGAAGTGTGTTGACCTATCGTACTCCCGAACTTTCGGAACTTCAGGAAACTTTCCGTTACGGTGTGCGTAATCCCGATGACGTACAGGATTTCTCGGAGAATCTTCATCGTTGTATGAGAAGTGACGAAATGTTTTGCGGCGTGGATCTTATGTATAATCGCCCGAATGGTGATGCTGAATTCGACCATCACGTAGAATGTGCCGCTTGGGATATCATTCCGCTGCTCGATATCGAAGAATGGTCCTGTTTTAACAGTATTCGCGATGATGAAAGGTTCAAGAATTGCATTCGCCGCATGGAGAAGTATGTAATTCCTGCAACCAACAACTGACACCATCAAAAAAGCCAAGGCACCGCCTTGGCTTTTCTATTTCACCGCACGGACAACTGCTTCAGTATCCGGTCGCACTCCCTCATATCGTTGGTGGTGAACATTTTGCAGCCCATCTCCAGCGCCTTTTGGTAGGACTCGTACGTGTCCGCAATGCACACACAGGGCAGTATGCCGCGGGACAGACAGTAATCGAAATTCTCCCGGTAATCCAGGGGGCTTTTTCCTTTTTCCTCGGGATACAGACAGCACCAGTCGTACAATTCTTCCCGAGGAATGGAGGCGGTATCGTTGGACCGGCAGCAGTGGTGGATGCCTTGTCCATGGATGGGGATATCATGCCCGTGATGACGGACGATGTGCTCCAGTACACGGTCGCTGAAGGAGTTCAGCATGGACCGCTCCCGCAAGTTGTGCTCATCGATCATCGAAATCAGCCGATCCGCCGCCGCAAAGGCAAAATCGTCGCCCACCTCCCGGGGATAGTCTTTCAATTCCCAGTTGATCCGCAGATCGGTGTCCTTGATTTGTGCAATAAATTCCTCCACGGACGGAATCCGTGTGCCGGCAAATTCCTCGCTGAACCATGCGCCCGCATCCAGTTTCCGGATTTCCTCATAGGTCATCTCGTTGCTCCAGCCGTCGTACCCGGTGGTGCGCTTGGTGTTGCGGTCGTGCAGGATGATCAATTGCCCGTCCCGGGTCATGTGTATATCCGTTTCGATCATGTCCGCACCAAAATCTATGGCGGACGCAAAGGCGGGCAGGGTGTTTTCGGGACAGCACTTCCGATCGCCGCGATGAGCCGCCAGAATGATTTCACCGTTGTACAGCATGAGAGTGTTCCTCCTTATTTCACAATGCATTTGCGCAGGCGCATCCAGGTTAGCCGATTGCGTACCATGGGCGAAATATCCAGCAGAGCAGGGAGCACCTCCGGGGACACGCCAATATCCTCAAGCGCGGATTTTACACCCAAAGCCTTGTATACGTTCTCCAGTGTGTCCGCGTCGGGCATGGCAAGAATCTCGCGGCGGATTATATCCAGGCAACCCTGAAGTTTTTCGGCAGTAATCCCATCGGCGGCATCTTTTGCGTTTTCCGCGATGATATCCGCTGCCATGGCTTCATCGAACACGGATACGATCTGATCCGCGCTGTACGGAACATAATCCCGGAACGTGACGGACGTATCCCGACAGATCGCCTGATATTCCCGGATGGCCAAAAGAGTTCCCACACCTACTTTTTCCCCGTGCAGCGCGTCGGAGTGTACTCCAAGGGATTCCGGATGCATCTCGATGAGATGGGATATGTGGTGTTCCGCCCCCGAGGCGGGACGGGAGTTGCCCATCATCTGCATGGCCAGCCCGGACAGAAGGAGTCCGTACATCAATTTTGTGTATGCCGTTTCCTCTGCCGCCGCGATCCCGTTGGCGGATTCCAAAACCTGCCGGGTGGCGTCCGCCGTCATGTCCGCGATCCGTTTGCAGTAAAATTCCCCCGTCAGGTGTGAGGCAATCTTCCAATCCGTCAGGGCCACGTACTTGCCGATCATGTCACCAAATCCCGACCGGGCCAGACGAATCGGCGCATTTTTGATGATGTCTATGTCCGCGATCACCATCGTCGGCGCTACGGCTGTCAGCGTTTTCTTACACCCGTGCCAGGTCATAGCCGCCACGGAGGAACAAAAACCGTCCACGCTGGCGGCGGTGGGGCAGGAGATAAAAGTCAGCCCTTTTTGATACGCGCAGTAGCGCACGATATCGTGCACCGTACCCGATCCTACGGCGATCAGAACCTGTGTGTCCTCCGGCAGTTTGTTCAGTAAGAGATCCACACCGTGCTCGTCCGCATGCAAATTCTCCGGGGACAGAACGATCTCGTGATCCGCTGTCGGATGCCGATCGGCCGTGGCGAGGTAGGTGTTCTCATCGTATACGGCGGTCCGGCATCCGTGGATTTCCAACTGCGACGCATACCGATCAAACTCCCGCAGACAGCCGCTTTTCACTACGGATAAAACGGTTTCCATCGTATGCTCCCGACCGCAGGCGCACATTCCGTTGTACTGTGTGCTGTCAATAATCATTTTGCGTCTCCCCTCTGTCCGTAATACGCATGCGCTCCGTGCTTGCGGAAATAATGCTTGTCCGCCAACTCGGATTGAAACTTCGCTTGAGCATTTAGCTGCAGCGTGTGGTAGGCCATCATGGCGCTTTCCTCCAGAACGATGGCGTTCTCCACCGCTTTGATTCCGTCCCGGCCCCAGGTGAACGGACCGTGGGAATGGACAAGCACCGCCGGAATCTCCTCCGGATTCCGCTGGGCAAAGGTTTCCACAATCACGTTTCCGGTTTCTTTTTCGTATTCCGTGAAAATTTCCTCCGGCGTCATTTTTCTTGTGCAGGGAATATCTTCGTAGAAATTATCCGCATGGGTGGTCCCCAGCGCCGGGATCGGCCCCCCCGCCTGTGCGAAAACCGTCGCCCAGCGGGAGTGAGCATGGGCCACCCCGCCGATTGCGGGAAATGCCCGGTACAGTGCCAGATGGGTCGGCAGATCGGAGGAGGGCGCCAGATTTCCCTCCACTACGTTTCCGGCCATGTCGACCACCACCATGTCATCCGGTGTCATGACATCGTAATCCACGCCCGATGGCTTGATGATCACCACGCCCGCGGCGCGGACGATCTCGGAAACATTGCCCCATGTCAGCGTGATCAGCCCACTGCTTTTCAGAAGCAGATTGGCCTTGTGTACTCGCTTTTTGATATCTTCCCACATAAAATCACCTCAAGGAATTGACAAAAATTTTTGACCTGCTATAATTATAGAATGATGATCGTTTTCGCGCAAGAATTGGTGAAAGAATAGGAAAATGAGCAAAAGAGGTGTG
>JAZQFQ010000073.1:0-17910 GCA_045539595.1 Eubacteriales bacterium | reverse complement strand
ATCAAACCTTCGGCTCCTTCTTCTAAAAATATGCGTTCCCACCTTTTTATAACATTTATATAATTACATTCTTCGGAGTGTGTTTCGGTATTCCAATATCTCCGAACTGTTTCGTGATAACTAAGTCGCTGTTCTCGCATACCCATTATAACACAAATTTTGAATTCTGAGGAATACCTTCTGTTTTTTCTCCCTGTTTTACCCATAAAAATATGCACCTCCAAAAGTGTCTAACTTTTGGGGTGCATATCACAGCAGGTGCTGTTTTTGTTGTCTATCGACTATAAAAAAGATATTTTCCGTTTTTTGTGATCGGATTTGAACCTACACCATGCTCATATTTATATTATAAGTCAATTATTTGTCTGCGATGCAAGTTTCATAAGTTCTAATATATCAGCCTCATTCATATACGGCAAAAACACAGATGCCTCACTTATACCACCGTGTTCAAATGCTTCAAAAGCAAACGCTTTTATGGCGGATTCTCTTAAGAATGGTATGAACATGGTGATAGATTCGCCGTTTTCTGTTGCGATTCTCACCAATTCTTCAATTTTTTCATAATGAAGAAAAGGAAGAAGAACGGCAACACTTTTTCCTTTTTTGATATGTTCATCGGTAATTTCTTCAATAGTTTTATCACCCAAAAAGGAGAGAACTGTTGATAAAACACGTGGATGATAGTCTGTGTTTATTAAAATGTCTTCAATCTGTGAAGGTTTTAAGAGGTATGCCGCCTCGGAAATATCTGCATCTGAATATTCATTGGCATTTGGTGATTGTGAAGAAATAACATCATGCAAAACCGTATTATTATGACCGATAATATCATCAATGGTTACACCGAATATTTCTGCAAGTTCAGGAAGTTTGGATATATCCGGCATAGAGTTTCCGCGTTCCCAATTTGATACAGCTTGAAAACTGATGGATAACTTGTCCGCGAGTTCGTACTGCGTCATATCCTTTGCTTTTCTAAATTCAGAAATCCTTTTCCCGATTTGTGTCGTGTCAAACATAAACTTTTTTCCTTTCCGCAGACTTGTTTTTGTCTTGCACAATCAGTATATTCTTTTCTAAAAAAAAAGAACAGCAAGCGGTAATTGAATTATCGATAAATTGACTACAGCAATTATTGAATAATAAACCATATGGAAAACTCCCGAATGAATCTCATTCGGGAGTTTTTGGCGGAGGGTGTGGGATTCGAACCCACGTGGGCGTGCGCCCAAACGGTTTTCAAGACCGCCTCGTTATGACCACTTCGATAACCCTCCGAATGGATTCACTCTGAATATCTTATCATACCGCGCTCGTTTTGTCAAGTTTTCCGTGTGTATTTTTAAAGAATTGGCGGCATACTAACAAAAAACAAGACAGGAGCATCCTATGGAAAACCCCACAAAAGTCCTTTTGAATGAAATCTATATAGAAGCCCGGAGCGGCTGCGAAACCATCTGCGGCATCACGTCAAAAATCCGCGACAAGAAACTGCTGGCAGAAACGGCGGCGCAGTTGGAAATGTACGCGGCATGTGCAAATCGGGCCCAACTGCTGCTCCAGGAGAAGGATTTAGGCGGCGCACGCTTCTCCTTGCGGGATCGTCTTTCCGTGCGCGGCGGCGTTTTGCTGGAGACTATGCATCTGTCCACGCAGCAGGAGTTGGCTGAACTTTTGCAGGACAGCTCCCGGGACAGCGCCGGACGGATGGGGCGTACGATGGCGAATCTGGCCGATCGCGGATGCGATCCCGACGCGCTGGCTTTGGGGCAGCGAATGATGGCATTTGAATCGGCCGAGGCGGATACATTGGGGCGTCTGCGGTGCGAATAGCCATCATTGAGAAAACCGGAAGTTTTACTTCCGGTTTTTGATACTATCCATTCAATTTGAAAAATCGCCGCAGAAACGGAATCAATACTTTCGGGGATTTTACGATAACGATTTTCATATGTGTCCCTCCTACGTGTACTTACTACAGTATATGACACAGAGTCAAATCGGTTCCCGCCCGCTCTCGATCAGAAGAACCACCCCGCCGCACACCGTGATCTGCGCCGCATCGTCCATGATTTCGTTGCTCACAGCATAAGGTTCGGTACGGATCAGTGACGCGCTCCGCAGGGGATATTTGCATCCGGAAACGGATACCGTCGCCGGCTCCAGCGCGATCAGGGAGAAGTAGCGGAATCCGTCCGAGGACAAATGCACGGTTTCGTCCAGGAGAACGCGCACCCGATTATCTCCATCGCACAGGACGATATCGATTCCGTTGGCCTTCCATTTTTCCAAAAGAAACAGATTGGACAGGGAGTGGTCGATCCGACCGCCGGTTCCGCCCAGGATGGTGATCCGACGCGCCCCGCGCTGTATAGCCAGATTACAGGCCAGCATGGTATCGGTGTCATCCTTTTCGGCAGGAACGCGGATAATTTCCGCATCGGTTTGCGACGGCAAATCGGAGGAATCAAAATCCCCGACGATGAGGTGAGGGATTACGCCGCATTTCGCCGCCGTGATCTGCCCGGAATCGGCCGCGATAATCAGGTCGGCCGACAGCATCTCCTGCGGGACCCGTGCAGTATCGCAATGACCACCCACAAAGACGAGAGCGGTAGGTTCAACCATGGCGGCTCCTTTCTTCCTTGCGGCGTTTCCAGTCCGGCTTCTTTTTCAGATCCTCGTACATGGCGAGAAAACTCCCGTGCCGCCGGGCGGAAATTTCACCGTTGCGGATGGCTTGCAGAATGGCACAGCCTTCTTCTTTGGTGTGCGAGCATTTGGTATATCGGCAATTGCCTATATGGGGGTGGAACTCACGGAAAGAATAGGGAAGATCCGACGGATCAAAGAAATTGAACTGGGTGAAATCCAAAAGAGAAAATCCCGGTGTGTCGGCGATCAGACAGATGTGCTCTCCCTCCTCAAAGGGGAACAACTCCACATGGCGGGTAGTCTGCCGTCCGCGCTCCGTTTTGCGGCTTACATCCCCCGTTTTCAGGGATAGACCGGGGAATAGCTGCATCATCATGGTGGATTTTCCTGCCGCGGAGGCACCGGCGAAGGCCGCCGTGATCGGGCGATCTGCAGCGGAAAGAGACAGGATAAACTTCCGCAGCTGCTGTACGGATGCGGGGTTGTCCACGGAAACGACAAATGTCGAAAATCCAGCAGATGCATACATTTGTCGGATGTCTTCGGACGCAGTGGGGTCCAGATCCTGCTTGGAGATCACAATGACAGGTTCGATGTTGTTGACCTCCGCGATAGAGATCAACTTGTCCGCTGTCAGCAGATCCGGTGCTGGATGGGCGGAGGGAATCATCAAAAACAGATGGGTCAGATTGGCAAGAGGGGGACGCACCAGCATATTGGTGCGGGGGAGGATCTCGTCAATTACATATTCGGCATCTGCCGAATCCGTGTGCGGATTGACGGGTGCATCGCTGTCTCGCCGAAGGATCACGGTGTCCCCGGGAAGAGGCGAAATCTTTTCGTGGCGAAATACGCCCCGCGCCCGACAGGACAAAATCGGTGCGCCCGGCACAAGCGGCAAAGGGCAGACTCTGTAAAGCCCGCCCACTCCGCGTATCAGTATTCCTTTCAGCGTGGATTCACCGTTCATATTGTCAATTCCTGTTCAGAAAATTGTCCAGCCAGTTGCGGATATCGTCATCGTAAGGAATATCCGTCCTGGGATCCTCCGTGGTGGTGTCACCAAATCCGTCCTCCGGTTCCCAATTGGCATAGGGATCATCCGGATCCGTGGGTTCGGTGGTATCCTCCGGTTCCGTGGTATCCTCCGGATAGGTGTCCGGGGTCGGCTCATCGGTCGGCTCGTCGGGGAAGGGGTCGGTCATATAATCGGGACCGCCGCTGACCACAAAACTGATTTTTGTATTGGCGTGAACCACCTTGAATTCGGCAATATCCTGCGAGAGAATCGTTCCTGCTTCGGCGCTTGATTGCTCATAGGTTACATTACCCAACCGCAATCCGGCGGCGATTACTTTTCGCAGTGTCTGTATTTCCGTCAATCCCACAAACTGAGGGACGACCACCGTACCTACCGCTGTGCCCTGGCTGGCATACACAATGACGGTGTCGCCTTTTTTCATCAGGGTGTTGGCTTCCGGTTCGGTGCGGATGACAGAGCCTACCGAAAACGTCTCACTGTAGATTTTCTCCACGCGGACGATCAGTCCCAGCTTTTTCAGCATGGAATCCGCTTCGCGATAGTCATAAATCACCACATCGGGCAGATAGAAGGTTTCCGCACCCTGGCTGATGGTGAGGGTAATTTCACACCGTTGCTGACCGGGCGTCACCTTGCGGTGATCCCCACCCTTGGGATCCTGATCAATAATCGTACCGGCGGGATGTTCATCATCGTACCGATAGACCGTTTTGAGCGTGTAATATTCGGACTTGTCAAACCATTCCTGCAATTGGGTGGAGAAGGTGGTGTCGACCAACTCGACCACCGTAATCGTTTCGGCTTTCTGCGTGTTGCTGTTGAAGAAAATGGCATTCAGCGCATACACGGCGCTGACCGCCGCCACGCTCAAAAAGGCGAAGGCCACCCCGAGAATAATGGGAAGCATGGCGTGGCTGGCACGATGGGGCTTGCGCTGCTGTTTTTTGGCTTTCTTGACTTCGCGGAATACGATATGGGGATTTTCTTTCAGACGAAGGAGATGCTTAAGCATATCCTTGGCGTTCTGGTACCGATCCGCGGGATCTTTCTCCATGGCCCGGGTAATGATCTGCTCCAGACCGATGGGCAGAGCCGCATTTATCTTGCGCGGAGGCAAGGCGCTGTCATTCACCTGCATCAGTGCAACGGATACAGGGCTGTCCGCGTTAAAGGGCAGCTGGGCGCATCCCATTTCATACATCAGAACGCCCAGGGAGTACAGATCGCTGCGGGCATCAATGGGGCGGCCGCTGGCCTGCTCGGGGCTGATGTAGTATACGGTGCCGATGGCTTTGTCCGTCATGGTGACGGTTTCTGCATTGGGCAGTTTGGCAATGCCGAAGTCCATCACCTTGATGAGGCCGTTTTTCAGGAGCATAATGTTGTGGGGCTTGATATCCCGATGCACGATGCCCTTGGCATGGGCATGCTCCAATGCCTGCAGAATCTGCTCGGAGTAGCTGATGATTTCCTTTACGGAAAGAATCCCCTTGCGGGTCATATAATTTTTCAGCGTGATGCCTTCCACATACTCCATGACGATATACTTTACGTTATCCCGCACGGAGACATCGTAGATATTGACGATGTTGGGATGGGAGAGCATGGCGACCGCCTTGGATTCGTTGATAAAGCGGCGCACGCTTTGCTCATCCGCGGCGATCTCGTCCCGCAGCATCTTCACGGCAACGATCCGCTTCATCAGCAGATCGATGGCTTTGTACACCACCGCCATGCCGCCGATGCCGATGATTCTGTCAATTTTATAACGGTTGTCGAAAACGACACCGACGTATTTTTCAAATTTATCCATCCGAGTAATCGTTTCCTTTTAGCAGTTTTCGAGCTTGATGACGACGGCGGTGATGTTGTCCGTGCCGCCGTAACTGTTGGCGCGGGACACCAGCGTGTCGGCTTTCAGGGAAACTTCCGCATCGGAAGTAATGATGGAGGCCAACTCATCGCTGCCGATGTGGTTGGTCAGTCCGTCGGAGCAGAGCAGAACGTAAACCGCGCCGTTGGCACAATCGATTTCGGTCACAAACACGTCCGCATCCACGCTGGATTCTGTACCCACCGCACGGGTGATAATGTTGCGGTTTTGTGCGGTGCGCGCTTCCTCGGCGCTGATTCGCCCCGTATCCACCAGATACTGTACATAGGAGTGGTCGTGGGTGATCTGCTCAATGGAATCGCCGTGGAGGATATACATGCGGCTGTCGCCGATGTTCACCGTGTAGACGGTCTTGCCGATGATAAGAACGGCCACCAGCGTGGTGCCCATGCCGCGCAGAGATTCATCCTCCTCCGCCCGCGAGAACACGGCCCGGTTGGAGGTGGCGGCGGCGGAGCGCAGGGCCCGGTGGATCTGCGCGTCGGTGCATTCGATGGTGTGCTGTTCCGTGATATGGGATTCTACAAAAGAATCCATGGAGGCCACAAAACTGTCTGTTGCGGTGCAGCTTGCCTCACGGCCGCCGCGGGCGCCGCCCATACCGTCGCAGACAACGGCGAGCAGGATGCCGGGCGCGTATTCCTTGATGGAGAAATTATCTTGGTTGACATTCCGTTTCATGCCAACATCGGTTTTACCGCAGTACTGCAAATGGATCACCTCCGTTTGGATCTGTAAATTACATTGTAGCATATTTATATGGATAAGTAAAGAACGGTTTTGTAAACATCAGTTATTTTTCGCCCGGCGCAGACGCAATTGTCCGCAGGAGGCGTTGATATCACTGCCCAGCTTGCGCCGGATGGTGGCATTGATGCCGTGCTTTGTCAGCCGATCGCGGAAAATCTCCGCGTTTTTGCGGTTCACCGACGAAAGTCCGGTTTCCGCCACTTCGTTCAGCGGGATCAGATTCACATGGCATGTGGCGTGCATGCCGGATTTCAGCCGGGCGGCCAGCGCATCCGCATGGGCGGGGGAGTCGTTTTTGCCGCCGATCAGCGTGTATTCAAAGGACACGCGGCGGCCGGTGCGATCGAAATAATCCCGGCAGGCCGACAGGAGTGTATCAATGTTGTATTTCCGATTGACGGGCATCAGTTCGTTGCGGGTGGCATCATCCGGTGTGTGCAGGGAAACGGACAGCGTCACAGGCAATCCTTCCCCCGCCAGTGTGCGGATCTTGTCCGCCAGGCCGCAGGTGGAAAGGGAAATGTGCCGCAGTCCGATGTTCAGCCCGTCCGGATGGCTGACCAGACGGAGAAAGCGGATGGTGTTGTCGTAGTTGTCCAGCGGCTCGCCGATGCCCATCATTACGATGCCGCTGATTCGCTCGCCTGTGTCCCGCTGGGCGGCGATGACCTGGCCCAGTATTTCCGATGCGTGCAGATCGCGGGAGCGTCCCTTCAGGGTGGAGGCGCAGAATTTGCATCCCATGCGGCAACCCGCCTGGGAGGATACGCACAGCGTGTTGCCGTGCTCGTAGCGCATGAATACGCTCTCCACGCATTCACCGTCGATCATGGAAAAGAGATACTTCACCGTGCCGTCGATTTTGGACACGTATTTTTCCTCGATGCGGGGCAGGCGATATTCCGCGCACTCCGTCAGTTTTTCCCGAAAGGCGGCGGGCAGATTGGACATCTCATCAATCTGCGCACCCTTGTGCATCCAGGAAAAGAGCTGTTTTGCGCGAAAGGCCTTTTCCCCCACGGAGCAAACGAATTCGCTCAACTCCTCAGGGGTCATGGAGAGAATATCGGCTTTGTTTTCCATAGTTAACTCCGTATCATTTTGGCAATAAAGAATCCGTCGCAACTGTCCTTATGGGGATAGAAAGTGCGCATGCCGCTTGCCGACGTACCCGCCGCACCCAGATCGAAATCTGCAGCGGTGAAATCGGGATGCTCCTCGAGGAATCGCGTCACAATGTGCTCGTTTTCATCCGGGTTCAGGGTGCAGGTGGAATACACCAGCGTTCCGCCGGGACGGACATACTGCGCCGCGCCGCAAAGAATATCGTACTGGATGGCGGGCAGTGCCCGAATGGAATCCAGGGATTTATACTTGATATCCGGCTTTTTGCCGATGACACCCAGCCCGGAGCAGGGGGCGTCGCACAGCACCCGATCGGCTTTACCGATCCGGGCGGGATCCGGATTCCGCGCGTCCCGGGCCTGTACTTCCAGAATGGATATGCCCAGCGACTGAGCGGTGCGGCGGATCAGCGACAGTTTATTCTCATGCAGATCGCAGGCCAGAATCTGTCCCCGATTCTGCATATCCAACGCGATGGATAAGGTCTTGCCGCCGGGGGCGGCACAGGTATCGATCACTGTTTCCCCGGGCTGCGGATCCAGCGCGCGCACGCACAAGCGGGAGGCGGGATCCTGCACAAAATACTTGCCGGCACGAATCCCGTCCGGGATGTGGGCGGCACTCTTTACCGTGATCATATCGGGGGCCAGAGGGCAGGCACACGCCTGTCCCTCGGGGAATTCGGCGATAACCTCCTGGGGGGTGGTGATCAGCGGATTGATCCGCAGGGTGACTGCGGGATTCCGCATGGTGGAAGTGAGCAGTTCGGCGGCTTTTTCCGCCCCGTACCGCTCTACCCAGAAGGCACACAACTCCTCGGGGGCAGAGTATTCCACCGACATCCGCGTCAGCATATTCCCCTCGGGCAGAGTATATCGGCATCCGCCCCGCAGATAGGCACGCAGCAGAGCATTGACAAAGCCGCGGCTGCGGGCGGGGGCCGTACTGACAGATTCGGACACCGCCGCGTGGGGCGGAATCCGATCCATAAAGGTCAACTGATAGATTCCCAACCGAAGGGCGCACAAGGCTTCCCGATCGATCTCGGCCATGGGCCGGGAGGACAGAGCGGCGATGATATAATCCAGCGTGATGACCCGCTCAATGACGCCGTAGACCAGCGCGGTGTACAGCGCCCGATCCGCCTCGCTCATGGGGGAATCGGTGAGGGAAGTGGCTACCTCCAGATTGGCATATCGGCCGTTTTTCTCCCAGGCAATCAGGGATGCGGCGGCAGCCTCGCGGGGATTGGTGAGTTGTTTTTTCATGATGCGGGGGTGTGGAGGACGTCACCGACAGAAAGCTTGCGTCCGCGCAAAAAGTCCGCCGCGGCCATCCGTCCCTTTCCTTCCGGCTGTAGATGGGTCACATGCAGGATTCCATCGGCGCAGGCGATGTCCAGCGTGCCGTGATCGATGTCGGTCACCGTGCCGGGGGCGACCGTCACGGCACGGATTTCCCGCCGTGCGGCGATGATCTTCAGCCGCTTGCCGTCGGGCATCCATGTAACCGCCAAAGGAACGGGGGAGAGGCCCCGTACCTGGTTGTATATCTCCGTCACCGACTTGGTGAAATCGATGACGCAGTCTGCGTTTTCAATTTTCGCCGCATAGGTGGCGTCCGCATCGTTCTGCACTTCGCGGGTGATCGTGCCGTCCCGCAGGCGAGCGATGGTCTGCGCCATGGCGTCGCCGCCGGCCACAGCCAGTTTATCATGGAGTGTGCCAAAATCGTCCTCATCGGTGATCGGCACCTCTACCGTCAGAATCTTGTCACCCGTGTCCAGCCCCTGGGCCATGTACATGGCGGTTACGCCGCTGACAGTGTCCCCGGCCATGATGGCGCGCTGGATCGGTGCGGCACCCCGCCAGCGGGGCAGGATGGACCCGTGGGCGTTGATGCATCCAAATTTCGGATAATCCAGAATATATTTCGGCAGAATCTTGCCGTAGGCGGCCACGATGATAAGATCGGGTGCAAGTTCTGTGAGCGTATCTGCAAAGGCCCCATCCTTCAGCGTAACAGGCTGATATACGGGCATACCATTCGCCAGCGCATACTGTTTCACCGGCGGCGGAGTGAGGATCATTTTCCGGCCCTGGGGCTTGTCCGGCTGTGTGACCACAGCCACGATGTTCTCCCCGTCATTATGCAGTTTTTCCAGAATGGAACGGGCGAAATCCGGCGTTCCCATAAACAGAATTCTCATGGATGTATCCTCAATCCTCGAATTGCTCTTCGATTTCCTCTTTGGTCAGCATGTGGATGGCCTTATCCTTGTACAGAACGCCGTCCAGATGATCCAGCTCGTGGCACAAGGCGCGGGCCATCAGTCCCTCACCGGAGACTTCGTACATCTCGCCGTTTCGGTCCATGGCGCGGACGGTCACCTTTTCGGGACGCTCCGTGATGCCCCACTCACCGGGAATGGACAGGCATCCTTCCATCTCGTTCTGGGTTCCCTCCCGTGCAATGATTTCGGGATTGATCAGTTCGTACAGCTTGCCCTTTTCCACTTCTACCAGGGCAATGCGGCGGAGCACACCCACCTGGGGTGCGGCCAGACCGCATCCGTCGGCTTTGTGCAGCGTTTCTTTCATATCCTCCAGCAGCTGCAGGGTGCGGGGAGTGATCTCCGTCACAGGACGGCAGATTTTGCGCAGAACGGGGTCGCCTTCTTTTACTATATTCAAAATGGCCATAATTATCCTATCCTTTCGGTTATTTACAATGTGTTGGGATTCAGATCCACGGATACCGTCAGCCGCTTGCCTGCGTTTTTGCCGAATTCGGTCAGAATGGCGGCGATGAACGCCCGGCTTCGCCGATTCAGACGGCATTTGATTACCATGCGGTTGCGGCATACGCCTTGGATTTTGTATACAGGCGCCTCAAAGGGGCCGAAGATCATCAGCTTCAGATCCGCATAGGGACCGGACACCGCGTCCCGCACCCATTCTCTCAGGCGAACCGTGGCCCCGGCAAGAAGTGCCTCATCCCGGCTGGCCAGAGTAATCACTGCGATGTCGCAGAAGGGCGGGAACACCAGCGCGCGGCGCATACGGATTTCCCGGCGGTAGAACTCCCCGTAATCCTGGTTGGAGGCCAGAGTGATGATGTCGCTTGTGGGGTTGAAGGTTTGCACTATGGCCACACCGGGGGCATCCGCCCGTCCGGCACGACCGATTACCTGGGTCAGCATGGCGAAGGTGCGCTCCGCCGCGCGATAGTCGTCCAGATACAAGGAACTGTCCGCGTTGATGACACCTACCAGCGTCACATCGGGGAAATCGTGGCCTTTCGTCACCATCTGCGTGCCGAGCAGCACATCCGCCTCTCCTCCTCGGAATCGGGTCAACAGTTCCTCGTGGGAGAATTTCGATTGGGTGGTGTCCATATCCATGCGGATTACACGGGGGGATGGCGTCAATTGGCGCAGTTCTTCCTCCAGCATCTGGGTGCCGAATCCGCGGAAATGGAAATGCTCGCTTTGGCAGGAGGGGCATTTTTCGGGGACCCGCGTGCGGTATCCGCAATAGTGACAAGTCAGTATACCGCACTCCGAGCGGGTTTTCCGGTAATCTTCTTCTGTTGTTCCGCTGCCCAGCGTGCGGAATACGTGATACGTAAGGGAAACGGAGCAGTTGGGACATTTCAGCGCCTCGCCGCATTTTCGGCAGGAGATAAAACTGTTATATCCCCGGCGATTCAGAAAGACGATGGCCTGCTTTTTGGCGCTGACGGTCTCGGTCAGCCGCTCCTTCAGCATATGTCCCAGAGGGGACATCGTACCGCCGCCGGCTTCGCCCCGCATATCGGTGACGATCACATGGGGAAGGGTGGCGCGGCCGTACCGTTGTTTCATCTCGATCAGCGTGTACTTACCGCTTTTCGCTTTGTAATAGCTGTTCACCGACGGGGTGGCCGATGCCAGCAGCATTAAGGCACCGTGATGGGCACAGCGGAAGCGGGCCACATCGTGAGCCAGATATTTCGGATTGGCATCGGATTTGTAGGTGTGCTCTTGTTCCTCGTCGATGACGATCATTCCCACGTTGGCCAGCGGAGCAAATACCGCGGATCGTGTGCCGATGACCACATCGGCGAGACCGTCCCGGATCCGCCGCCAGGCGTCGTATCGCTCACCGGCGGAGAGGGAAGAGTGGATGACTGCCACCCGCTCGCCGTAGCGGGCGAGGAAGATACCCACCATCTGGGGGGTCAGGGAAATCTCCGGTACCAGAATGATTACGCCGCGGCGATCCGCCAGCACCCGATCGATGATGGACAGAATCACCCGGGTTTTGCCGCTGCCTGTGACGCCGTGCAGAAGGGCGGCTTTCGCCTCGCCGCTTTCGTACAGGCCGCACAGCGTGTTGTACGCCATGGTTTGTTCCTCGCTGAGGGGGCTGTTGCCCACATCGACGGGCAGAATTTTCTCCGCAAATGGATCGCGGAAGGCATCCTCGGTTCGACTGGTGATCTGTCCCTTTTTCCATAAAGACGAGATTTGCACCCGGGATGTTCCCGTCAGCGCCATAAGATCATCTTCTGACATTTCGCCGCACCCGGACAGGGCGCGGAGAATGCTCACCTGCGCCTGGGACCGCATTTTGCGGACCGCATTTTCCAGCGCGTCGTGATCGGTCAATTCCGCGGCCAGGGAGTAAAACTGCCGCTTCTTTTCTGTGCGGCTTTCCCGCACTTCCGTCTCGACGGAGATCAGCCCATGCTTGTGCAGGGAGGCGGCCAATTCACCGCTTTCCACCCCGAATTCAGTCCGCAGGCGGGCAAGGGATACCCGTTCCCTTGCGGCGATGAAGGAGTAGAGAAACGCCGCCTTGTCCCCGAGCCGCGACAGTTTTTCCGTCGCGTCCTCGGCGGGGATTGCGCTGTAATATTCCGTGGTTTTGGAGATGGCGGCGGCGGGCAACGCGGCCCGTACCGCATCACCGACGGTGCAGAGCGTGTGTTCCTTCAGGAAATCGCACAGCGCCAGCATTTCGCTGTTCAATGCCGCACCGGTGGACAAGGCGGAGAGAATCGGCTTCACATTCTCAAAATCGCAGTGATCCCGCAGGGCGGTGACCACGGCGGGGACTTTGCGGTTGGCGTTGCCGTAAGGCACACAGACCAGCATACCGACGGTGATCCCGTCGTGCATCTCCGGCGGTACGAAATAATCGTAGGCACGGTCTGCGTGGTAGGGAATGTCCAGGATGTGGACAGACGCAAACAATTCGCTCACAACAAATAACCTCCGCAACAATCAAAGTGGTGAAAAAACATGCCTGCCGCCACAGCGACGGCAGGCATAAGGATCATTCATCGGCAGTGGCCGCCTCGTTATCCGACTCGGGCAGTTCCGCATCGATTTCTTCCGCTGCTTCCGCAGTCAGAGGGATGATGTCAAATTCCCCTTCGTACAGACGGTTGATGGCACTCTTGACCGCCTTCTCATCCCGATATTCCCGCTTGATCATAGAGATCAGGCTCTTGTCGGTTTCCTTGTTGGCGATCAGCTTCTCCGCATATTCGCGCTGCTTTACATATTCATCGGTCAGAATGCGCGCGGTTTTGGAGGCGGCGATGACCAGAGTATAGCGGTTATATTTTCCGTTTTTGGACAAATCACTGATGGACGGATAAATCATAATACTTGCACTTTCTCCCGATTCGGGTGTGAGATTTATAAAGATAGTATGTGTACGGTGGATCAGTCTTCCGCAAAGAAATGAGACGTGATGTGCTTCATGCGGGCGGAACGCAGATGCTCGGCGGCCAGAATGCCGGCGATGTCTTTGGCGCACTCCGCGGCACCGTCGTTTTGATTCACAACGATGTAATCGTATTTTTCGCTGATGGCGATTTCTTCCCGTGCTCGGCGAAGCCGTGCCAGGATGATGTCATCGGTTTCCGTTCCGCGTCCCCGCAGGCGGGATTCCAGCACCTGGCCGTCGGGGGGGAGCAGCATGATCGTGATGGTATCGGGGTAGAGACGCTTGACTTGCATGGCACCATCCGCCTCGATCTCCAGAATCAGATCGTGACCGCCCGACAGAACCCGTTCCACCTCGGAACGCAGAGTTCCGTAATAATTGCCGCAGTACACGGTATGTTCCAGAATTTCGCCGTGGGACAAGGCTTCCTCAAAATCATCCCGCGACATGTAGTAGTAATGAACACCGTCCTCCTCGCCGGGGCGGGGGGAGCGGGTGGTGGCGGAAACGGACAGCCCCAGATTGGGGAGCATGGCGCGCAGTTCCTTGACCACGGTGCCTTTTCCACTTCCGGCGGGGCCGGAGATCACAATCAGCATGCCTCTGTTTTCTGTGCTCATAACTGTCCCTCGATATCCTCCGATAACTCGGAATTTTGTGCCGTGGTATCGATCCGCGCGGCAATGGTTTCCGGCGGAAGGGCGGACAGGATCACATGATCGCTGTCGGTGATGATGACCGATTTGGTTTTCTTGCCGCAGGTGCAGTCAATGGAGCGACCGTCCTCCCGGCTGTCCTGGATCAGTCGTTTGATCGGAGCGGAGTCGGGGGCGGCTACGGTGATGATGCGCTCAGCGGAAACCAGATTGGAAAAACCTATATTGATGAATTTCATATCTTTACTCGATATTCTGAATTTGTTCGCGGATCTTTTCCAGCTCGCACTTCATGTCCACCACAAGGCGGGCGATGGCGGCGTTGTTTGCCTTGGATCCGATGGTGTTGGTTTCCCGGTTCATTTCCTGCAGCAGGAAATCCAGGCGGCGGCCTGCCGGTTCCGGACTGTTCAGTATATCCTCCAGTCCGCTGAAGTGGGAGTTCAGACGAACCAGCTCCTCGTCGATAGCGGCGCGGTCCGCGAAGATGGCCACCTCAGTCAGAATTCGCTGCTCGTCAATCTGGATGGAGTGATCGTCCAGCAGCTTGTGAATCCGCGCGTCCAACTTGTCCCGGTGACCGGCGATGTCGGTCTCGGACAGTACCTTCACCTGCGCGGCGTACTGCTTGATTTTTTCTGCCTTGTCCAGAATATCCCGGCGGAGATTCTCGCCCTCCCGCTCTCTTGCGGCCAGGAATACATCCACCGCCGCGCCGAGCACGGCGCGCACATCCTCCCAATCCTTTTCCAGATCGTCCTCCGCCTTTTTGGTGATGAACAGATCCCGATTGGCGGCGACGCGCATAACGGAGATGTCATCCTTCAGGGAGAACTCGTCCCGGAGTTCTTCCAGGGCACGGATATAGGACGCGGCCAGCGCGCGATCCAGCGTAATCACGGTGCCTTCTTCCTGCAGTACATCCACACCGATGTACACTTCGATTTTTCCGCGGACGATGCCGCGCTCCGTCAGATACGCTTTGACTTTTTCCTCCAGAAAGGAATACATCCGGGGCAGACGGACGGTGCAGTCCAGAAAGCGGTTGTTGACGCTTTTCAGTTCTACGGTAATATCTTTGGTGCCGCATGACGACAGGGCACGGGCGCGACCGAAAGCGGTCATACTTCTCAGCATGGAACAGTCTCCTTTTGGAATATGCGCCGGGGCATACTCATAGATACTATTATTATACTCTTTTTCAGCGGTATTTGTCAACTTTTTCTTAACAAATTCGCACAATTGCCGAAAGAAAAAATACAGGGCCTGCGGCATTTCCATGCAGCAGGCCCGGGACTATCAGTCGCGCAGACTTTTGAATTTCAGACGGCGGCGCAGTTTCACCAGATAGAAGGTGATGAAAACCGTCAGAGTCACATCGTAAACGAGGAACAGAACATTGTTGAAGATCAGCGCTCCCGCGGCAAAGCTGTATGCTTCCTCCACCAAGCCGAATACCTTCTGCGCGATCAGCAGAAAGGCCAGCTGGACCGTGTTGAACATAGACAACTTCAAAATCCAGGAAAGCACGGGATGCAGTTTTTCAAAGGCCGCCTTGGCAATGGGGTACATGCCGCCCATCAGATAGAAAACGGCGGCGATCTTGTTGGGCAGAAGAAGCAGGCTCAAGACAGCCGTCACCGCCCAGATCAGCCATGCCCAGCGATTGCCGATCTCGATGACCGCAAAGACGATGCAGAAGGACGCCAGCATAATCATGGTCAGATCCAGCACCTCGACGAGGGAGCCGATCGACATACTGATGACGCCGAGGGCGCACAAAATTCCGCAGGTGGCAATGCGCTTTGTCTGCTTGGAGGAGGTGTTCTTTTTCATACACTCACCTCAGCAGCAGCGGATCAGATCACCGCCGCAGCATTCACACAGGCAGTCCGCACAGATCAGGGAAGTACAGCAGTCTGTACCAGAGCAGGCACTGCCATAGGATGTGGTTCGGTAGGGACTGTCGTAGGAGGAAGCGGTGGCGCGCATACGCTGCTTCACCTGGCGGTATTCCATATTGGTGGGATCCAGATAGCAGGCGGTTTCGATGTACTTCTGTGCGTCAAAATAGTACCCCCGCTGCATCATCACGCAGCCCTTGAGGAAGTTCCACTCCGCTCCTCTTTGGGAGGCAGGAATGGCATCCAGAAGGATCTCCGCGTCGGAGAATCGCCCCTCGTTGATCCGGTAGCGGATCTCGGCGTAATTGCCCGAGGTGTAGCCCTGGGAGGACGATCCGCCGGTGTAGGATCCTCCGCTGCCGCCTGCGGAGCGCATCTTCCCGATCATATCGTAGGCTTCGTTGATTTCTTTCATTTTCTCTTCGGCCACATCGGCCAGATCACTGCCCGCGTAGTTGTCGGGGTGATATTTTCGTGCCAGTGCGCGGTATGCCTTTTTGATTTCATCATCGGTGGCATCCCGGGACACGCCGAGAGTCATATAGGGATCTTTCATAGTCATGCAGCCCGCAGGCATCCTTTCCGTTACACCGCCTCACCGATGGCCAACACCCGGCGAAGTTCGGCCGGCATACCCAGGTATACCGTGTTTTTTACGATTCCTTCCACTTCACTTTGACAGCGGGAGAAATCGATCAGTTCAATGGCGGCGCTCAGCCGTCCCAGCTCGTTCAGCGCGGCGATGTATATATCCTGCGCAGTGTTTTCGTTTATGCGGATCGCCTTTTTCTTCGTGCCGTCGCGCTCCGTGATTTCCCGCTCGCACAGAATCTCTTTTCCGTAGCGGCGCAGAATCGGGTTGTACCGATCCCGCCGGGCATCCTCCGGGGCATCATCGGCCGCATCGATCACATAGATGAAGCGTCCGACAGCCCGACCCACCTCGCGGGCGATCCGTGCATCCTTTCCGTCCAGCTCACCGGCGAAAATATCGCCCAGCAGTCTGCCGAAGCATTCGGCTGTTTCGTCAATGGAGTCGGATTTGTCCTCCTCCAGCTTCCGTAAAGCGGCCAGGGAAGCGGCAATGCTTTCCTCCAGGGTGGGATTTTCCCCAGCTTTTTTGCGCATATCCCGCGCGGCAGGGCGAAGGGATTTCGCGGCAAGCCGCCGCATCCCTGTTTCATCCGCCAGATCGTCCTCCAGTTTGGCGCACGTCAGATAGGCGGCGGCCCGGGCGCAGTAGGCAAAGGTGTCATTGTCCTCCGCCATCATACGCCGTTTCACCGGATGCATCAGGCATCGGTGGGGCTGGGGGTCAAATCGTTCTCCCGTGATCGCTGTCCGAAAGGCGCTGAGAAAGACAAAATCGTAGCTGAGCGTCATGCGGGAAGCACAGCCGGTGTGGTGCCCCATGGCGCGGCACAGCCCGCAGTATATGGCGCGGTACATTTCGTTTTCCCGCACCCTCATATCGCCGACCAGCGGCCGGATGTAGCCAAACACAGACGTCTCTCACCACACATTCGAAACAGATATATATAATATCGTATTAGAAATAGAGCAAAATTACAATAAACATTCTGTAAATTAAAAAACAACAAAAATCGTATGTTTTTAAAAAATCGGGCATGCACGGGGAAAATGTGAAAAAATCGAAAAAAGTGCTTGACAAACGATGGCATATGTGATATTATATTTGGGCGACATTGAAAACGCCGATGCGGGTGTAGTTCAGTGGTAGAACTCCAGCCTTCCAAGCTGGCCATGTGGGTTCGATTCCCATCACCCGCTCCATCCTTATCCGAGAGGGATCAGGAGCTTCCTTTTGTACCTTTAGCTCAGCTGGATAGAGCAACTGCCTTCTAAGCAGTAGGTCGAGGGTTCGAGTCCCCCAAGGTACGCCATACGGTGGGTGTAGCTCAGTTGGTTAGAGCGTCAGGTTGTGGCCCTGAAGGTCGTGGGTTCGACTCCCATCACTCACCCCATACGAAAAAGGACAGGTTAACCTGTCCTTTTTGTTTTGGTGCTGAAATACAACCACCTGCTGTGCAGGTGGCAACAAAAAGCTTTAGCTATGCACAGTTGCGCAGTAGGCGTGCCTTCTCCTGCGGGAGAAGGGGGACCGTTCGCACGCGAACGGTGGATGAGGAGTAATGGTTTG
>JAZQFQ010000072.1:0-12945 GCA_045539595.1 Eubacteriales bacterium | reverse complement strand
AGCTTCTTGCCCTTCAGATCCGCCAGATCGTCAATGGCGTATACATAGTCAAAGCCGTCCCGGCTCCAGTGAAAATGGAACATGCCGGGGTACAGTGCTTCCAGCTGCTCCCCCTCGTCACCAACCAGGCCGGTGATGCGGCAGGGGATGCCCCGTTCCTCCGCGTCGGCCAGAATGGCATCCACCGCCGGTTTCAGATCACCGGGCCCCACCGGAAAGGGGTAGACGCATTTTCCGCCCCAGCGGGCAAACAGTACCAGCCGGTCCGCAACGATTGCCGCCTTCTGGCTTCCCCACATGCACAGGTTACCGAAGGAAAACTCACAGCCCCGGGTGCCGCCATGGCGCAGGTAGGGCAGCAGCTCCTCTTTCCGGTCCGGGGTCACCGGTTTGAAATTGATCATACCATCACATCCTCTGCCGATATTCTACCATAAGGATGCCCCGTGATACAAGGGGCTAATCCTGGGATACAGCATGTATCCGGTTACGGAAATGACGCATAATTCTTTGAATAACGCCGAAAAAATTCCACAAAAACCGGATTGCTTGGATAGAATATATTCTGAAAACACCGTTTTTTCCGGAGTATTTTCTGATGTCGCTCTTCCATATTGCATATAGTCATATAACCATAAAAGACAATTATAGAACACAAAACAGTATCAAAACAGCGGAATATTTTGGTTTTCCGGCTCATAAACTGGTTACAGGCGGTTTTTACTGCGGACATCTTCAAAAGTGTTTCTATTCGGTATAAATGTACCGAATTTTATACAAATCGTCAATTGACGGACAACTGTCCGCCATGATATAATATAGGCACAACCCAAGGAAACGGAAGGAGGTTATTTTATGAATTGGGCTGCGATCATCTGGCTGGCTTTGATGGTCATTTTTATCATTGTGGAAGCGGTGTGTGCCCTTCACCTGGTGTCGATCTGGTTCGCCGCCGGCGCGCTGGTGGCCGCCGTTGCCGCCCTGCTGAATGCCTCCGTCTGGCTCCAGGTGCTGCTGTTCCTGGCAGTATCCTGTGTGATTCTGGCACTGATGTGGCCTTTCGTACAGAAATTTCTGCATCCGGGGCAGCAAAAGACCAACCTTGACAGCATCATCGGTTCCGAAGGCCTGGTTACCGGGGATATCGACAATCTGTCCGCCCGGGGTCAGGTAAAGCTGAACGGCATGGGATGGACCGCCAGAAGCACATCCGAAGAACCCATCCCTGCCGGCACCCGGATCCGGGTGGACCGGATCGAGGGCGTGAAGGTATTTGTCACGCCAATAAAAATTCCCGCACAGGTTTGACCTGTAGGGGAGGGTCACCGACCCTCCCGAAAGAATGACCGCAACAGAGCGGGAGGGTCAGTGACCCTCCCCTGCAAGAAAACATTATTACAGGAGGAAAAATTATGGGGCCCCTTAATATCGCAATCATCGTCATTGTTCTGGCGGCCATCGCCATCTTCGTCAGCAACATGCACATCGTCCAGCAGTCCCGTGCCTATGTCATTGAGCGTCTGGGCGGCTTCCACGAGGTATGGGGCGTGGGCTTCCACTTCAAGGCCCCCTTCATTGACCGCATCGCCCGCCGGGTCAGCCTGAAGGAGCAGGTCCTGGACTATCCCCCCCAGCCCGTGATCACCAAGGATAACGTCACCATGCAGATCGACACCGTCGTCTACTTTCAGATTACCGACCCCAAGCTGTACACCTACGGTGTGGAGCAGCCCATGATGGCTATGGAAACCCCCACCGCCACGACTCTGCGTAACATCATCGGCGACCTGGAGCTGGATCAGACCCTGACCAGCCGCGATGTCATCAACACCAAGATGCGTGCCATCCTGGACGAGGCCACCGACCCCTGGGGCATCAAGGTCAACCGCGTGGAACTGAAGAACATCCTGCCTCCCCAGGATATCCAGAACTCCATGGAAAAGCAGATGAAGGCCGAGCGTGACCGCCGTCAGGCCATCCTGCAGGCCGAGGGCCAGAAGAAGTCCGCCATCCTCATCGCCGAAGGTGAGAAGGAGTCTGCCATTCTGAGAGCCAGCGCCGAGAAGGAAGCCGCCATTCTGAAGGCAGAGGCCGAGAAGCAGGCTGCCATCCTGAAGGCCGCCGGTGAGGCCGAGGCCATCCGGGAAGTCCAGCAGGCCCTGGCCGACTCTCTGGAGCTGCTGAACCAGAAGGCTCCCAATGACCAGGTCATCAAGCTGAAGGCCATCGAGGCCATGCAGAAGATCGCCGACGGCAAGGCCACCAAGATCATCATTCCCAGCGAGATGCAGGGTCTGGTAGGCATGGCCAACGGCATCGTGGAGGGTGTGAAGGAGTAAACCATGGCACCCTGGCAAAAGACAGTTCTGACAGTTGTCGTCGCGGTTCTGGGGATGGTGATGCTCCTGACCTGGGGCAGCGTGGGCAGTGCGCTGATCGCCCTCTGCCTGCTGATTATGGGCGGTGCCCTGCTGTACCAGAAGCTCATCACCAACCGTGACGAGGAGGATTACTGGGCAGGAACGGAGGAATAATATGGCAAAGACAGAGGATCGTTTCGTCAAGACCTATTCTCAGGGCGCGCTGAACATCAACGAGATTTGGGTCGATAAGAAAACCGGTGTGAACTACCTGTACCACTGCAGCGGCTACGCCGCCGGACTGACCCCCCTGCTGAAAGCCGACGGCACTCCGGTGGTGACTCCCATCCGGGAATATCCGGAATAAACGCACAGACCACCTCCCCAAAGCCGGGAGGTGGTTTTGCTGTGGGAAATTATCATTTTATGCACTGGCGCGGGAGCGCCCGAGCCTCCCTTGTGTAAAGGGAGGTGGGCCGCCGATAGGCGGCTCGGAGGGATTGTGCGGTAGGCAGTGCGAATTCGCCGAAACGCTGGGCGAATTCGTAACATGGTACTGCGACAATCCCTCAGTCAAATTATTCCTTCGTCACAATTTGACAGCTCCCTTTACACAAGGGAGCCTTCCGCTACGGCGGGGGTGCTCATCGGCAAAAGCCTCTATTGAACCACCTGCAACGCAGGTGGTTTTCTTATGCCAAAAATACAGGCACCTGCGGCGTATGCCGCAAGTGCCTTTTGTTATGCCTCAAAGCAGGAGCAGTTCTTGGAAATCGTCCCGGTCACGGAGGGCATCGAATTCCTTCCATGACAGATATTCCCCAAAATCCTCCGTCAGCGTGGATGTGCCGCTCTTGATCATCCTGTTGGCATCAAAGAATATTTTATTGAGAATGGAGGATGTATAGGAGATGGGTGTTTCTTTCGCTTTATCAAACATCTCATCATATAAAACAGCCTGTTCATGCGATTTTCGCAGAACGGCCACGGCTTCCTCAAAGCGATTTTGCCGGGTGAGGCACATGGCCTGCCAAATGTAGTTGTGCATCAACACATCGTGGAACCACAGATAATTCTCATCATCAATAACGATTTTGATGATCTTCTCGGCGGCACGGATGGCTACGAGGTCATGCTTTCCGGATTCGAGTTCATCGACAAGATCGTCCAGTTTCCGGAAAATCATTTCCTGCCGATGTCTTTCCCAATCTTCCCCCGTCAGACAGCACTTCAACAGTTCATCACAATCCGGATGCTGCTTGGCGTACCGGAGTGCATCGTCCCGTCTGCCGATACTGGGAAGATCCAGCACAATGCCATGGATCGCGCTGTTGCGCAAATCCGTATCGTCGCAATCCTCAATGATCCGCTCAAAGTACCGAACGGCATTTTCAAAATGGGTTCGCTGCTCGGCGGTGCCGCGCTCGCAATGGTGGATGGCATATGCCCCTTCTGCATCGGCAAGCCATTTCAGATAGTCAAAATTCCCGGGGTATTCCGCCACGGCCGCCTGTGCAATTTCATACCGCTTCGCTGTGTCGCCCGTTTTCCACGTTTCCTCATACTGCGCGCGCAGTTCCCCCTGCCGTGGATCTTCCGCCGTATCGGCAAGGCCGAACAACGCATCGGTGGACACCCCAAGCAGCCGCGCCAACGGGACGATCATGGACAAATCCGGGGAAGAGGCTCCCGTCTCCCATTTGGAGACAGCCTGAAAGGATACATTCAGGTATTCCGCCAGCTTTTCCTGGGTCAAATCCTTCTTTTTGCGCAGTTCTTTGATTCTCAATCCTATGTGATTCATACGGATATCTCCTTTATAAGTGATAAGCGGGCCCTGCTTTCCCTACTATTATAACACACCTCCGCCATCCATCAATAACTTGTTTTTTGACGATGATTCAACCGCCATTCGAGTTTCCAAACGACACTTGCAACTTTTTTCCTATCCCCTATTGACTTTATCGCTTTAGCGTGGTAAAATGATGAAGTCAATCACAAAAAAGGCAGGTAGTATATGAATCCCCATCATACGGACGCGGCCAAGCGACTGTACAAAGCCATGCTCCTTCTTGAAACAGAGGAAGAATGTGCCGCATTTTTTGAAGATCTCTGTACCATCCGCGAAATGCAGGATCTGTCCCAGCGACTGCAGGTCGCCGAGATGCTGCAGGACGGCAAAAATTATCAGGAAATCTCCAAATCCACCGGCGCCAGCACCGCCACCATCTGCCGGGTAAGCAAATGCCTGAACTACGGCAGTGACGGATACAAGACCGTGCTGGACCGCCTAAGCCGGACGGACACCCCCGAGGGCGCATAAACTATTCCCGAAAGGATCTCACCATGATCATCGACGAAAACGTTCTTTTGAGCGATGAAATCGCCGTATACCGTCTGCGGTCCCTGTACCGCTCCTACGGCTATACCCCCTATAAAATGAGCAAATTTGAGGAGTACGATCTGTACGTCCGCAACAAGAATTTCCTTGTGTCGGACAACATCATCACCTTCACCGACATCAGCGGAAAGCTGATGGCGCTGAAGCCGGACGTGACCCTCTCCATCATCAAAAACAACAAGGACACCCCCGACACCGTGCAGAAGGTATACTACAACGAAAACGTA
The DNA here is from genome assembly GCA_045539595.1 of Eubacteriales bacterium. Lineage (GTDB taxonomy): Bacteria > Bacillota > Clostridia > Oscillospirales > CAG-272 > SIG701. The sequence continues at coordinate 7,957 of JAZQFQ010000072.1, read as the reverse complement.
TATCGGGTGTCCGGCAGCACGCCGGCTTACAAGGAGATTCTCCAGACCGGTCTGGAATGCTTCGGCCGGATCGACACCTACTGCATCAGCGAGGTGCTCACGCTGGCGGCGCAAAGTCTTTCGTGCATATCCGGGGAATTTGTGCTGGACGTGTCCCACTTGGGCATCGTATCTGCCGTGCTGGATTCCCTTGGCGTATCCCCCGCCGTAAGAGAGGAGCTGCTGCGGTGCATCGGGGAAAAAAACGCCCACGGTGCCCGGGCCATCTGTGAGGATGAATCCGTGCCCGAGGCGGGCATCCGGATGCTGCAGGGGCTGATCGCCGCCTACGGCGATCCGAAAACGGTGCTGGCGGCGCTGGACGATCTGCTCCCCGCCGATCTGGCCAAAAAGGAGCGGCAGGAACTGGCCGCCATCCTGGCCGTGGTGCCGGGTGACAACGTCCGCCTGGATTTCTCCGTGGTGCAGGACATGGGCTACTACAACGGCATCGTGTTCAAGGGATTTGTCAACGGCATCCCCGTCAGCATCCTGTCCGGCGGGCAGTACGACCGTCTGATGCTCCGCATGGGACGGAAGTCCGGGGCCATCGGCTTTGCGGTGTACCTGGATCTTCTGAAGGAACTGAACCGTCCCGCCGCCGAGTACGATGTGGACACCGTGGTGCTGTACGATGACAGTGTGGATATGGGAACTGTGCGCGATACCATGCAGTCGCTGATTGCCGCCGGCAAGCGGGCGGTGGCCAGCCGTTCCCTTTCGGACACGATCACCTATCGCGCCATTGCGGATCTGAGAAAGTGAGGGCTGACATATGAATATGCTGAATGTAGCCCTGCCCAAGGGCCGATTGGGAGAGCGGGTCTATGCCATGTTTGAAAAAGCGGGCTTTGCCTGTCCCTCCATCAAGGAAAACAACCGGAAACTGATTTTTGAAAATCCCGAGGTGGGTGTGCGCTACTTCTGGGTGAAGCCCTCCGATGTGGCCATCTACGTGGAGCGGGGTGCCGCCGATATCGGCGTGGCGGGCAAGGACATCCTTCTGGAATACCAGCCGGATGTGTACGAACTGTTGGATCTGAAAACCGGCATCTGCCGCATGGCGGTGGCCGCCAAGGAGGATTTCCGCGACGATCCCGCCCGCCCTTTGAAGGTGGCTACCAAATTCACCAACATCGCCCGCAATTATTACGCCGCCCAGGGGCGGGATATCGACATCATCCACCTGAACGGCTCCATTGAGATCGCCCCCATTCTGGGGCTGTCCGATGTGATCGTGGACATCGTGGAGACGGGCACCACCCTAAGAGAGAATCATCTGAGCGTGCGGGAGACCATCGTCCCCATCAGCGCCCGGCTGATCGCCAATAAAGCCAATTTCAAATTCAAAAACGAACCGATTGAAGCCATCGTGAAAAGCATTTCCGAGCAAATGGAGGCATTACCGTGATACGCATACTGAATTACAGCGAATTATCCGCCGACGAAATCTTCGCCCGCACCGCCCCCACCGTTTCCGTGGAGGATACGGTGGCGGAGATCCTCCGCCACGTGCGGGAAGCGGGCGATGCCGCCCTTTATGACTACTGCGAGATGTTTGACGGCGTGCGGCTCACCTCCCTTGCCGTCACCCCCGCGGAGATGGAGGAAGCGCTGACACTGGTAGAGCCGGAATTCATCACCATTCTGCAAAAAGCGGCGGTCAACATCCGCCGCTTCCACGAGAAGCAACGCCGCACCAGTTTCATCCTTAATGAGGAAAACGGCGTGGTCATCGGACAGAAAATCATCCCCGTGGATCGGGCCGGCTTGTACGTCCCCGGCGGAACGGCAGCCTATCCCTCCACCGTGCTGATGGATGCCATCCCCGCCAAGATCGCCGGCTGTCGGGAGGTAGTCATGGTGACTCCGCCCGGCAAGGACGGGAAAGTCAATCCCGTAATTCTGGCCGCCGCCCATGTGGCAGGCATTGACCGGATCTTCAAGGTGGGCGGCGCACAGGCTATTGCCGCTCTGGCCTACGGCACGGAAAGTATTCCCAAGGTAGACAAGATCGTGGGGCCCGGCAACGCCTTCGTAGCCGAGGCCAAGAAGCAGGTGTTCGGCACCGTATCCATCGACATGATCGCCGGTCCCAGCGAGATCCTCATCGTGGCCGACGGCAACTCCTCCCCCCGCCATCTGGCGGCGGATCTGCTCTCCCAGGCGGAGCACGACAAGATGGCCTCCGCCGTTCTCGTCACCGACTGTGCCGAGTTGGCCGCCGCCGTGCAGGCGGAATTGGAGGTGCAGATCCCAAAACTGTCCCGGGCAGAGATCGCCCGGGTGTCCATTGACAACAACGGCAAGATCATCGTGGCACCGGACTTGAACACCGCCATCGACATCGCCAACGAGATCGCGCCGGAGCATCTGGAGTTGTGCGTGGACAATCCCTTTGATTATCTGGATCGGATCCGCCACGCGGGATCCATCTTCATGGGGCGCAACTGCCCCGAGGCCTTGGGCGACTACTTCGCCGGGCCCAATCACACCCTGCCCACCAGCGGCACGGCCCGCTTCTCCAGCCCCCTCTCCGTGGACGATTTCGTGAAGAAAACCCAGTACACCTACTACACGAAGGACGCTTTGTCCCGGGTGGCCAAGGATGTGGCCTACTTTGCGGAAAAAGAGGGACTGACGGCCCACGCCAAAAGCGCGATCATTCGCCTGGAGGAGAACAAATGAGCCGTTTCTTCAGCGAAAAATACAAAAACCTTATCCCCTACACCCCGGGCGAGCAGCCGAAAACCAGACAGTACATCAAACTGAACACCAACGAATCCCCCTTCCCGCCCTCGAAAAAGGCCATAAAATACGCCGCCGAGGCGGCGCGGAATCTCCAGCTGTATCCCGATCCCGAATGCCGCCGACTGACCGAAGCGGTGGCAGAGCGGCTGGGTGTCAACTATGATGACGTGCTGATGACCAACGGCTCGGATGAGATTCTGAACTTCGCCTTTATGGCCTTCTGCGACGATACCCATCCCGCCGCCTTTGCGGACATCACCTACGGTTTTTACTCCGTTTTTGCCGAAATCAATGGGGTGCCGTACACAAAGATCCCGCTGGCGGAGGATTTCACCATCCGGGTGGAGAACTATTACGGCCTTGGCAAGACCATCTTTATCGCCAATCCCAACGCCCCCACGGGGATTGCCCTGACGCGGGATCAGATCGAGGAGATCGTGCGCCGCAATCCGGACACGGTGGTGGTCGTGGATGAAGCCTATGTGGATTTCGGTACGGAGAGCTGTGTGTCCCTGATCCGGAAATACGACAATCTTCTTGTGAGTCAGACCTTTTCCAAATCCCGCTCCATGGCGGGAGCGCGGCTGGGCTTCGGCGTGGGATGTCCTGCGCTGATCCGGGATCTGAACACCATCAAATACTCCACCAATCCCTACAACATCAACGCCATGACCATGGCGGCCGGCATCGGCGTCATGGAAGATGAAGAATACACGCGGGCCAACTGCCAAACGATCATGGAAAATCGGGAGTACACGGCGGCGGAGCTGGCAAAAATGGGCTTCACCCTGACCGATTCCCGCACCAACTTCGTCTTTGCCCGTCATCCCGACGTGGACGGCGGTGCGATCTACCGGGCACTGAAGGAGCGGGGCATTCTGGTCCGCCACTTTGACAGTGCGCGAATCGCAGACTACAACCGCATCACCATCGGCACAAGGGAGCAGATGGACACCTTGATCGAAACCCTTCGCACCATTTTGGAGGAGAACATATGAGAGAAGCAACCATCACCCGCCGCACGGCGGAAACGGAGATCACCCTGTATTTGAATCTGGACGGCACCGGAAAGAGCGACATCGACACCGGCGTCGGATTTCTGGACCACATGCTGACGCTGTTTGCGTCCCACGGCAGATTGGATCTGAATGTAAAGTGCGAGGGCGATACCTACGTGGATGATCACCACACGGTGGAGGATATCGGTATCTGTCTGGGGCAGGCTTTTGCCGCCGCCTTGGGCGACAAGCGGGGCATCTGCCGCTACGGCAGTATGATCCTGCCCATGGATGAGGCTTTGATCCTCACCGCCGCCGATCTGAGCGGCCGGGCGTATCTGGGATACGATCTCACCATCCCCACGGAGAAGGTGGGCACCTTCGACACGGAGCTGGTGAAGGAATTCTTTCTGGGCTTTGTGCGCTGTGCCGCCATCACCCTCCACATCCGGCAGATGGCCGGGGAAAATTCCCACCACATCATCGAGGGCACCTTCAAATCCGCGGCCCGCGCCCTGCGGGCGGCCGTGGCCATCGACGGCGATTTCGCCGACGAAATCCCCTCCACGAAAGGAGTTCTCGCATGATCGCCATTGTAGATTACGGCGTGGGGAATCTGTTCTCTCTGAAAAGCTCCCTCATCGCCATCGGCGCGGATGCGACCGTGACGGCGGACGCGCAGACTTTGCGGGATGCGGATAAAATCATTCTCCCCGGTGTGGGTGCATTTGGCGACGCGGCCAAGAAACTGAACGACAGCGGCCTGTCCGAGGTACTGATCGAGGAAGCCAAGGCGGGCAAGCCCCTGCTCGGCATCTGTCTGGGCATGCAGCTGCTGTTTGAAACCGGCTACGAGTACGGCACCCATCGGGGACTGGGACTTATCCCCGGAGAGATCCGCCCCATCGCGGACGTGATCCCCGCGGGGCTGAAGATCCCCCACATCGGCTGGAACGCCCTCTCCTTCCCCGGGGAAAAGAGCCCCCTGTTCCGCTACATCAACGAAGGGGATCACGTATACTTCGTCCACTCCTACTACGCGACGAGGTGTGATAACTACGTGATCGCCACCGCGGAATACGGTGCGCCCCTCACCGCCGCCGCCCAGCGGGGCAACGTATTCGGATGCCAATTCCATCCGGAGAAAAGCGGCGCGGTGGGATTGAACATCCTGCGGGCATTCTGCGAAACGGAGGGCACGGTATGCTGATATTCCCTGCCATTGATTTATTTGAAGGAAAAGCGGTCCGCCTGCTCCAGGGCGAGTACGACCGCATGACTGTATACAACGACGATCCCCTCTCCGTTGCCCGGGATTTCGCCGCACAGGGGGCAACGTGCCTCCATCTGGTGGATCTGGAGGGGGCCAAAAGCGGCACCACGCCCAACATCGACACCATCCGCCGTCTGGCGGCGGAGACGGAGTTGTTCACGGAGGTGGGCGGCGGCATCCGTTCCATGGACACCGTGCGCACCTATCTCACCGCGGGCGTGGATCGGGTGATCCTCGGCACCGCCGCCGTGAAGGATGAATCCTTCCTGAAAGAAGCCGTAGCCGCCTATGGCGAGCGGATCGCCGTGGGCGTGGATATCCGGGACGGCAAGGTGGCCATCCACGGCTGGACGGAAACCTCCGGCATCGACGCCATGGAATTCATGGCCCGCCTGGAGGAAATCGGTGTGCGCACCGTCATCTGCACCGACATCTCCCGGGACGGGGCCATGGCCGGCACCAATCACGATCTGTACCGGCAGTTGTCGGAGCGTTTTTCCCTGCAGATCATCGCCTCCGGCGGTGTGTCGTCCATCGAGGACGTGAGAGAGCTGGCGGCAAGAAATCTGTACGGCGCCATCATAGGCAAGGCCTACTACACCGGCGCACTATCCCTGCGGGAAGCCATCGAGGTAGCCAAATGATTACAAAACGCATTATTCCCTGCCTGGACGTCCGGGACGGACGGGTGGTAAAAGGGGTCAATTTTCTCGGTCTGTGCGACGTGTCCTCCCCCGTGAAGCTGGCGAAATACTACAGCGACAACGGCGCGGATGAATTGGTGTTCTACGACATCACCGCCTCGGCGGAGGGCCGGGCTTTGTTCACGGATATTCTTTGTGAGGTGGCCAGCACCATCTTCATCCCCCTGACCGTAGGCGGCGGCATCAACACCGTGGCCGATTTCGATCGGGTGCTGAAATGCGGTGCAGACAAGGTCAGCGTCAACTCAGGCGCCATCCGCAATCCCGCCCTCATCGGCGAGGCCGCCAAACGCTATGGCGATCAGTGCGTGGTCCTCTCCGTGGACGTGAAGCGGGTGGACGGCGTTTTCCGCGTATTCGCCAAGGGCGGCCGGGAAAACACCGGCATGGAGGCCATCGACTGGATCCGCCGCTGTGTGGACGCCGGCGCCGGCGAAGTGGTGGTCAACTCCATCGACACCGACGGTGTGAAAAACGGATTTGATCTGGAGATGCTGGACGCGGTATGCCGCGCCGTATCCGTTCCCGTCATCGCCTCCGGCGGTGCGGGATGCGTGGCGGACTTTACAAAGCTGTTCACCACCCTCCCCGGTGTGGATGCGGGGCTCGCCGCCTCCATCTTCCACTTCAACGAAGTGGCCATCCCCGATTTGAAAGCGGAACTCATCAAAAACGGCATCCCCATGCGGGCATGATGCCATCGAAAGGATTGTTTGTATGATAGAAATCGATTCTCTGAAATTTGACAAGGACGGGCTGATCCCCGCCATCGTGGTGGACAGCATCACAAAGCAGGTGCTCACCCTGGCCTACATGAACCGGGAAAGCCTCGCCATCTCCATGGAAAAGGGGCTGACCTGCTTCTTCAGCCGCTCCCGCCAGCAGCTGTGGCTGAAGGGAGAGACCAGCGGCCATTATCAGCACATCGTATCCATCACCGCGGACTGCGACAACGACGCGCTGGTGATCTCCGTGGAGCCGGACGGTCCCGCCTGCCACACCGGCACCACCTCCTGCTTCACCCATCCCGTATGGCAGGCGGAGGACAAGCAGGACTTTTCCCTTGAGGCGCTGATGACGCTGATCGAGGGCCGCAAGACGGAAAAGAAAGAAGGATCCTACACCACCTATCTCTTTGAGAAAGGCACGGATAAGATCCTGAAAAAGGTGGGCGAGGAGTCCACCGAGGTGATCATCGCCGGCAAGGCGGACGACAAAAAGGAGACGATCTACGAGATCGCCGATCTGACCTATCATCTGCTGGTGCTGATGATCCAGATGGGCATATCCCTTGAGGATATCCACAGAGAACTGGCCTCCCGCCACGTGATCGACCACAAGATCAAGCAGGAGAAGATGACGAAATGATCCGCCAGGATTATCACATGCACACCACCTTCTGCGACGGAAGGAATTCCGCCGAGGAGATGGTGCTGGCCGCTATCGGTGCGGGCATAACTCACATCGGCATCACCACCCACTCCTACACGGATTTTGACACCTCCTACTGCATTCCGAAAGAGCGGATCGGGGAATACCGGGCCGAGATCGCCCGGCTGAAGGAAACCTACCGGGATCGGATCACGGTGCTTTGCGGCATCGAGCAGGATTTGTGGGGCACGGAATCCACCGAGGGGTACGACTACGTCATCGGCAGTGTGCATTATCTGTGGAAGAACGGTGTCTGGTTTTCCACCGATGAAAGCACCGACGCGCTCCTTCGCGCCAAGGACACCTACTACGGTGGGGATGGCCTTGCCATGGCGGAGGATTACTTTCATTCCGTTGCGCAGATCGGCCGCCTGCACCCCCACATCATCGGGCACTTTGATCTGATCGCCAAGTGCAACCGGGACAATTGCCTCTTTGACGAAAGCGATCCCCGGTATCTGGCCGCCGCTTTTCAGGCAGTGGATGCCCTGCTTCCCTTGGGGATTCCCTTCGAGATCAACACGGGCGCCATCTCCCGGGGATATCGGGATGTGGCCTATCCGGCCCCCGCCATCCTTTCGTATATTGCGAAGCAGGGCGGCCGGGTGATTCTCTCCAGCGATGCCCACAGCGCACAAAATCTGTGCTATCAGTTTGATATATGGGAACAATACGCCCGTGACGCGGGCATCCGGGAGGAGAACATTCTGCAATCACCTGTATAGTCAAAAGGGGCTGTTGCATTTAGATGCAACAGCCCC
>JAZQFQ010000071.1:0-57255 GCA_045539595.1 Eubacteriales bacterium | reverse complement strand
AACCATCTCCCGCGTTGGCTATAAATACCATGATGTAATTCTTGTTCCCGCAGAAGAGAATGGAACCACATTGTATTCGGGGAAAATTAAAGGACAGCCCGCTTGTTTTACCGTATCGGCGGATACGGTTGTATTTCAGTAAGGTGATACAATCTACGGTCCTTATACAGTCAAAGAGGATCCTACTGCCGTTCCCAAAGACCACGAAATGAGCAGAAGTATGACCGGAATGGAAGTGCGCGAAGGAGATGACATTCTGTTCCGCGGCGGTGTTATGGACGTGGGGGCTTACTATTGGTTCTATAATGAAGATGGAACCTCGGGTAGTATGATTTATATAACCGGTGATGGAATCGTGAGGGATGAAAACGGGAATCCGGTGGATCGGATGAAGCCATCGCTTTCCACTATCTATGATTTGACCCATACCCCTGAGTTGACCCATAAAGGACATGGACTTGCTTGGCTTGTCGCTGTGATCGGTTATGCCTTCAATGCCATATCGATCCTGTTCGCGGATGAGCTGTTCTATAGGAGTCTGGCGTTTCGGATCCGTAATGCAGAGTATGCAGAGCCGTCTGAGTGGGTAATTGCAGGCAGATATATCGTATGGACTGCTATGACAGCTGTAGTATTGGTACTCTTTATTATGGGACTGCAGTATTAAAAATTCCAATAAATCGTTTCGTAGTCGATATGAACGAAACAAAAAGCCATCGGATCATCCGATGGCTTTTCTGTATATCAGTACCTGGGAGAATTTTCCGTAAGGGAAATTCTCGGGAGTGGGATGGTTGTCACTCAATCACAGTTGAGCGGTATTCCCACTCAATAGTTTTCCTTACGTACTTCGAAGAAGCTCTGGGGATGTACACATACGGGGCATACGCCGGGAGCCTTCTTGCCGATGACCAAATGTCCGCAGTTGCGGCATTCCCACATGGTCTCCTCAGCCTTCTCAAATACCTTCTGCATCTCCACGTTGTTCAGAAGAGCGCGGTATCTTTCCTCGTGAGACTTCTCGATAGCGGCAACCATACGGAAACGGGCAGCGATGGCCTTGAATCCCTCTTCCTCTGCTTCCTTAGCAAAGGTGTCGTACATATCGGTCCATTCGTAGTTCTCACCCTCAGCGGCAGCCTTCAGGTTGGCAGCGGTGTCACCCAGCTCGCCCAGTTCCTTGAACCACATCTTAGCGTGCTCTTTTTCGTTGTTGGCGGTTGCTTCAAAAATGGCAGCGATCTGCTCATAGCCTTCTTTTCTGGCTACGGATGCAAAGTAGGTGTACTTGTTTCTTGCCTGAGATTCGCCTGCAAAAGCGGTCTGAAGATTTTTTTCGGTCTTGCTTCCCTTGAGTTCCATGTGTAGATCTCCTTTAAGTAATAATTTTAATCTTATATGTTTGCCGCAGAAGCGCGGCACTTGGGACAGAGATGATGCAGTGTCAGATCATAGGAGTCAATATTCTCCCCGGCATGATCGTGGAGGAATTGGTCAATTCCCTCGATGCGGATATCGCGGATCGCGCCGCAGGCGGAACACACCATATGATCGTGGGGGACCAGCATCTTGTCGTATCGATCCGGCTGATCCGCAAAGGTGAGACGGGAGATGATCCCGTTATCGCTGAGATATTTCAAGCTGTTGTACACGGTAGCGAGTGCAATGGTGGGCATCTGCTCTCTTGCGGCCAGATACACTTCCTCCGCGCTCAGATGAGCATCGCTTCCGCGGACAATGGACAGAATCAGTTCGCGCTGCTTTGTCATCATGCACTCCTTTTTTAGAATTGGAATAATTCTAAATATATTATACACAGAACAAAGCGTGTTGTCAATAGTTTTTAGAATAATTCTAAAAAATATTTTCAGCTTTCTGGAAAAGCCGTGCATGGATCGGGCAGATAGGCCTCGGCCAGAATCCGATCCGTCAGATCGAGGTATACAGCCCGTTCTTCCTCCTCGGCAATGTAGCGGATCAGAGGAGAGAGGGCACGACGGGCGGTTTCCAGATCCTTCAGCGGTGCGTTTTTCCATTCGCCGTTGAACAGAATGCGGTTGATGTATTTCTTCTGCCGCTGGATTTTTTCGATAGAGCCCAGTCGGGACAGCATCCGCACCCGGCGGGTAAGGATGTCTTCCAGATCCTGCGTATTTCCGCGATTGGCCCGCGTGAGCATCAGCGTAAACATTTGCTCGTCAAACAGCGCGGCGGCAGGAAGAGTGCCGTCCGGCAGCATCAGCGGTGCGATCTCCTCACATAGGATCGCCACATCCCGGGGCGAGATGGCTTCCATGGCGTCCGGCGTACGGAAACGATCCACCGCGCTCAGATGACGGCGCACCGCGAAACTTTCCCGGTCCAACTCGCCGATTCGTCGAACCACATCGCGCACCAATGTCTCGCGCAGTGGTGCGTCCGCCGCGTGATCCAGTCCCTGCAGGGCGGCAATCAATTGCACTTTCAGGCGGAACAGCCGCATGTGGATGGGCGGCATTTCGATCACATCCGGGGAATTCCCGGAGCAGAACGCAGAGAAATTTCCGCATACATCCAGCACATGGAAGGCTTCCTTCTCCTGTGTGCGCCGCATACCGCGGCCCAGCATCCGCCAGAATTTGGTGCGGGACGGTGCCCGGGTAAAGAACACCACATTCTCTACGCAGGGAATGTTCACGCCGTCTGTCAGAAGATCGTGGGAGATGGCGATCTGGGGCATGGCGGCGGGATTGGCAAAATCCTCCACCAGAGAGCGGACATAGTTGGTATCGGAATCAATCACGCGGCAGAAATGGGGCGGAGTATGTGGGAACATCTTGCCCCACATCTCGTAGATCATCTCCGAGTGAGCATGATTTTGCGTAAACACAATGGTTTTGGAAAGGATGCCTGTATCGGGATCCCGTCGGCCGCTGTCATGCAGAAGCGACAGTACCTTTTTTACCGTATCTTCATTATAATATTTGATAAACATATCTGCCGGACGAATTACGGTCGGGACATCCTCCGGGGCGGGGAAGTGTCCGCTCAATTCCCGCTGATCGGAGTCGGACAATGTATCCGTGATAAATCCTTCTGTATATGAGGTGAGGTGCACCGCGTGGGCCTCACAGGAGGCCAGCCATCCCTGGGCTACCGCGTCCCGCAAAGGAAAGGAGAACACAGGACGGCAGGAGACCGTGTCCAGAATATCGCACAAGGCGGGATCGATCTCTTCCTCCGGAACGGAGGTGAGCATGAGGCGGGGCGCATGGAAGGCGGCAAATACGGTTTCGTATTTCCTGGCCAGCGCCCCATCGGTCTCGTCGCAGATCACCAGATCGAAATGGCCCGCACTCAGCAGGTGGATGCCATTCTCGTCGTGCAGATCGTCCGCTTCTGCCAGAACATCCTCAAAGGTGGCAAATACTATGCTTGTATCGCCTGCCTTAGGCAGATCGGTGAGGGAGAGGGCGTCGATTCCACTGAGGGCGGCGGCACATTCTGCCTGCGCCTGATCCGCGAGAAGATCGCTCTCCGTCAGAAACAGGATATTCTTCGCCTGCCCGCATCGGATCAGCACCTCCGCCGCCGCCAGGGCGGTGCGGGTCTTGCCCGTGGCGGGAGCCATAGACAGAAATACATTCCGCTCCCGGTGGGTGCAGATGGCCTCGGTCACAGCGCGCACTGCATCCTTCTGATAGGGACGGTCGGCGATGCAGGAGAGGATGTCCTCCTCCCGGGGGATCCGTGCTGATTTGGCCATTGCCTCCACCCGCGCCAGATCCGATGGGGAATAGAATCCGCTGATGCGTGCCTCGGGGAGTTTGTCGTCGAACCATACCCGCGTGTCAAATCCGTTGGTGAGGAAAATCACGGGGCGCACGCCGAAGCGGCGCTGCAATCCATCGGCGTACAATTTCGCCTGCTGGCGGCCGATGGCTGGATCCGTTTCCGCGGACTGCGCCTCCACCAGAGCGATGGGGGTACCGCGATCATCGCACAGGACATAATCCGCATAGCCGACGCCGTTTTCCCCGGGCATTCCATCCACGCGGAATTCGCTGAAGCAGTCCGCGCCCATTTTCCACCCGGCGTGAGCCAGAGCGGTTTCGATATACAACCGGCGGGTGTCCGCCTCGGTGAGCGGAGCGCGCTTGGCTTTCGGCTCGGTATCCTTTTCGCGGGTATTCAGAATCCGCTTCATCGTCCGGTTTTCCCGGATCAATCGGCGGATATCCGCGCTGTCCACCGCTTCCGTTACCAACTCCGCCTCGGGATCCAGAAGGGACGTGTCATATTCCTGCGAATGACGGCGGGAGCCGTACCGCTCCATCACAAAACAAGCCAAAGCATATAGGGAGCGCAGAGCCAGCTCGGCCTGCTCCCGGGTTACCGATTCCGGATTGTGAGCGGCGTTGTTGCCGGTTTTCCTTATATATTCCAATCCCCGGCTCAACTCATGTCCCACCAGCGTGCGGAACGCCGTGGCACCAATCAGATTGGCCAGCTGATCCCGCCGGGGCTCGGGCAGGGCAGAGTCGGCGGCATACATCCATTTGACGGCCAGCTCCGCCGCACGGCGGATATTGACTACGCAGGCCGCTGTGTCAATGGCGTATATCTTTTCCGCCGCGGCACAGGCACCGGCGAAGGAGGAAAACTCCCCCCGGCTATACAAAAAATCGAAGTTGGTCATGTCATCCCCCCGTTCTTCCGCTCGGTTACTACCACCATTATATAATATTCCCGTGATAAAATCCACTATATTTTTTAAATATTGTTTTACGCTGTATTCTTGCAATGTGAGGCCGCATGTGATATAATTTTTTATATTATACTCTTGGGACGGATAATCCCGGGTGAAAGAGGTAAGTATGGCTGAAATGATCGATACATCGGATATCAGTCTTTTGTATCCGGATGGAGAAAGTATGCGCCGCGCCGGCCTGGGCGAGAACGGTGCCCGTTTGAGCGACGTTACGGCGGAGCAGTTGGAACTCTATTATCTGATCGATTTGAAAAGCAGCGATATCGGAAGCTTTTTCACCAGCGATATAGAGACCATCCGCTATAGGCAGGAGACCTTTGCCGACATGGCGGAGAATCCGGATCTGGCCCGGGTGCTTCTGAAGATGCTGCCGCTGCTGGGCGATATCACCGAGCTGCGCCGTATGGGCAGTGACCATGGCGATTCCACCGAATCCTATCTGTACAGTATCACGGAGGTGGAGTTGTACACTTCTCTGATGGAGCATCTGAAAAACGGGCTATTGCCCATCGCGGATTCCTTGAAGAGCCGCGCTTTCCGTCGTTTTGCGGAGCGGATCCGCCACTTGACGGAGAGCGAATACTATAAAGAACTGAATGAAAAACTGAATGAGCTGACCAAGCGTGTTCGCGAGATCAAAAGCATCACCGTGGGCGTGAATCTGGATTCCCAGCTCCGTCCCGAGCACGCGGGCGTTCTGTCCATCAATAACGAGTATTTCAAATCCGGCGAGATTCTGGATAAGATCCTCCGCTTGGATTTCAAAAACGACGAGATGACCTGCATCGCGTCCCTGGTGCCCTTCCGGCGAAACCAGAGCGAGAATCAGCAGATGGCGCTGTCCTTTGCCTTCAATTCCGCCATCAACGAGGTGTTCAAAACCTCCATCCGCTCATGGCGGAAGGTGGTGCAGGTGTATGTGCTGGAGAATACGGATTTCCTGATCCGCATGATGCCTGAGATCGAGTTCGTGGTCAAGGCGGCGGAGTTGATGACCCGCCTGCGGAACCAGGGATGCCGCCTGTGCCGTCCCGAGATCCGCCCCATGGAGGAAAAATGCTTCACCGCCCGCAATCTGGGCAATCCCGTTGTGGCACTGAAGATCGAGGGCGAGACAGTCCCCAACGATTTCTCCTTTGATGAGGAGGGCATGATCTTCGTGATCACCGGCCCCAATCGCGGCGGTAAATCCGTTATGACCTGCGCTGTGGGATTGGCCTTTGTCATGGCCCAGCTGGGCTTGTACGTCTGCGCCGAGAGCGCAGTCATCAGCCCCTGCGACTGCATCTATACCCATTTCCCCACGGGATCGGAGGATACCATCGATAAGGGACGTCTGGGCGAGGAATGTGCCCGCCTGAACAGCATTTTTGAAACGCTGACCGAGTACGGCCTGGCACTGCTGGATGAATCTCTTTCCTCCACCGGCTCCTATGAGGCATCCTATATTGCCGGCGAGGTGCTGCAGGGCTTCTCCATGGCCCGGTGCCGCTGCATCTTCTCCACCCACCTCCACGATCTGGCCGCATCGGTGGATCGGATCAATGGGGAGTGCGTTCCCCGGGGCGGTGTGAAGATTGACAACATGGTGGCCGCCATCGATGAGGGTGAGCGATCCTTCAAGGTGCGGCGTGCCCGTCCCGACGGAAAGAGCTACGCCCGGGATATCGCCGAGAAATACGGTTTGTCCTTCGAGCGCATCATGACGCGCATTGAAGAGAATCGGAAATAAGAGTAACCTTACGAAATCGAGGTAAGTAAAATGAATGAAGTATTGAAGCTGTTGGAAGATAACGCACGCCTGAGCGCGGATCAGCTGGCGATGATGCTGGACAAGGAATCCGGCGATATCCGCGATATGATCGAAAAGTACGAGCAGGATCGGGTGATCCTGGGCTACAAGGCCATTATCGACTGGGATAAAACGGATAAGGAATCCGTCACCGCCCTGATCGAAGTGAAAATCACCCCCCAAAGAGACCGGGGCTTTGACCGCGTGGCGGAGAAAATCTACAACTATCCCGAGGTGGAAAGCTTGTATCTCATGTCCGGCGGATTCGATCTGGCCGTGATGATCGAGGGCAAGACCATGAAAGAGGTGGCTTACTTTGTGGCTATGAAACTGGCACCCATTGAGGACGTGATCTCCACCGCCACCCATTTCGTTCTGCGGAAATATAAGGATAAGGGCGTGGTCTACGGTGCCGGCCCCGTGGATGAGAGAGGGCAGGTTCTCTGATGATAGACTATTCCTCTTTAATCCCCTCCCACGTACAGGACATCAAGCCCTCGGGCATCCGTAAGTTTTTTGATCTGGTTTCCAGCAATCCCCATGCTATCTCTCTGACGGTGGGTGAGCCGGATTTTGTTACCCCATGGCATATCCGTATGGCTGGTATCGAAAGTCTGGAAAAAGGAAAAACCTACTACACCGCCAACGCAGGCATGGTCGAATTGCGGGAGGAAATTGCCCGCTATCTGGATCGCCGTTTTCAGGTGAAGTACGATCCTCAAAAGGAAATCATCGTCACCGTGGGCGGAAGCGAAGCCATCGATATTACCTTCCGGGCACTTCTTGAGCCCGGCGATGAGGTGATCATCCCCCTGCCGGCGTTCGTTTGCTATGAGCCTCTGGCACGCATGGCCGGCGGCACGCCCGTGATCATCGAAACAAAAGAAGAAAACAACTTCAAGCTGACCGCCGACGAATTGCGTGCGGCCATCACCCCCAAAACCAAACTGCTGGTACTGCCGTACCCCAACAATCCCACCGGTGCCATCATGACCCGGGAGGATCTCACCGCCATCGAGCAGGTGCTCCGGGGTACCAATATTCTGATTCTGTCCGACGAGATCTATGCGGAGTTGACCTATGGTCGGGAGCATTGCTCCTGCGCCGCTGTGCCCGGTCTCGCGGAGCGGACCATCCTGGCCAGCGGATTCTCCAAAGCCTATGCCATGACCGGTTGGCGCATGGGATACCTGTGCGCTCCCCGCCCCATCGCGGCGCAGATGCTGAAGCTTCATCAGTTCGGCATCATGAGCGCGCCCACCACGGCCCAGTTTGCCGCTATTGAGGCCATGCGCAACGGCGATGACGACGTGCAGATGATGCGGGCGGAGTACAACCGCCGCCGCCGCTATCTCACATCCGGTCTGCGTGCGTTGGGAATGCCCTGCTTTGAGCCGGAGGGCGCGTTCTATGCGTTCCCCAACGTGGCCGGATTCGGTCTTAGCAGCGAGGAATTCTGCGAGCGACTTCTCACAGAGTACGATGTGGCCATCGTTCCCGGCGGTGCCTTCGGTGCGTGCGGCGAGGGCTTTGCCCGCATCTCCTACGCCTATTCCGTGGAGCATATTTCCAAGGCGCTGGACAGAATGGAAGCATTTGTTAAAGAATTGCGCAAATAATTGCGAACAAAAATGAAAAAAGGCTTGCAATCCATGATTTCTTATGGTATAATAAGCAATGCTGATTGAATAATGATCCTTAAGACGGAGGTAATGATAAATGGCTAAGTGCAGCATTTGCGGAAAAGGCGTTGTTTTCGGCGCTCAGGTTTCCCATTCTCACCGCTCTACCAACAGAATGTGGAAGCCCAACATCAGAAAAGTCAAGGTAAATGACAACGGCACGCACAAGACGGTTGCTGTATGCACCCGCTGCCTGCGTTCCGGTAAGGTTAACCGCGCTTAATCTGATTTTAGCCTGTGTTTTCACAGCGGCAGAGATAATCCCACCCACGGTGGGATTTTTTGCTTTTTATTCGTAAATAAACCAATCGAGGGAGAAACGTATGCTGAAATCGTATCTGGCAATCATCGGGCAGGGCGCCGCGGCCTATCGGGATGCCCTGGCCGAATTGTGCGGCGGCGTGTTGATTCTGCCGCCCTGTCCGGGCATGGATCTCCGCGTGGCATCCCATCCCGATATGCTGATAATGGCCATCGGGCAGGATGTGGTTGTCCCACGCTCCTATGCCGATCGGGTGGAGGTGCGGCCACTGCTGGAGGAGTGGACCCGCCGCTGCGGCCTGCGTCTGATCCGATGTGAGCAATCCCCCGGGGAGGCCTATCCGGCGGACGTGCTGTGCAACGGCCTTTTGTACGGCGGGACATTGTACGGCAAACTATCCGCCCTGGCGCCGGAGATCCTCCGCCTGGCCGCCGAGCGTGGGATGGATGCGGTGGATGTGCATCAGGGATATACCGGATGTAGTGCCCTCGCTTGCGGTGATATTCTGTTCACCGCCGATCCGTCCATTCGTCAAGCGGTGCTGGCCCGCGGGGGCGATGTGCTGGCCCTTTCCCCCGGCGGGATCGATCTGCCCGGATACAACACAGGCTTCATCGGCGGTGCCGGCGGGTACGTGGACGGACACGCCGTGTTCTTTGGGGATGTGCGCCGCCATCCCGCCGGGGGGCGGATTACGCAGACGCTGGAGAAACGCGGCATCCGCTGGCATTGCCTGGGTGACGGCCCTCTGACCGATTTCGGCGGCATAAAATTTTTTCCGCTGATGGCGTAAGTTTTCCCTTTGTTCTTGCAACGGCGGGGCAAATGTGCTACAATGCTTCTATAAAATCGTATAGCAAGGAGTTGCCTTATGAAAACCAATGTGATTTATCTTCGCCCCGGTGAGGACGATATCACCCTGACCACCTATGTTTCCAACGATGAGCCGGAGCTGCAGGCACCGCCCCGTCCCGCCATTGTGGTGATCCCCGGCGGCGGCTACCGATTCACATCCGACCGGGAGGCGGAGCCCATTGCCAAGATGTTCCTGGCCGCCGGATTCCAGGCGTTTATTCTCCGCTATTCGGTGCAGGAGAAGGCGCTGTTCCCCCGTCCGCTGGTGGAGGTATCCCGCGCCGTTGTCCATGTGCGCGAGAACGCCGGAGTGTATAACGTGGATCCCGATAAAGTGTTCGTGATCGGATTTTCTGCCGGTGCGCACCTGGCCGCGTCCCTTGGAACCTTGTGGCATAAGGATTTCGCCAAGGCATCCCCCGATATGACACCGGGAGCCAATCGCCCCACCGGCATGATTCTGTCCTATCCCGTCATCAGTGCCGGTCCCTTTGCCCATCGCGGATCCTTCAATAATATCCTCGGCGAGAAATCTGCCGACGAGGAAATGCGCCGTGCCTATTCTCTGGAGTTGCAGGTGGATGAAAACACCGTCCCCACTTACATCTGGCACACTTGCACAGATGCTACCGTTCCCGTGGAGAATACACTGTTGTTCATGAACGCATTGGCCGCCCACAAAATCCCCTTTGAGGCTCACATTTTCCCCAAGGGTCCCCACGGATTGTCTCTGGCCAATGAGCAGACCAGCTGCGGCAAGGTCGAACTGGTGGTTCCCGAGGTGGCTCAGTGGATCCACGAGGCCATCGATTGGACAAAACGTGTGTAGTATAATAAAAAACAGGCAGTCTGCTGGACTGTCTGTTTTTTTGGGTTATTAGAAGGATGTGGGGGGAATGTTGGCCATCCGCCGGCGGCGCCATTCGCCGATGCGGCGCAGGATCTCCCAAACGCCCGCACATATTACGAATACAGCCAGAAAAATGCCTGTCTGCACCCGGGGCGGATATTCCATGCCATAGGCGATCAGTGCCGCGGCAACGGCGGGCAGTGTCCGGGCGGGAGCCGCATAAGAACGGCAAAACAGCAGAAGCAGTGCCGCGGCGGCACACATAGCCCACAGAATGGGCATCAGATCCAGCATGGCAAAGCGCATAACAATCCTCCGGGGGGATGAGTTGCAGCCTGCGTATCAGTATCCAATGTGGTCGATCTTCAAAGAGCCGTCCACCGGCACCAGTGTGAACACCAGTACACGGGCGGCATCGCTGGCCACGTCCCGGCGGAAGGTGCCGTCGTTTTCATGAATGGCGTAGGACACATAATACACATAACTGTCGCCCGCGTCACCCTCCGTCCGCTCGGCTTCCTCCATCAAAATATTGTAGATCTTCTGGGGAGCAAAGCGTTCGTAGGGCAGGGCACTTTTATAGTATGTGTCCGTGAAGCAGGAATTATACATCTGTGCGTCCCCGGTCAGAATCGCGTCAAAATAGCGGGTAAGGAACTCTACCGCCTCTCCCTGTGCCCGCACCGCTTCCGCCGATTCCAGAGCGATGGTCTCGGGGCCGCGGCGAAGCTGGATGCGCCGATCCAGTTCCAGATAGGATTCGTCCTCCAGAATGTTCGCGTCGTAATCCGGAAAACAAAAGGCGGACGGCGGCAGGTGCCCCGTATAGGTGGGGATGGGGCTGTCCGCCTTCGGCGAGGCAGAAAACAACCCCGGGATGCTGAGCAGAATCCCGCTGAGGATGCCCAGCAGTACGGCGATACCGATGCCGATGAGAATGCGGCATTTTTTTCTGTCTTGCAGGATGGACATAGAGAAACCTCACTCAGAAATCAGTTTCCGTTTATGTAGGAGAGAAGGTTGTCCCGCCCCAATTCGATGCCCAGAAGATTGTCCTCCATGCCCTCGAATTCCACGGTGATATAGCCGTCGTATCCCGCTCCCTTCAGCAGTCGGATGCTCTGGGCGATCTTGGCCTCGCCGTGACCGATGATGGCCCCGCGGAGGTAATTGCCGGCCCGGGTGCGGAACCATCCCTTGCCGGGATTTTGCAGCATGCCGCTCTTGTAGTGGAAATCCTTGGCGTGCACGTGTACGGCGTAAGGGGCCAGAATGGATACGGACAAGGTGGGATCCTCATCGGCGCACATAAAGTTACCCAGATCCACCAGGGCACCGAAGTTGGGATGAGCCACGGTGTTGATCAGCTTTTCTACCCGAGCGGCGTCCTGGGAGAAGTAGCCGTGATTCTCCGTCATGGTGCTGATGCCCTTCTGTTCGGCATAGGCGGCGATTTCCCGCACCGCCGGGGCGGTGATCTTCAGGGAATCATCGTATCCGCGGCAGATTTTCGTGCCGGAAAAACCGCGGCTGATGTCGTGCCGCATGCGGGTGGCACCCATCTCCGCCGCCAGATCCACCAGTTTTTTCACCCGTTCGATCTCGGCCTTGGTGTCACCGCCGCATCCGTTGATAAAATCCGCGCCCACGCAGAACGCGGCCACATCCAGCCCCCGCTCGGCGGCTCGCTCGCGGATGCGCTTGGCACCGTCCTTTTCCTCCATCCATTTTCCCTCGGTGAATTCTATGCCGGCAAATCCCATATCCGCCGCTTTGTCGATGATGCCCAGATAGCCCAGGCGATCGGGATGGTTGTAACTGCCGAAACTGTAAGAGGTTACACAGAGTTTCATATTAATCTCCTTAATTCTGTATATAGAATGGGGGATTTGCATAGAGTATGTCATGGTAGTTGTTGTCCGGGAAATCCGGTTTTCTGCTCCTATTATACAGCGCAGAACAGGGGATTGCAAGGGGATATGGCGTTTTTTTATCCCCGGAGTGGGGGATTGCAAAAAAGTTCTTGACAAATCAACATCCGCACCGTATAATGATACTGGTATTTTTTGAAGTTTCTCGTCGGATAAAACCATTATAAATGATAGAATAGGGAACGGAGTTGTTCCCGGGAGGAAACGAAATGTTTGAAAAGATCAAAAGTCTTCTGGTAGAAGAGCTGTCTGTTAAGGAAGAAGATATCACTATGTCTGCGGAGCTTGTCAACGATCTGGGCATCAATTCTCTGGAGTTGGCGGATCTGGTTCTTCTGTGTGAGGAAAAGTTCGACATCGAGATCGGTGATGACGACATCCATAAGTTTGTAACTGTGGGCGACGTGGTGGATTACCTCAGCGCCAAAGCAGACGAATAATCCATGAACCAAAATCGGATCAATGTGCGTGGCGTGTTCTTTGATAACGTCACGCTGGACGAGGCGGCGCAACTGCTCCGCGCGGCAGCGCGGGAAAACAGAAGCGGCGTCTCTGTTTTTACCCCCAATGCGGAGATTGTGCAGATGTGCATCGAGGATGCTGCCCTGTGCGGGAAGATCAATGACGGGGGTTTGGTGGTCCCCGACGGCATCGGCGTGATCAAGGCGGCGCGGATTCTCGGCACGCCTCTCAAGGAGAAGGTGGCCGGCGTGGATCTGGGCCGACGGGTGATCGCCTTCGCGGCGGAGGACGGATATCCGGTGGCACTGGTGGGCGGCAAGCCCGGCGTGGCTGAGGATGCAGCGGCTGCTCTGCGGGCGGAATATCCCGGGTTGAACGTATGCCTGACAACGGACGGTTATTTCAAGAAAGACGGCGAGGAAAACGAGGCTGTTTTGTCCCGCATCCGCGAGAGCGGAGCGCGGATCGTGTATGTGTGCTTCGGCGCCCCCGTGCAGGAGAAATGGATTGCGGAAAATCGGGAGAAGCTGCCTGCGGTCAATATTTTGCTTGGTCTGGGCGGATCGCTTGATGTGTATTCCGGCCATGTGAAACGGGCTCCGAAGATCTTTATCCGGCTGGGGCTGGAGTGGCTGCATCGCCTTTTGAAGGATCCCAAACGGATCGGCCGAATGATGAGTCTACCCAAGTTCTATTTCGGCACATGGAAGTACAAGCTGTTCAGCAAATAAAAAAGGGAGATGCGCGCTGGGCGGCATCTCCTTATTTTGTCTTTGTCAGTCCGGATACACGGTTTTTGCGTATTCCACAATGAAGCGGGCGGTACCGTCTACCCCCAGTTTGTCGGTGGAGAGAGATAGGTCGTAGTTTTCTACCTTGCCCCATTTGTGGCTGGTGTAGTAGTTGTAATAGTTGGCCCGACGTTTGTCCGTCTTGACGATTCGCTCCCGCGCTTCCAACTCGGGAATGGAATATTCTGCGCTGATTCGTTTTACGCGTGCCTCAAAATCGGCATGGACAAATACGCGCACACAGCGGGGGTATTCCGCCAGGACGTAGTCCGCGCAGCGGCCCACGATGACGCAGCTTTCTCTCTGGGCGATTTCGCGGATGATTTCCGATTGGACACAGAACAGTTTGTCATTGATCGGCACATTGAAGCGATCCACATTGCTGTGGTACATGTTGGAACTCATGACGAGCGTGTAGAGCAGACTGCTGGCGGCCTTCTCATCGGCATGATGCAGTGCTTCCTCGCTCAATCCGCTTTTTTCGGCGGCGAGGGTGATCAGATCCCGGTCGTAGCACTTGACTCCCAGCAGCTCAGCGATTTTATGGCCGACTTCACGTCCTCCGCTTCCGTACTGTCTGGCAATGGTGATGATGGTGTTCATCGGTCAACCTCCCTGATTTTTGAGATGTATATTATTATACAGACAAAATGGAAATTTGTAAATACTTTTGCACAGGTTTTTGCGGATTTTTTTCATAAAACTATCACATTTGCACGAAAGGAGATAGCATGATCTGCTGGAAATCCGACAAGATCCGCCCCGGCGAATCCCAGCATGAGGCGGGGGTCCGCTTGCGGGATGAGATGCTCCGGGTGCTTTGCGGCATCACGTCCCCTTCCGTCACAGCCGAAGCCGGACAAAAGCCCCGGCTTGCCGACCGGCCGGAGATTTCCTTTTCCGTGTCCCACAGCGGGCCGGTGGTGATCTGCGCCCTCAGTTTTCCCGGGACGGCCCGGATGGATGGTCTCCGCGTTATCTGTGGCTCCTCGGATGCCCCGGAAGTGGGGGCCGATGTGGAGCGGGTGCGGGACGTGTCCGAAGCCCCCCGCCTGCGAAGGATCGCCCGCCGATTCTTCCCCGAGGGGGAAGCCGCACGGCTGGATGCACTGCCTGACGCGGATTACCCCCGGGCGTTCTGCGAAATCTGGACCGCCATGGAAAGTTATGTCAAGAGGACGGGGGAGGGCTTCGCCCGCGGATTCGCTCCTGTGGATCTCACTCATGTCCGCCGGATTACGGATTCTGTCGAATCGGACGGGGAGACATATATAATTTCGGTTACATTTTAGTATATTCCCACTCAGCGGAACTTTTCCCCATCGGTGCCGTCTATATAGGCAGATACACAAAAAACGCTTGGGGTGTGACAATATGAAAATAGTCAAAAAAGTGATCAAATGGGCGATTCCTGCGTGTATAGCGGCGTTTTTCTGACATGGTGGGGCACCATGCTGACGAATTATGTCCGTACCGTAAAGTACCGGGACGTGATGGAGAATATGGTGCTTTGTGATTGTGAGAGCAGTGATACGAACGAATACGTATATGAGCGGATTTTGTCCTGTTCGGAGGATGAGATCAAAACGTACTTTGTGGTGGACTGCGGCGGGTGGTACTACAACGGCGGAATCGCAGCGTACTCTCGCCACTCGAGTGGTGAGTGGCATATGTATGAGCACGTTTCATGGTCCGGGGCGGGTTCGGCGGATGATACGGTCTGGCCGTACTGGCACCATCATTATTTCAAGTTTACTAAATAGGGCTGTGGCAATGTGTCACAGCCCTTTTTCGTCAAACAAACGATATGGCAGGATTCGGGCTGTCGTGGGCGCCAGCCCCTACGAAAAGATGTGGGCGTTACCCTCTGTAGGGGACGGCGCCTTCGACGTCCCGCCAAAAGTGCGGCGTGTCTTTTGTTTCGTTAACAAACGGAATGGCAAAATTGCCACAGCCTTTTTTCGTCAAACAAAACAAAAAAATGCGCCGCGAAAAAATAAACCTTGACCATATCTGTGATTGAATAAAATCGGGGAATGTGATATACTTTTAGTACAAAGGGTTAGTGTATACTAACTCGGTTGTATGATCTGTTATTTGGAGAGACTGCTATGCAAAAACAATACCCTTACGAAGGCTGGAGAGGCTTTGAAGGCGGTACGTGGGTGCGGGAAATCAATATCCGCAGCTTCATCCGCCATAACTATACACCCTACGACGGAAACGAAGAGTTTCTTGAGGGACCGACACAGGATACACTGGATCTATGGGCGCAGGTCATGGACCTGACCCGTCAGGAGCGTGAAGCGGGCGGTGTTCTGGATATGGACACCAAGATCATTTCCACCATCACCTCCCACGGCCCCGGCTATCTGAATAAAGAGAAAGAGAAGATCGTGGGCTTCCAGACCGATAAGCCCTTCAAGCGTGCCATGATGCCCTACGGCGGTATCCGTATGGCAGAGAAGGCTTGTGCGGACAACGGCTACACCATCGATCCCCAGGTGAAGGAGTTCTTCACCGTTCACCGCAAGACCCACAATGCAGGCGTATTTGACGCCTATACCCCCGAGATGCGCGCCTGCCGTTCCAGCCACATCATCACCGGCTTGCCGGATGCCTACGGCCGCGGCCGTATCATCGGTGACTACCGCCGGGTGGCTCTGTACGGTGTGGATCGCCTCATTGAGGATAAGCAGGAGCAGAAGGTGCGTACCCGCTCTGCTATGTATTCCGACGTGATCCGTGACCGCGAGGAACTCTCCGAGCAGATTCGCGCGCTGGAAGATCTGAAGAAGATGGCGGCCTCCTACGGCTACGATATTTCCAAGCCGGCTGTCAACACCAAGGAGGCGATCCAGTGGCTGTACTTCGGCTACCTGGCCGCTGTTAAGGAGCAGAACGGTGCTGCGATGAGCTTGGGCCGTACCTCCACCTTCCTGGACATTTACGCAGAGCGTGACCTCAAAGAGGGCACCTTTACGGAAAAAGAACTGCAGGAGCTGGTGGACCACTTCATTATGAAGCTGCGTCTGATCAAGTTCGCCCGTACGCCCGAATACAACGCATTGTTCTCCGGCGATCCCCAGTGGGTCACCGAGTCCATCGGCGGTGTGGGCATCTGCGGCCGTCACTTCGTTACTAAGATGTCCTACCGGTATCTGCACACCCTGCACAACCTGGGCCCCGCACCCGAGCCGAATCTGACCGTTCTGTGGTCTGTGAACCTGCCCGAGAACTTCAAGCGCTTCTGCGCTAAGACTTCTATTGAGACCTCCTCTATCCAGTACGAGAACGACGATCTGATGCGCTTTACCCACGGTGATGACTACGCCATCGCCTGCTGCGTGTCTTCCATGCGTATCGGTAAGGAAATGCAGTTCTTCGGTGCCCGCGCCAACCTGGCCAAGTGTCTTCTGTACGCCATCAACGGCGGTGTGGACGAGATCAGCGGCAAGCAGGTAGGCCCCGAATACCGCCCCATCACGTCCGAATATCTGGATTATGATGAGGTTATGGCCCGCTACGACGATATGATGCGCTGGCTGGCCGGTGTGTATGTGAATACCTTGAACATCATCCATTATATGCACGATAAGTACTGCTACGAGAAGATCCAGATGGCGCTCCACGATAAGAAGGTGACCCGCTGGTTTGCTACCGGTATTGCCGGTTTGTCTGTGGTGGCAGACTCCCTGTCCGCTATCAAGTACGCCAAGGTAAAGGTGATCCGTGACGAGAAGGGTCTGGCCGTGGATTACGAAGTAGAGGGAGACTTCCCCAAGTACGGCAACGACGACGACCGCGTGGATGACATCGCTTACGATATCGTGCACCGCTTCATGGAGCACATCCGCAAGAATCACACTTACCGCGATTCCATCCCCACCACATCCATTCTGACCATCACGTCCAATGTGGTATACGGTAAGAATACCGGATCCACCCCCGACGGACGCAAGCGCGGCGAGGCGTTTGCTCCCGGTGCGAATCCCATGCACCGCCGTGATACTCACGGTGCGGTGGCATCCATGGCATCCGTGGCGAAACTGCCTTTCATCGATGCACAGGACGGTATCTCCAATACCTTCTCCATCATTCCTGGTGCGCTGGGTAAGGATACGCAGGTGTTTGTGGGCGATATCGATGTGGATATCGACTGCGGCCTGGGTGCCTGCAACGCCCCCACCCTGTTTGAAGGTCTGGATGACGACGAATAATCCCATTCCATAGGAGGAATTTACAATGGCTGTTAATGAAAATCAGGTAGACAATCTGGTGGCCCTGCTGGACGGTTACGTCAAAAAAGGCGGCCATCATCTGAACGTAAATGTGTTCACCAGGGAAACCTTGCTGGACGCACAGAAGCATCCCGAGAACTATCCGCAGCTGACCATCCGTGTCAGCGGTTACGCGGTGAACTTTGTAAAGCTGACCAAGGAACAGCAGGACGAGGTTATTTCCCGTACCTTCCACGAGAAAATCTGATATGGATGGGTATATTCACTCCACGGAAAGCTTCGGCGCTGTGGATGGCCCCGGTGTGCGGTTCGTGATTTTCTTTCAGGGATGTCCCATGCGCTGTCAGTACTGCCATAATCCGGATACCTGGAATATGCAGGGCGGAGACGTGCGGGATGCCGCATCTCTTATCGAGGAGTACGAGCACAACCGCCCCTTCTATAAAAATGGCGGCATTACCGTCACCGGCGGCGAGCCTCTTATGCAGATCGATTTTCTTCTGGAATTGTTCCGCTTGGCCAAGAAAAAAGATATCCACACCTGCATCGACACCTCCGGCGTCACCTATCATCCCGGCGATTCGGCGTACAACCGGAAACTGGATGAGCTGATGACCATGACGGATTTGGTGATGCTGGATATCAAGCACATGGATCCGGCGGCACACAGGAAACTGACCGGCCATGACAATGAGGGCATTCTGGCCTTCGCCCGTTATCTGGATGAGAAACAGATCCCCATCTGGATCCGCCATGTGGTGGTGCCCGGTGTAACCGATGACGAGGACGCACTGTTTCGGCTGGGTTGGTTCATCGGCGGGCTTTCCCATGTGAAAGCATTGGATGTACTGCCGTATCACGTGATGGGCGTGGCCAAGTATAAGGAACTGGGTGTCCCCTATCCTCTCGATGGGGTGAAGCCGGCCACGAAAGAACAGGCGGCCCACGCGAAACAGATCATTCTGGAGGCGTACCGCCAGGCACGTCGGGAGCAAAAATAAACGATAACAGGGCCGCAGCCATGGGCTGCGGCCCTGTCTTTTCTTTGGGAATGATGGGGTGGGAGGAACGTTTACAAATTCCCCTTGCTATTGATCGCAAAAAATGCTACAATAGTACAAAATACGCCTATCCTTATAAGGAGATCATCCATGGAAGAGAAACGTGAAACCGTGACCGCCCCCGAGGAAGAGCTGACTTCCGCCTCTGCCCGCATCATGCGCGGCTTGGGATTGGATAAGAAAACCGAGCCGGAGATTGAAGTGGAGCCGGTGGGCTTTTTTGAAAATTACTGGTACCATCATAAGTGGAAAACGATCATCATCGGCGTGGCGCTTCTCATCGTTTTGATCTGTACCGTGCAGATGTGCGCCAAAGAGACACCGGATGTGTACCTCATGTACGCCGGCCCCGGATTCCTTACCGCCAACGAGGCCAGGGAAGTGCAGAATTCCTTCCGCCAGATCATGGAAGATTACAATGAGGACGGCGAAAAGGGCGTGATGCTGACCAGCATCAACTATCTGACGCAGGCGCAGATCGATGAGAAGTTGGCCATCGCGGAAAAAGAAGGCGTGGAGCTGATCATCGACTACGGCGGAAACAACGACGCCTATGAGCGGTTCAGCCTGGAGGTCCTGGCCGGTGAGTCCGTGATTTGCATTCTGGATCCTTCGTTCTATGCCCAGCTGAAGGCATCGAATGGACTGATGGAACTGCAGGAGGTGCTGGGGGAGGTGCCCCCGGAAGCCATCGATGCATACGGCGTCCGCTTCCGCGATACGGAATTTTCCCGATTCTTTACGGCTACCCATGTGTTCCCCGAGGATTCCATTCTGTGCATCCGTCGCGTGTCGGTCATGTCCGCCTTCAAGGGACAGGTGAAAACCGAGCGCGCCCATGCATATCACACGGAACTTTTCCGCGCTGTGATGGAATTTTCCATGCCCGAGTGAGCGAGCAAATGAATCCCCGTCGGGAGATGCTGCTCTTGCGCATCTCCCGGCGTATTTTTTTGAAAAAAGCCCCGGATTACCGCATAAATACTGCAAAAATCCCTTGACATTCCATTTGCGTAATGCTATAATAGATGTACCTCGCGCAGAGGGTTCTTTTTTCGTGCAGAAAAATTCCGTCTGCATAATGAGGGAGGTACACGGCGTTATGCCGAATTAAATACTATCAGGAGGTGCCGACAACATGAGAGTTAAGATCACTCTCGCCTGCAGCGAATGCAAGCAGCGCAACTACAATACCATGAAGAACAAGAAGAACGATCCGGATCGTCTTGAACTGAACAAGTATTGCCGCTTCTGCCACAAGCATACTCTCCACAAGGAATCCAAATAATCAGGTGAAGGAGAACAGCCATGGCTGAAAACGAAAAGAAGGTCCCCGAAACTGCGGAAGTTGCCGATAAGGAAACCAAGGCAGTAAAGAAGGACGTAAAAACCAAAAAGGAAAAGAAGCCCTCGCGCATCATCGCCTGGCTCCGGACAACCAAGGCGGAGATGAAAAAGATCGCGTGGACTCCCAAGAAAACGGTGATCAGAAATACTACCATCTCTTTGGTGGGTATGATCGTGCTCGGCGCTGCAATCGCCCTGCTGGATTACGTTTTCTCCACCGCTTTCGGCGCCCTCAGCATGATTTTCTGAGGAGTGACGAGACGTGAGCGATATCAATGAAATGAATGCCGGCCCCAGATGGTATGTGGCCCATACCTACTCCGGCTATGAAAACAAGGTCAAGATGAACCTTGAGAAAATCGTTGAGAACAGAGGCCTCGGCCATCTGATTTTCGACGTACGCGTTCCGGTTGAGACCATTGTGGAATCGGACGGAGGCGTAGAGCGCGAGATCGAAAGCAAAATCTTTCCGTCTTATGTGCTCGTAAAGATGGTCATGACAGACGAAAGCTGGCACGTTGTCCGCAATATCCGCGGTGTGACGGGCTTCGTCGGCCCGGGATCGAGACCCGTTCCCCTGACCGATGAAGAGGCTGCTGCCATTATCAAAGAGGATGTTACCGTTTCTGCGGTTTCCACTCTCGCCGTTGGCGATATGGTGGATATCGTGGAGGGCATCTTCACCGGATACAGCGGCAAACTCAGCGAGATCTCCCCGGATGGATCCGAGGTCACCGTTGTCGTGTCTACTGTCGGCCGTGATATGCCGATCAATCTGGACATCAAACACATCCGTCGCTCGGACAAGGTTTGATTCCGGTTCAATAATCGGGAGCCGGCATCCCGGGTAAACCGAATTGCCGGATCGTGGGAGGAAGAAAATTTTTCTTAATTCTTCCGTCATAAACCACATATGGAGGATTTCTTTTATGGCAAAGAAAATCGTTGGTTACGTTAAACTCCAGCTGCAGGCGGGTAAAGCTACCCCCGCTCCGCCGGTTGGTCCCGCGCTCAGCCAGTATGGTATCGCAATTCCCAACTTCACCAAGGAATTCAACGAGCGCACCAAGAATGACATCGGTTTGATCATTCCCGTAGTTATCACTGTATACGCAGACCGTTCTTTCACGTTCATCACCAAGACTCCCCCCGCAGCCGTTCTGATCAAGAAGGCTTGCGGCATCGAGACCGCTTCTGCTACCCCCAACAAGACTAAGGTTGCTAAGCTGACCCTGGAGCAGGTAAAGCAGATCGCTGAGACCAAGATGCCTGACTTGAATGCAGCATCCCTGGAAGCAGCTATGAGCATGGTGAAGGGCACCGCCCGCTCCATGGGTATCACGGTGGAAGAATAAGGAGGACGCAGAGATGAAAAAGGGAAAGAAATATATTGACAGCGTAAAGCTGCTTGAAAAGGCGAAGCTCTACGAGCCCCTTGAGGCACTGGATCTGGTTTGCAAGACTTCCAAGGCTAAGTTCGATGAGACCATCGAGCTCCACGTACGTCTGGGTGTTGACTCCCGCCACGCTGACCAGCAGGTTCGCGGCGCCGTAGTTCTCCCCAATGGTACCGGTAAGACCGTTCGCACCCTGGTATTCGCCAAGGGCGACCGCGCTAAGGAAGCTGCTGAGGCTGGTGCTGATTATGTAGGCGAGGCGGATCTCGTTGAGAAGATCACCAAGGAGAACTGGTTCGAGTTCGACGTGGTTATCGCTACCCCCGACATGATGGGTACCATCGGTCGTCTGGGTAAGGTCCTCGGTCCTAAGGGACTTATGCCTAACCCCAAGGCCGGCACCGTTACTATGGACGTTGCCCGTGCTGTTCAGGAGGCTAAGGCCGGTAAGATCGAGTATCGTCTGGACAAGACCAACATCATCCACTGCCCCATCGGCAAGGCATCCTTCGGTGTTGAGAAGCTCTCCGAGAACTTCAATGCTCTCATGGGCGCTATCATCAAGGCTAAGCCGGCTTCTGCTAAGGGTCAGTACATCAAGAGCTGCGTAATCGCATCTACGATGGGCCCTGGTATCCCCGTAAACGGATCCAAGCTGAGCTAATCGATTTCATTTGCATTAAACCGGAAGGCCAATGCCTTCCGGTTTTCTTCGCTTAAACACTATCAAAGGAAAGGCGGTGAGCGGCCATGCGGCACGTATTTCGTTATCTGCGCCCCCACGCGGGGCGGATGCTGCTGGGGTTTCTCTTTAAATTCACGGGCACCGTGGTGGAATTGGCTTTGCCGATGATACTGTCCTTCATGATCGATGACGTGGTGCCCACGGGAGAGAAACGAGGTATCTTCCTGTGGGGCGGCGTCATGCTGATCTGTTCTCTTATGGCCTGGGGCGGCAATATTATCGCCAATCGTATGGCGGCCGGCGTGGCCCGGGATACCATTCGTGCTATCCGTTCGGCACTGTTTACGCGGATCAGTTATCTGTCCAGCCGGCAGGTGGATCGCTTCACCATTCCGTCCCTGGAATCCCGCCTTACCTCCGATACATACAATATCCATCAGATGATTGGCATGATGCAGCGCCTGGGCATCCGGGCCCCCATCATGCTCATAGGCGGTATTCTGATCACCGTTACGCTGGAGCCGGTATTAACACTGGTTCTGGTGTCCGTTCTGCCCCTGATCGCCATCGTTGTCTATGGCGTGTCCCGGCTGGGAATCCCTCTGTATACCGCACTGCAGGAAGCCATCGACCGCATGACGCGAATTGTCCGCGAGAATGCCCAGGGCGTCCGCGTCATCAAGGCACTGACCAAAGAGGAGCAGGAGAAACAGCGGTTTGACCGCGCCAATACGGATCTGACCAAGCGGGAGACCAAAGCCTCCCTCACCATGGCCATCACCAATCCCATGATGAATCTGTTTATGAATCTGGGATTGGTGGGCGTTATCGTGGTCGGTGCCTATCGGGTCAACGGCGGGTATTCCGATCCCGGCATCATCCTGGCCTTTATGACCTATTTCACTCTGCTTTCCAACGCCATGCTGGCCATCACCCGTATGTTCGTGATCCTTTCCCGCGGTACGGCTTCGGCCAAGCGCATCGCCGAGGTGCTGGATACGGAGGAGGATATGACGGTGGCGATCCCTTCCGCGGCGGCCGGCAAGCCGTCCAAGAACGGACCCGCCATCGAATTCCGCAACGTGACGTTTTCCTATAATGGCCGGAAAAACGATCTGGAAAATATCTCCTTTGCCCTGCCGCGAGGCGGCACGCTGGGCATCATCGGCCCCACGGGTGCGGGAAAATCCACCTTGATCCAATTGCTCATGCGGTTTTACGATCCCGACAGCGGACAGGTGCTCATCGACGGGCAGGACGCGCGCACGATTCCCCGGGAGACGCTGTCCGCCAAGTTCGGATGCGTGTTCCAGAGCGATTTCCTTTTTGCGGATACCATCGAGGAAAACATCGATTTCGGCCGGGGCATCCCTCACAGTCGGATCGAGCAGGCGGCGAAGTTTGCCCAGGCCAGCGCCTTCATTGGGGAAAAAGAGGGTGGATTGGCGCATGAGTTAACCATCAAGGGAGCCAATTTGTCCGGCGGACAGAAACAGCGCACCCTGATTGCCCGTGCTTTGGCGGGGGAATCCGAAATTCTCGTGCTGGATGACAGTTCCAGCGCGCTGGATTACGCAACGGATGCCGCTTTGCGGCAGGCCATCCGGGAGAATTACGCCGGGCGCACCACAAGCGTGATCGTGGCCCAGCGTATCAGTTCCATCCAGCATGCGGATCTCATCCTGGTGTTGGAGGAGGGGCGGATCAGCGGCGCGGGAACTCACGAGGAGCTCCTCGCATCCTGCCCCTTGTATCGGGAAATATCCGATTCCCAGATGGGAGGTGCGATCCTTGAATAATTCATTTCGTATGCCCGGCGGTGTCAAAGTCACCGATCCGCGCAACGCCGGCGGCGGGAAGAAACTGCGGGTTCTTCTGCGCCTGGGCGTGTATTTGTATAAGTATAAATGGATCGTTTTGCTGGCACTCGCTTTGACTGTCGCATCCAATCTGTTTGCGCTGATCGGTCCCCAATTGTCCGGCATGGCCATCGATGCCATCGAATTCGGACAAGGCGCCGTCGCGTTCAGGCAGGTGTTCTACTACTGCGGTCTGATGGCGGTGTTTTATGTGCTGGCCAGCGTGCTGGCGTACCTGCTTCAGGTGATTATGATCAATCTGTCCCGCTCCATCGTCCGCCAGATGCGGGAGGATATCTTCGCCAAACTGATGAAGATGCGGGTAGGCTACTTCGACCGGACGCAGGTGGGCGATATCATCAGCCGCATTTCCTACGACGTGGACACCATCAATGCCACGCTTTCCACGGATTTTGTGCAGATCTGTACCAGCGTGATCACCGTGTTCGGTGCCCTGGGCATGATGCTGACCATCTCGCCGGTGCTGTGTCTGGTGTTTGCGGTGACCGTGCCCTCGGCCATCTTGTTTACGATCTACAATGCCAAGCATGTGCGGCCTTTGTTCCGCGCCCGGAGTGCTAAATTGGGCGAGTTGAACGGCTACGCGGAGGAGATGCTGTCCGGACAGCGGACGATCCGCGCTTACGGCCGGGAGCGAGAAATGATCGCCCGCTTCGGCCGCCGCAACGACGACGCGGTAGATGCCTACTATCGGGCGGATTACTACGGTACCCTGGTGGGACCCACGGTGAATTTCATCAACAATCTGTCCCTGACGCTGATCAGCGTGTTCGGTGCCCTTCTGTATCTGGGCGGTGCCATTTCCCTTGGCAATATTTCCTCCTTCGTTTTGTATTCACGGAAATTTTCCGGCCCCATCAACGAAACCGCCAATATCATAAGTGAACTGCAGTCCGCCGCATCGGCGGCGGAGCGGGTGTTCAGGCTGCTGGATGAAGAGGAGGAGTTGGCAGATGTGGCCCAGGCCTACGGCTTCACCGCAGTCCGCGGGGAGATCGAGGCGGAAAATGTCCGCTTCGGATACGATCCGGCTTACCCTGTGATCCGTCATCTGAACCTGAAAGCGGAAGCGGGGAAGGTGGTAGCTATCGTCGGCCCTACCGGCGCGGGAAAAACCACCATTATCAATCTGCTGATGCGGTATTACGATGTGGATTCCGGTGAGATCCGGCTGGATGGCGTGCCGATCCGACAGGCGAAACGGGCCTCTCTGCGGCGATCCTTCACTATGGTTCTGCAGGATACATGGCTGTTCACCGGCACGATCCGGGATAATATCGCCTACGGCGCCCAGGGCAACGTGACCGAGGAACGGATCCGCACCGCCGCCCGGGCGGCAGGTATCCATTCCTTCATTGAGGGATTGCCTGACGGGTACGACACCGTGGTGACGGATGAGGGCGTGAACATCTCCAAGGGACAGCGGCAGCTGATCACCATCGCTCGGGCCATGATGTCCGATGCACCCATGCTGATTCTGGACGAGGCCACCTCCAACGTGGACTCCCGCACGGAGATGCGGATCCAATCCGCCATGCTGGAGTTGATGCGGGGACGGACCTGCTTTGTGATTGCCCATCGGCTGTCCACGGTACGGGATGCGGACGTGATCCTGGTCCTGAAGGACGGAGAGATCATCGAGCATGGCACCCACGACGAACTTCTGGCCATGAAGGGATTCTATCACAGCCTGTTCTATTCCCAGTTCAAAGGATGAGGGATCCCACCTCAAAAACTTTTATGACAATACAAAAAGTGCAGCGAGACTTACCGAAAAGTCCCGCTGCACTTTGCTTGTCTTATTTGTATAAAGTTTTCTTTAAAGGGTACGGGGAAACCTCTTTGCAAAGAGGTTTCCCCGTTTGTATGTATTAGTACGCTACGCCCTGCCACTTCATGGCGGTAGCCACCTTCAGGAAACCGGCGATGTTGGCACCTGCAACCAGGTCGCCTTCCATGCCGTATTCCTTGGCGGCATCCAGAGATGCCTGATAGATGTTCTTCATGATGGTGCGAAGCTTCTCGTCCACTTCCTCGGCAGACCAGCTGAGACGCATGGAGTTCTGGGTCATTTCCAGACCGGAAACGGCTACGCCGCCGGCGTTAACTGCCTTGGAGGGAGCCACAACCACGCCGTTCTCCTTCAGGTAAGCGATAGCCTCGTTGGTGGTGGGCATGTTGGAAACTTCCACATAGTACTTCACGCCGTTGGCAACGATCTTCTTAGCCTCGTCCAGATTGACTTCGTTCTGGGTAGCGCAGGGCATGATGATGTCGGCCTTAACGCCCCAGGGCTTCTGACCGGCGAAGAAGGGAACACCGAACTTGTCGGCATAATCCTGTACCTTGTTGCGGCCGGAAGCACGCATTTCCAGCATATATGCGATCTTTTCGGGAGTGTTTACGCCGTTTTCGTCGTAGATATAGCCGTCGGGACCGGAGATAACAACTACCTTACCGCCCAGCTCGGTGATCTTCGAAACGGTACCCCATGCTACGTTGCCGAAGCCGGAAACCACGAAGGTCTTGCCCTCAATGCTCTCGCCGAAAGTCTTCAGCATTTCTACGGTGTAGTACACAGCGCCGAAACCGGTTGCTTCGGGACGGATCAGAGAACCGCCGCTGGAGCGATCCTTACCGGTGAGAACGCCGCCGGAATACTCGCCGCGCAGTCTTCTGTACTGGCCCATCATATAGCCGATTTCACGGGATCCAACGCCGAGGTCACCGGCAGGAACGTCGGTGTTGGGACCGATGTGCTTCTGCAATTCAGTCATGAAGCTCTGGCAGAAACGCATGATTTCTGCGTCGCTCTTGCCGTTGGGATCGAAGTCGGAGCCGCCCTTACCGCCGCCCATAGGCAGGGAGGTCAGGGAGTTCTTAAAGGTCTGCTCAAAGCCCAGGAACTTCATGATGGAAAGATTCACGTTGGGCGCGAAACGGATGCCGCCCTTGTAAGGACCGATGGCGGAGTTGAACTGTACGCGGTAGCCGCGATTTACCTGCACCTTGCCGGCGTCATCCACCCAGCTTACGCGGAACATAATCACGCGCTCCGGCTCTACCATGCGCTCGAACACACCGGCCTCAATGAGATCGGGACGTACATCGGCTACGGGAGAGAGAGATTCCAGCACCTCGGCTACGGTCTGAAGAAACTCAGGCTCACCGGGATTGCGTGCAGCGGTTTTTTCATACAATTTTGCAAGATATTCGTTGCGAATTTTCATTATTTTCTGACTCCTTTCAGCAATTACTGGATTATTGTAGCACATTTTGAAGGTAAGTGCAATAGAGAATTGCTACTTTTGCATGAGATGGTAAAATTTTTTTCAATTTTCTCAAGTTTCCAAACTTCTTTTGTGGGGAAATCTGTCAAGCAAAAAAACAGAAAATAATTCGTGGTGCTATTGAAAATGTGTATGCCGTATTGTATAATAATAGTACATATGCTGACATGGACGGCGGCACCGGATTGTGCCGTCGTTTACATACATTTTATCCTTTCACTTCGGTGAAAAGAATGGATCGATATGCCAAATTCAAATAACAAACATACTATACAGAGTAGAAAAAAAGCCGAGGAACAAAGACAGTCCCGAATGATTGTCATCACCGTCCTGGCGGCATGCATTGCGCTGGCCTGGTGTCTGGTGGAGTTCCGCGGCGTTCTGTTCCGTCCGGCTGACGGACAGGACACGTCGGGCACTTCCCCCAAGGATAGTTATATCATAGAAAGCGGCGTTCCCGTGCCGTCGGATACCCCTGCCGATACATCGGCGGATCCTGCGACGGATACGTCGGCTGCCCCGGATCATACCACCGAGTCCGATCCGGATACATCCTTCCCCTTTGATACGGATCCGCTTGTGACGGAGCCGCCTGTAACCAATCCTCCGGTGACGGAGCCGCCGCAGACGGAGCCGCCCGTAACCAATCCTCCGGTGACGGAACCGCCGCAGACGGAGCCGCCCGTAACCAATCCTCCGGTGACGGAACCGCCGCAGACGGAGCCGCCTGTAACCAATCCTCCGGTGACGGAGCCGCCGCAGACGGAGCCGCCTGTAACCAATCCTCCGGTGACGGAGCCGCCGCAGACGGAGCCGCCTGTAACCAATCCCCCGGAAACAGAGCCGCCGCAGATATTCCACCCGGTGAGAGTGCCTGAGTGCGAGACGGTGGACGACAGTTTCTTCGCTGACGCTGTGTTTATCGGCGATTCGAGAACGGTTGGTTTGTCGCTGTGGTCAGGCCTGAAGTCCAACTACTATTCCGAGGTGGGCCTGAATGTGTCCAGCGTACAGAAAAGGGCGTACGTGCCGTCGGGCGACAGCAAGCTTACCCTGGCCGAGGCATTGGCGCAGAGCCGTTTCACGAAGGTGTATCTCTCCTTCGGCATCAATGAAATCGGCTGGTCGTCCACCAAGTCGTTTATCAGCACCTACACCAATCTGGTGAATCTGGTGAAGGAAAAACTGCCGGATGCGGATATCTATGTGCAGGCCATTCTGCCCATGTCGAAGAAAACCGCAGAATCCGATACATACAGCCCCATGGGCGGCAACGATAAGATTGCCGAGTACAACGAGGCACTGCTGGATTTGTGTGAATCCGAGGGCTTGTACTTTGTGGATCTGTGCGAGGTGTTCGCGGACGAAAACGGTGATCTGAATGCCACGGACAGCGGTGACGGCATCCATCTTGGCAGCAAATCCTATCATACATGGGCGGATTATCTCCGTACCCACGTTGTGAAATGAATTATCTGGAAAGGGAATCTGTATTCATGCGCCATGTTGTGAGATTCGGAGTGTGCTTGCTCCTCCTCCTTCCTCTTTTGTATACATTTTCCGGATGTGAGCAGTCCCCCGCCCAGGCGGACATCTCCTCCGTGAATATGAACGATATTACCTTATCTGCCGCCGATCTGGCAAAGCATATGCTGGATACGCTGACCTTCGACGATGCTCTCGTGCCGGTGGATCCGGCCGTGGCGGAGCATATTTACTATGTGGCAGGGAAGTATACCGACATCGCCGCTTACAGCAGTACGGGCGCTACCGCGGAAGCTATTCTGGTGCTTCGCTGCGAGAGCGCATCCGCTGCCGAAACAGCCGCCGCATCCGTGGAGAAATACCGTACGGAAATGGCGGATGTGTATGCCGGTTACAATAAGAAGGAATCCGGGAAGTTGACCGATGCCCTGCTGGCCTGCGACGGACGGTATGTGGTGTTCTGCGTGTCCCCCGATACGGCGGCGGCCCGGGATGCCTATCACGCTTTTGTGCTGGCGCAGGCGCAGAAGTAAATACGTGAAAAATCCTGTAAAATCCGCATTTATGCTTGCATATGTGCGGATTTTGTGGTATACTTACCTTTGTGGGAATGTTTTGCTTCGTAAAGCAGGATTTCCCCTCAAATGAAGAACAAATTGCTGTGATGAAGTCCGCGATTTCGCGTGAAACCGACCCAGAGAGGATGGCCTTGGCTGTGAGCCGTCTGTCGGTTGCGAGAAAGCATTTCGCTTCGGAGCTTCCGGGATGAAGATGTTTGGTAGTCTCGGACGGGCGTTCCCGTTACAGAACGATTGAGTGTTGGCTCTTGCCGGAAATCGGGTGGTACCGCGGTGCGAATTTTCGCCTCGTCCCGTTTTGTCGGCGGGGCTTGTTTTATTTTGGAGGGACGATATGCGTGTTTTGATCGTGCGTCACGGCGATCCGTACTATCCCACGGATTCCCTGACGGAAAAAGGACAAAGAGAAGCGGAACTTCTGGGTGAGAGACTGGCCAAGGAGAATATCACCCATGCCTATGTATCCCCCTTGGGCCGTGCCAAGATGACGGCCGCGCCCACTCTTTCGCGTATCGGCATGGAGGCTACGGAATTGGAGTGGCTGCGGGAATTCCCCGCCTTCCTGGAGGAGGAATTTGCCTATAAGATCCGGATGTTTTCCCAAAAAGTCCGGTGTCCCTGGAATATGCCGCCCCAGATCTGGGCAGACGTTCCAGGCATCAGTGATGCGGATGGATGGCGGGATGCACCCTTCTATCGGGACGGACGGATCCAGGCCCGGTACGATCTGGTGTGCCGCGGTTGGGACGATCTTCTCGCCGAGCACGGATACACCCGGGAGGGAAGTGTGTACCGCATCGCCGACGGCTGGGAGGAAAAGCACGAAACCATCGCCTTGTTCTGCCATCTGGGTTTGGGCAATGCACTGCTGTCTCACATTATGCATTTGTCCCTCACCGCCATCTGGCATACGCTGTTTTTGCCCACCACATCCGTGACCACCGTGTTTATGGAGCGGCATGTGGATGAGATTCCCTACGCCCATGCCCGACTGATTTCCGTGGGCGATACCTCCCATCTGTACGCCGGCGGAGAGCCTATGTCCACCAGCGGACTGTTGACTGATTCGATTTTGTAAATCCATAATAAGGAGTTTATCATAATGAAGGAAACACTTCTGAAAATGAAAGAAGAAGCCCTGGCGGCGCTGGCCGCGCCGGACGCAGATCTGGAAGCACTCCGCATCCGTTATCTGGGTAAAAAGGGTGAATTGACTGCCGTTTTGCGCGGCATGGGTAAGTTGAGTGCCGAGGAGCGTCCCGTGATCGGTCAGATCGCCAACGAAGTCCGTGAGGCCATCGAGAACGAACTCACCGTCCGTGCCCAGGAGCAGAAGACCGCGGCTCTGGCCGCCCGTCTTGCCGCTGAGAAACTGGACGTGACCGTGCCCGGCACGGCGCCGGAGATCGGCCACATCCATCCTCTCGACCGCGTACAGCGGGATATGGAGGAGATCTTCATCGGTATGGGATTTGATATCGTGGAAGGCCCGGAGGTGGAGTATGACTATTACAACTTCCAGGCGCTGAACATCCCGCCGGATCACCCCGCCCGGGATACTCAGGATACGTTCTACATCACGGATAATATCCTGCTCCGCTCCCAGACATCCCCCGTGCAGGCCCGTACCATGGAGAAGCGCAAGCCGCCGATCCGCATCATCTCCCCCGGCCGCGTGTACCGCTCCGATGCCATGGACGCTACCCACTCTCCCCTGTTCCATCAGATGGAGGGCCTGGTCGTGGATAAGAACGTGACCATGGGTGACTTGAAAGGAACTTTGGAGATGTTCGCCAAGAAGATGTTCGGCGAGGAGACAAAGGTTCGTTTCCGTCCTCACCACTTCCCGTTCACCGAACCGTCCGCGGAGGTAGACGTATCCTGCTTCGCCTGCGGCGGCAAGGGATGCCGTCTGTGCAAGGGCGAGGGATGGATCGAGATCCTGGGCGCCGGCATGGTACACCCCAACGTACTGCGCATGTGCGGCATCGATCCCGATGAGTACAGCGGATTTGCCTTCGGTATGGGCGTAGAGCGCGTCACCATGCTGAAGTACCACATCGACGACATCCGCCATCTGTATGAGAACGATGTGCGGTTCCTGTCCCAGTTCTGATCGGTAAGGAGGAGATACCTATGAAACTTTCTATGAAATGGCTGGCGGATTACACCGATGTCAGCGATATTGATATCAAAGCCTATTGCGACCGCATGACGGATACCGGCTCCAAGGTAGAGGGGTACGACGTCCTGGCGGAGGATATTGAGAACGTGGTGGTGGGCAAGATCGTTTCCATCACCAAGCATGAGAATTCCGATCACTTGCAGATCTGCCAGCTGGATTGCGGCGAGGGCGAGTTGCGCCAGATCGTAACCGGCGCGCAGAATGTGTTTGAGGGCGCCGTTGTTCCCGTGGCCAAGGCTCCCGCCAAATTGCCCGGCGGCGTCACCATCAAGGCGGGCAAACTCCGCGGCGTGGCCTCCGACGGCATGCTTTGCTCCATAGCGGAGCTGGGTCTGACTACCCATGATATGCCCGGTGCCATCGAGGACGGTATTCTGATCCTGAACGACGTGGGCATGGCCGACGCCGAGATCGGTGCCGATATCCGCGATGTGCTGATGCTGAAGGATACGGTGGTGGAGTTTGAGATCACCTCCAACCGCCCCGATTGCCTGTCCATGATCGGTCTGGCAAGAGAGTCTGCGGTCAGCTTTGACCGTGCGTGGACACTGCCCACACCGAAAAAGCCTTCTGTCAAGAACGACGGCGATTCCATCGATCGCTATCTGAATGTGGAAATCCGGGAGCCGGAATTGTGCTACCGCTACAGCGCCCGCGTGGTCAAGAACGTGAAGATCGCGCCCTCGCCTTTGTGGCTGCGGATGCGCCTGCGCGCCGCCGGCGTGCGCCCCATCAATAATATCGTAGATATTACCAACTACGTTATGCTGGAGTATGGCCAGCCTATGCATGCCTTCGACTACGCCTGCCTGGACGGCAGCCGTATCATCGTTCGCTGTGCGGCAGAGGGCGAGGAATTCGTATCCCTGGATAACGTGCCTCACACTCTGGATAATACCATGCTGGTCATCGCCGACGAGAAGAAGCCGGTGGCATTGGCCGGTGTTATGGGCGGTCTGAACAGCGAGATCACCGACGGCACAGCGACGGTCGTGTTCGAGAGTGCTATGTTCAAGGGTCCCAGCGTCCGCGTTTCCGGCAAGAAACTGGGTATGCGTACCGAATCCTCTTCCCGCTTCGAGAAGGGATTGGATCGGGAAAATACCATGCCTGCCCTGGATCGCGCCTGCGAACTGGTAGAACTGCTGGGCGCCGGTGAAGTGGTAGACGGCACCATCGATCAGTACCCCACCAAGGCGGAGCCCTACTCCCTGCCTCTGGAAACCGAGCGGATCAACCGCTTCCTGGGCGTGGATCTGAGCGAGGAATATATGGCCGAGATTCTCACCAAGCTGGAGTGCAAAGTGGAAAACGGCATCATCACCGTGCCCACCTTCCGTGACGATCTCCGCTGCCTGAACGATATCGCTGAGGAAGTGCTCCGCATCTACGGCTACACCAAGATCGAGTCCACCCCCCTGTCCGGCACTACCACCCAGGGCGGACGCACCCCCCGTCAGCAGTACGATGTGCTTCTGCGGGACACCCTCTGCGGTATGGGTATGAGTGAAGCGGAGACCTTCTCTTTCATCAGCCCCAAGTATTACGATAAGATCCGCATGGCCGAGGACGATCCCCGCCGCGTGAGCGTGGTGATCTCCAATCCTCTCGGCGAGGATACCTCCGTGATGCGTACCACGGCGATCCCCTCCATGCTGGAGATGCTGCACAACAACTTCGCCGTCCGCAACAAGGACGTGAAGCTCTTCGAGATGGCCAGCATCTATATCCCTCATGCCAACGCGGAGGAGCTGCCCGATGAAATGAAGCGCCTGGTGATCGGCTTCTACCTTAGCGACGCCAAGGATGCCTCCGGCTTCTACCGTATGAAAGGATATATCGAGGCACTTCTGGCAGTCGGCCATACCACCGGCGCGGAATATGCTCCCTGTACCACGGAAAACGTGTTCCATCCCGGCCGCTGTGCCACCGTTTCTGTGAACGGTGTGCAGATCGGTATTTTCGGTGAGGTGCATCCCGAGGTTGCTGCCAATTATGGTATCGGCGCTCCCACTTACGTGGCCCAGTTGGATTTCGATGCTATGTTCGATGCCCGGGTTGAGGTAGTGGAATATGTGGCTCTGCCCAAGTATCCCGCGCTGGAGCGTGACTTCTCCTTCGTGTGCGACGAGGAAACTCCTGTGGCACAGCTGGAATCCTGCATGAAGCGGGCCGGCGGCGCTATGCTGGAGTCTGTGCGGTTGTTCGATATCTACCGCGGTCCCCAGATCGGCGAGGGCAAGAAGAGCGTGTCCTTTGCGGCTATGCTCCGTGCCGCTGAACGTACCCTTACCGATGAGGAAGCGGACGGAGCCGTCAAGAAGATTCTGAAGCGCCTGGAAGCCGAGTGCGGTGCTGTTCTCAGAAGCTGAAATAAAGGAAAGAAGGATGACAGTATGAAAGCGTATGAAATGACTATTGCTGGGCTGAAGCGGGCTTTGCCCCTTTGCCCCATTGCAGAAGATTTGTACATCGGCGCATTCATCATCTTTGGTGATCCGGAACTGACTACGGCCTGCGCCAACGCGCTCCTGGCCAAGGCACCGGAATACGATTACATGATTACGGCGGAGGCCAAGGGCATTCCGCTGATCCATGAGATGGCGCGCCTGGCGGGCAATCAGAAGTATTTCATTGCTCGCAAAAAGGAGAAGCTGTACATGCGGGATGTGTTCGCGGTGACCGTGAACTCCATCACTACCGAGGGTGAGCAGAAGCTGTACCTGGACGGCGCGGATGCGGAACTTATGAAGGGCAAGCGCATCCTGATCGTGGATGATGTCATCTCCACGGGCGAGTCTCTGGCCGCACTGGAGAAACTGGTGGTGGCCGCCGGCGGCAACATCGTCGGCCGTATGGCCATTCTGGCAGAGGGCGATGCCCAGACCCGGGAGGATCTTACTTATCTGGAGAAGCTGCCCCTGTTCCACGGGGACGGATCCATTGTGGCCGGCAGCGTCCACGAATAATATTTTCTGAAGAAAAAGAGCCGATTCCGCAGGAATCGGCTCTTTTTTTCTATTCTTGATGAATCAGGATACCTTGGCGATATCGGTGATGGTGATTTCCACCCGAATGAAACTGCTGCGCATGACGATATGCTTGTTGGGGGACAGCGCGGTAGTGCCGTCCAGAAGGAATCCGTTTTCGCTCATATAACCGGTTACGCGCAGAGTGCCGGTCATATCGATGCGGGTGGCATCCCCGTTTTCGGGGGCGTATGCCTGGGTGTATTTCCCATTGACATCTTCAAATACGAACAGGGCAGGGGTAACAGATACCGCATCGGAGATTTCGCCCAGATACTGTCCGGTGGTATCCAGATAGAACTTCTCGCCGGGGGCAAAATACTCCGTGGAAGAGTTCCGGATGTTCTCTACCTTGAAGGACACCACATATTCTTCCATGGTGATGGTACCGCCCAGAGAATTGCCCTCGCTTCCGATGAAGGTGCGAAGCGCCGCGCCCGCTATGCAAAGAACAACAGCAACAAGGATAAAGTAGTCAATGGCGTTCAGTTTTTTCTTTGTTTTGGTAGGATTGGAAGTCATGATCGGATTCCTTTCACGTAGTTGGTATGGCAAAGATCGATTCATCAAAGCCGGAGATATCGGTCAGCACCGATGTGGTCTGCATCAGATAATGGGGCGCCTCGGCATCGGGCAGATAGGAATAGGCGGATACGATGATGCCGTAGTCCGGGATGATTTCAAAGATTTCCCGGATGCCGCTGATGGTGTCCGTAAAGGTGGCGCGGATGCAGGGGGTGTTCAGTAGGGTTTCCAGAGAAAGCGTGTATTTCCCCTCATCGGCCTGCGCAATCATCCTCTGCATACGGGCAAGGGAGGGGAGTCCCAACTCCCCCTCCGGCGTGAAGTCGGTGGCCTCGCTGCGGGAGAAGCGGCGGGAGGTGCTGCCCTCACGGATGAAGAACGTGTCGGCATCCGCCGTCAGCTGTTTCGGCAGCAGAGTGGGAGAGAATACCTCCGCGTGGATGCGAGGGCCGGATACCAGATAATAAATCTGCACCGAGGTGAAGTGATCCTGCTCATCTGCCCATGTGACGGATGCGGTTTGATAATAGGATTCCACCGGTTCGGCGGACAAGAGAATTTCCTTCAGGGATGTGTGCGACAGATCCAGCAGCCGGTCACCGGAATTCTCAAACAAGGGGGCGTGGCCGGTCAGGGAGGACAAAAATTCCTCGGAAAAACCGTCCCCCGGGTCCTCCGCATGCTCCGGCGTGAAGAAATCCTGCAGGAAAGAAGGAGGGGTCAGAATCTGCGCCTGATACAGAACGGCCATCAGAATCATAAAGGCCAG
The DNA here is from genome assembly GCA_045539595.1 of Eubacteriales bacterium. Lineage (GTDB taxonomy): Bacteria > Bacillota > Clostridia > Oscillospirales > CAG-272 > SIG701. Next base: position 21,408 of record JAZQFQ010000071.1, on the reverse strand, counting down.
AAGAAGGCCGCCGGCAATAATCAGCGTGCCCGGAATGATGGGCAGGGTGGTCACATCGGTGTGGGAGGAAGTACGGTTCTTTTTCATACGGCATCATTCCTCTCCGGATTCCGATGCGTCCCCGGATGCGGCATCCGCATCGGCCTCATTTTCGGCGATTTCCGCCTTTTTGTTGGGGGAAAGCTGTTCCGGCGGAATGTCGGAAGGATCAAATATGCCGGACAGATACCGGGCGGAGGGATTTTTCATAATCAGGAAGTTGATGGCGAAGATGGCAACAGCGGCCGCTACCAGAAGCAGGGATTTGATAAACCGCGTCTCCTTGAACATGGTGTCGGTGAAGGTCAGTGCCACCAGCCCCAAAAGACCGCAGATGGCATATATGATGCCAACCGCTTCCTTCTGTGTGAATCCCAGATCGATCAGCTTGTGATGGAGATGGCCGCGATCGGGCGAGAAGGGGCTTTTGCCATGGAGCAGCCGGCGGAAAATCGCCCAGCTGGTGTCCAGAATCGGCAAAGCGAAAATGGACAGCGGAATGATGAAGGAGAGAAGGGTGTGCAGCTTGAACAATCCCTCCACGGAGATAATGGCCAGCGTGTATCCCAGAAACAACGCGCCGGTGTCGCCCATAAAGATGCGGGCGGGATGCTTGTTGAAGGGGAGAAATCCCACGCAGGATCCGGCCAGGATAGCTGTGATGAGGGCGGCGGAAAAGTCGCCCATCAGGAGGGTGACACCCAGAATGGAGAAGGAACAGATGGCGGAAACGCCGCAGGCCAGGCCGTCCAGTCCGTCGATCAGATTGATGGCGTTGGTTAGACCGGTGATCCACAGAATGGACAGAGGAATGCTCCATCCGCCCAGGGATACGATGGTATCCCCAAAGGTGATGAAGTTGATCACGGCACCGTTCAGAACGGCAAAGGTGGCCGCCGCCAGCTGTACCAGCAGTTTCACCAGCCAGTGCAGGCGGTAGATATCATCCAGCGTGCCCAACGCACACAGCAGCATACCGCCGAGACAGATGGATACCAGGGTAGAGGACGGCTCACAGAAGATCAGCGCAGTGAGGATGAAACTGGCGAAAATGGCCAGTCCGCCCAGACGGGGAATGGGTTTCTTATGCATTCTTCGGGCATCTGCGGGGATATCGATGGCACCGATCTTATAGGCCAGAACCCGGATCGGCGGCGTTATGGTATACGCCAGCAGTGCCGCGCATATTACGGCTACCACACCGTAAATCAGCGAAATATAATTCATAAACAGCGTGTGGAGATCCTTTCCGACGCGAGGGCGTCAAGATTGTGTTTCCAGCGAGATGCAATATCCCACACCCACAAAGTGCGGCAGGGACAGATTCACCTGTTCGCCCACATAGATGGTATAGCCGCCGATGTTGTAGGAGATGCCGCTCAGCACAGCATCTGCTTCCACGGTCACATAGATGGTGGATTTGCCCTCCACGGTGGTCAGCTCCATGGTGCCGGTGGTCAGATTCTTGCCCAGATGGACATACGGTTGGGATTCCACGGCCACAATGGTACCGATGTTCATTTTTTTGGAGGAGTCGATCAGCGTCTCGCCCACGGAGATTTTGTCGGCATAGATATCGTCCACGCCGCTGATTTCGATCACATAGGTCACTTTTGTGGTTTCACTTCCCGAAAGGGAGTTCACGGGCGTGTTCTCGCTGAGGACAAAGACGTACAAAAGAACCGCGGCCACAGCAAGGATACCGAGGAGAATCAACACGTCCATAATATTGAATTTCATTTTTACTTTACGCATGGCGGGAGGCTCCTTTTTTTGTTTTTTGGTTCTCGCGGGGGCGAAGAGGGACATCCAGATCGGCTTCCGTCCTGCTGGCAGGCGCTTGGGCGTTTTTATCCTGCAAGCGCGAGAGATCGGCTTGTCCGCAGCGGATGTATGCCGCACTCAAAGCGGCGGTCAGCCAGAACATGAGATATACGCGGTAGTTGTACCAGGTGTAGTCCGTGAAACTTTGCACCAGTACGGCAAAGATGCCGCACAAGGGGGCGGCGGCCTCCATGCGGAGCTTGGTAATCCGCTGATGGACGGCGAGATCCATGGCCTGCGCACGGTTTTCCGCTGAGGAGGGGAGTGCGCCCTGGGGCCGGACGGTGGCGGCAATGGTTTGCCGCATATCCTCCAGCTTACGGTAGAAGGTGCAGTTGTACCGCACGAGAAGCAGGATGAAAATGAGGAACAGAAGCAGTCCCACGATGCCGCACTCCACGGTGATCTGCAGATACAGATTGTGGGCGTGGGGGGCCGTTTCGATGGCGGCCAGAGAGTAGCGGGGATATACCGTATCCCACGCCGCCTCACCGATGCCGATGCCGCATCCCCAATAATCTGCCAGCATGCGCATGGTACCGCGCCAGATGTTCACCCGATAGGAGGTGGAGGTGTCCGCCAGATTACCGATGCTGGTAAAGCGGGAGATGATGGACGAAGGGAGCACCAGCGGCAAAAGCGGAATGGCGGCCACGCCGGCAAACAGTAAATACATGGTGCGGCGATTCCAGATGAGGAGGAAAATGACGCCGGCAAACAGCAATCCCAGCCATGCACCGCGGCTCCATGTGAGGATGATGCACAGCCCGCACATAGCACAGGCGACCAGAGAACATCCTTTCTGGCTCGCATTGCCCTTTGTGACGAGCAGCGCGGCGGCCATGGGGAAAAGCATAATCAAATATTCCGCCAGCATATTGGGGTTTTCCAGAGTGGATACCACACGGGTGGCAATGTCCTCAAACATGGAGGAGTCCAGCCACGCCCCCGCATCGGCAATGGAACCGAAGAAATACTGATAAATACCGTAGGCGGATACCAGCGTGGCGGCGGCCACGGCCGCCCAGGTGCACCGCTTCAGCCATTCCCGTGTACGGATCAGGGAAACGGTCAGAATGTATCCGCCGAGGAAGCAGATCAACACCAAAGCCGGCTTGCGGGAACCGGTGGAGAAGGAGAACACGCCGGAGAATCCGAGACAGATGGCGAAGGCCACGGCCGCCGCATCCACCGGAAGCAGGTGGAATTCCCGCTTGCCCAAAAGCAGTTTCACAGCGTAGCACAGTGCCGTGTAGCATACCAGAGCCAGCAGTACCATGGTGGGCAAAAACGGCATGGCAAAGAACAAAGCAACCACGCCCAACTCCGGGGTGACGAATACACGGTACGCGAGGAAGATTCCGATGATTCCGCCGACCACGTACAGCGTGGGAACAAACAGCGTCAGAGAACCGAGCAGCATACCGACAATAAAAGCAAAGTTGGAGCGTCCCGCCTCTCCTTCCGCCCGCAGAGATTCCCGACGGATGCCAAAAAAGGACGCGATCCGCAGAACGAGGACAGATTGGAGTATGGCGGAAGACAAGGTCATGCGGGACAAAAGAAGGGGAACGGACGCGCCGATACAGCACAGCGCCGTAAGCAGTCCGCCCACGGAGGGGATTCCATCCGCCCCCATAACAGTCAGAATAAAGGTGGCGGCGGCATAAATGCCGAAGGTGAGCAGAAACGTGCCGTACACACGCAGGCGGCACCGCAGAAGATAATCCATCAGGCGGCGGATCAGATTGACAGTGCAGCACTGATCCAGCCGACGGGACACCATGCGGCGAAGGGGGGTGATGACGTAGCGGGAGATCCGTCCCGCCGGATATTCCCGGGTGTCGGCTGCAGCATCATCGGAATAGGCGGAAAACGCCGTGCCGAACAAGCCTGTTTTCAGCCAGAAGTATATTTTTTGGGAGAAGCGGTCGATGGCGGACAGGATCACGCTGCCGCGGACAAAATCGATTGCTTTTCGTTTTTTCGGTGTTTTTTTGCTTTGGGTCAAGGAGTGATGCCTCCTCTCCGTTTAGAAATATATATACATCTTATATTATACCGCACAATTGTGTACAATTCAACGGAAAAACAGAATCTGCTTCCCGGAATTGTCATGAATTGGGCAAAAAACTGCAAAAAGAAATCCGAGGCGGCCGCTCAGGGCATCTGCCTCGGATGATTATCACGAAAGAATCTCTTTCAGATGGACAAGTCCCATGCGGTAGCCGTCAAAGCCGAAGCCCGCAATGGTCTTTTTCGCCACCAGAGAGACAAAAGAGTGACGGCGGAATTCTTCCCGCTCGTTCACATCGGAGATGTGTACCTCCACCGTGGGGATGGATACCGCCTTCAGCGCATCCAGAATGGCCACGCTGGTGTGGGTATAGGCCGCCGGGTTGATCAGGATGCCGTCAAAGACGCCGTAGGCGGCCTGGATCGTATCCACGATGGCACCCTCGTGGTTGGATTGGAACAATTCCACATCCAAACCCATTTCGCCGGCCCAGGCGGTGATCTTCCGGCACAGATCGGCATAGGTGCCGCTGCCGTAGATATCCGGCTCCCGGATACCCAGCATATTCAGATTGGGTCCGTTGATGACCAGTATTTTCATGATGTTCTCCTTTATTCCATGGCGCCGCGGGCGGCGGCCAGTATCCGCTGTGCGGTTTCATGGGGATCCGCCGCGCAGGCGGCGCGGGCATCTGCCCACTTTTCATACAGAGGCAGGCGGGCATCATACAGCGCCTGCACCCCCTGTGCCTGACTGAGGGGCCGGCCGGCGGAGGACAACTCATCCACCGGGCGGGTGAGAAATACCAGTGTGCCGTTCTGGGACAAGGGAGCATAGTTTTCCCCACGGGTAACGATGCCGCCGCCGGTGGCGATCACGCATCCGCTCTTTTTGCCCAGATTTATCGCCGCTTCGTGCTCGATCCGGCGGAAGGCGTCCTCTCCGTCCTCCCGGATGATCTCGGCCGGGGTGCGTCCGCTGATCTGCACAATCTCCTCGTCCGTGTCGGCAAAATCGAAGCCGACCATCTCGGATAGCACTTTGCCCGCGGTGCTCTTTCCGCAGCCCGGCATGCCGATGAGAACGATGTTTTCCTTGGCCGCCCGCACGGTGCGGGTTACCTCTTCGATTACCGAATCGGGCAGTGACCGATCGAAGAACAGCTCGCTGGCCCGTTTGGCCTGGGCCACCAGCATGACAAGACCGCTGACCGCGGGGATGCCGCGGACCAGGGCGTCCTGGATCAGCTTCGTGCGGCAGGGATTGTAGATCATATCCACCACGCCGCTCAGATGATCAAACACCGCCAGATCCACGGGCGACACGCCGTTGTTCGGGTACATCCCCACCGGTGTGGTGTTGATGATCACATCCGCGTCCGCATGGCGGGCGATGTTTCCGTAATGGTTCTCCCCGGAGCGGGAGATGACGACGGGGGTGCCCCCCCGATCCGTCACCACGGCGATCGCCGTCATGGAGGCCCCGCCGGAGCCGAGAATCAGGCATTTTTTGCCCGACACATGGATGCCCGCCGTGTCCAGCATATGGGCAAATCCGTAGTAATCCGTGTTGTCTCCCCGCAGACCGCCGCCGGGCCGACGGGTGATGGTGTTCACCGATCCGATCTTTTTGGCCGCATCGGAGATCTCGGTGAGATAGGGAATCACGGTTTTCTTGTAGGGGATGGTTACATTGATGGCCTCAAACCGATCGGAGGCGAGGAAGGCGGGGACAGCCGCCTCCTCCATCTCAAACAGGCGATATTCGTAATCGCCCAGCGCGGCATGGATCTCCGGGGAGTAGCTGTGGGACAGCCGCTCCCCCAGAAGACCGTAGATTTTCTTTTCCATGTCAGCCGATGGATTCCGCGTAGGTGCCGAGGTACTTGAAGTCTTCACTGCCGGATTCCAACTCGGATATCAGCTCCAAGAGCTCCGGCGAGTAGGCGGAGGCTTCAATGTCGAAATAGAACATGAACTCAAATTCCCGCTCAGGCAGAGGACGGGATTCCAGCTTCAGCAGGTTCAGACCCAGAGCGTTGATTTTGGCCAGAATGTTGTACAGCGCACCGGGCTTGTGGGCCGTAACCAGCATGATGCTGGTGCGGTCCGCACCGGGGTAAATCTGGGGATTCTTGGCCACGCAGATGAAGCGGGTGTAGTTGTTGCTCTTATCCTGAACGGAGTCGGCCAGGGATTCCAGCTCATACAATTCCGCGCAGGCGCGGGCGGACAGGGCCGCCACATCCCGTCTGTCGGATTCCGCCACCATGCGGGCGGCTACGGCGGTGTTGGGGCAGACGGTGACTTTCACATCCTTGAAGGTGCGCAGGAAGGCCGCGCACTGATCGATGGCCTGCTCATGGGAGAAGATTTCCTTGATGTCGCTGATCTTGGTGCCGGGCTTGGCCAGCAGATGATGATCGATCTTCACCCGCATGGAGCGAACGATGTACAGATTGTGATCCACCATCAGATCGTATACCCGTTTTACGGAGCCGGCAGTGCTGTTCTCGATGGGCAATACACCGTACTCGCACATGCCGGATTCGATGGCGGCGAACACGCCGTCGAAGGAGGAAAAATACAGAATGGAGGGAATCTTGAACATCTTGGAGGCGGCGATCTGGGAATAGGCACCCTCCACACCCTGGCAGGCCACCCGCGCTTTTTCGGGGAACAGCTTGGCGGTGGTTTCCAGCGCGTTTTCGATGATGGCACCGTATTTGCTCTCGGGAGAGAGTTTCTTGTGCTGATAGGAGCGGCTCAGGGACAGAATGGTGGAATAGAGCACGATGGCGTACTCGTCCAGATCCTCACCGGCTTTCTGGGCTACGCCCGCCAGCAATTCCCGCTCTCTGGCCGCATCCAATACGGGCAGACTGTTCTGACGCTTGTATTCCGCGATGTTACTGGATACCTGCATACGGCGCAGGAACAGCTCCAGCATGTCGCTGTCGATTTGATTGATTTGTTCTCTCAAAGTGGAAAGATCCATGATATAATACCTCGATTATTTATAAAAGTGCCGGATCCAGCAGCGCGTCCAGAACGGCCAGGGCTGCGGCGGCTTCGATGACGGGAACGGCGCGGACGGGGATGCAGGGATCGTGGCGTCCGCCGATGGTCAGTTTGGTGTTTTCCATCCGGGACAAGCTCACGCTGTCCTGTTCTTTTGCGATGGAGGGGGTGGGCTTCATGGCACAGCGGAAGGTGAGGGGCATGCCGTTGGTCATACCGCCCTGGATGCCGCCGCTGTGATTGGATGTGGTGAAGATCCTCTCTCCGTCGGTGGCAAAGGGATCGTTGGCGTCGGAGCCCCGCATTTTGGTGATCTCGAATCCCGCACCGAATTCAATGCCCTTGACTCCGGGCACGCCGAAGATCAAGTGGGAGATGCGGTTTTCCATACCCCAGAACATGTGCTCACCGAGGCCCGGCTTCAGGCCGGTCACGGCACATTCGATGACGCCGCCGATGGAGTCGCCCTCGGCGCGCATCCGGGCGATCAGGGATTGCATCCGCTCCCCGGCCGCGGGATCCATCACGGGGAAGTCGTGGGATAAAACCGCCTCAAAATCGGCAGCCGACACGTGAAGGGGATCAAAGGGGATGTCCTGCACATCGCCCACCGAGGCGATGTGGGCACCGATGCGGATGCCCAACCGGGCAAGAATCTGCAAAGCGATTCCGCCGACGATGCACAAGGGTGCGGTCAGACGGCCGGAGTAGTGGCCGCCGCCCCGCAGATCCACCGCATTTCCGTATTTCATAATGGCGGCATAGTCCGCATGGGAGGGACGGGGCACGTCCGGGATGGCGGGGTAATCCCCGGAGCGCATGTTGGTGTTGTAGATAACGGCTTCCAGCAGCTCGCCGTCGGTGGTGTCATCCACTACGCCGCTGAGGAAATGGGGCGTGTCCGGTTCCTTGCGCTGGGTTCCGTATTTCGTGGAGCCGGGCGCGCGGCGGGCCAGAAAGGCAAGAAGAGCATCCCGGTCGATCTTTTCCCCGGCGGGGATACCGCTTGCGCGGACGCCGATCTTCTCATCGTGGGATCCGCCGTAGATCTCCAGATGCAGATTCCGCAAAAAGGTATTTTCCATCAGGTGTCCTCCCCTTCGGTGAATGTGCCGCCCAAGGCGGCGATGTCGGCGGTGAAGCCGGGATAGGATTTGGCAATGGCCTGGGCATCGGTGACGGAGATATCCCCTTCCGCGTACAGAGATGCCACAAAAGCGCACATGACCAGACGGTGATCGCGGAACGAGGATACGGTGCCGCCGTGCAAGGGACGGCCGCCGCGGATCACGATGCGGGTCTCATCGGACGTGATGTCCGCGCCCAGCGTGCGAAGCACTTCGGTAACGGATGCCACCCGATCGCTTTCCTTAATGCGCAGGCGGGCAATGCCGGTGATGACGGTTTCGCCCTCCGCCCGTGCCGCCACCGCGGCGATCACAGGCACCAGATCGGGAATCTGGGAGGCATCCAGCGAGATGCCGTACAGGGGGGCAGGGGATACGGTGACAGCATCGCCGTCCACGGTAACATCCGCGCCGAACTGGCGCAGCACATCCACGATCCGCCGATCTCCCTGGGGGGAGTGGATGTCCACGCCCGTCACGGTGACGGGCTGCTGTCCCACCGCGCCCACTGCCAGCCAGATGGCGGCATTGGACCAGTCGCCCTCCACGGCGATCTCTCCCGGAGAAACGTATCCGCCGCTTGGCACGGTGTAGGTCCGTCCGTCGGGGGAAAGGGCCAGGTGTGCGCCGAATTTCGCCATGGCATCCGTGGTGATACGGATGTAATCTACTGACTCAATCGTGCCGGTCAGGTGCAGCCGGGACGGCCCCTCCATCAGGGGCATGGCCATCAGCAGGCCGCTGATAAACTGGGAGGAAACGTTGGCCGCGATTTCATACTCACCCGCGGTGATCCGCCCGGCCAGGGGCAAAGGCTCCGTTTCCGGATTGGCGGGCAGGATCGCGCCGTGACGCATCATTTCCTCATACAGAGGGGAGAGGGGACGGTATGGCAATCTGCCGTGGCGGACGAAATGGGAGGAAACTCCCCGGGCCGCGGTCACAGGCAGAAGAAATCGCAAAGTGGAACCGGATTCGCCGCAGTCGAGGGTGGCGGTATCCGGCGTATTCCCGGCGGGGATCACGGAAAATCCATCTTCCGTGCGGGTGATGTCGGCACCCAAAGCACGCAGACAGCGGACGGTGGCATCGATGTCCTCGCTGGTGGCATGGCATCGAAGAAACGTGGGCCGATCCGCAGCGGCGGCGCAGATCAGCATCCGGTGCGCTACCGATTTGGAGGGGATGGCACCGATGGTACCACCCCGGATGGGAGTGTGAAAGGTGAGAGTCATGCCCGTCCTCCCATAAGGAAGTCCGGCAGATCCGATACAGCAATCCGCTGCAGCATGCAGCCGCCGATGCCGGTAGGCAGTACCACATCGATGAGGGCGCCCTCCCGTTTTTTGTCGTGGGTGGCCGCCTCGTACAGATCGTCCACGTCGTATTCCGTTTCCGTGGGCAAATCGTATTGTGTCAAAAGTTTACTCAGCGCCGGCAGAACGTCGGCGGGGCAGATGCCCCGGCGGATCGCGTACTCCGTGGCGATCCGCATGCCGATGGCCACGCCGTGGCCATGCATCAGGGAGAAGTTTGAGCACAGTTCAATAGCATGTCCCGCGGTGTGGCCGAAGTTCAGATGCTTCCTGACGCCGTGATCTGTTTCGTCCTCCTCCACGATCCGCGCTTTCTGGGCGATACAGCGGGCGATGACGGTGGCCATATCCATGGTGTCGGGATTGCTCAGCATGTCAAACAGCACCGCATCGCCGATGACGGCGTATTTGATCACTTCCGCGAAGCCGTCGGCACGGACCTCTGGCGTCAGCGTCCGCAGTGTGTCGGGATCGCACAGTACCAGGGACGGATGATGGAACGCACCGGCCAGATTCTTGCCCGCCGCCAGATCCACCGCGGTTTTTCCGCCCACGGAGGAATCCACGCAGGAGAGAACGGTGGTGGGGATGCCCACATACCGAATGCCGCGAAGATAGACCGCGGCGGCAAATCCCGCCAGATCGCCTACCACGCCGCCGCCCAGGGCACAGACGATGTCCGTGCGGGTGAAGGCGTTTTCCGCCAGAGCGTTCAAAAGGGCGATCAGGGACGTGGTGTTCTTGGACGCCTCCCCGTGGGGAATGACGAACTCCGCCGTGTCCAGCCCCGCCGCGTGGAGGGAGGCGATCAGCGTATCTCCGTAAAGCGGGCGGACGGTGTCGTCGGTGACGATCATCACGCGGCACGCACCCATCGTATTTTTAATGTACTCGCCCGCCCGGGCCAGAATGCCCGATTCGATGTGAATATCGTAGGGGCGGGATACATGTACCGTAATCGTTTTCATGGGAATCTTCCTTATTTTCCGTCAATGGATTCTTTGGCCTCGCGGCCGTCTTTCAGAAGGGTGCGGGTGGCTTCCGTGTCCCCGTCCCGGATGGCATCCCGGTATTCGGTGAGGGACGCAATCAGCGTGTTAAGTTCCGATACCAGATGCTCTTTGTTCTCCACGAACAACTCGCTCCACATCTGCTCGTTCAGACGGGCCACGCGGGTCAGGTCCTTGTAGGATCCGGCAGAGAATCCCTTGTGGGAGCGGGCGGTGGGGGATTTTACATACGCGTTGGATACCACATGGGCCAACTGGGAGGTGAAGGCGATCATCTCGTCGTGCTGATCCGCCGTGGTCACGGTCATGCGGCCGAATCCCGCCGGGGCCAGGGCCTTTTTCACCCGATCCAAGAGAAAGATATCGTCAAAGGTGGGGGGTACCAACACCATGGAGGCACCGTTGAACAGATTCTCTCTGGCGTGCTTGAAGCCGGAGTATTGCAGGCCCGCCATGGGATGGCCGCCCACGAAGGTGAAGCCGTATTCTTTGGCCAGTGCAAATCCCACCTCGCAGATGGTCCGCTTGGTGCCGCACAGATCGATCACCAGGGCATCCTTCGAAATCCGGGGCGCGATGTCCTTCAGATAATCGATGGCCGCCTGGGGATAGAGCGCGATCAGCAAAAGAGCGCAGGAGGGGATATCCTCCCGGGTCAATTCCCCGTCGATCGCGCCGCGCAGGCGGGCGTATTCCACGATGGTGTGATCCCGATCGGCACCCAGTACGCAGGCGTCGCTGTTTTGCTTGTATGCTTTTGCCATCGATCCGCCGATCAGACCGAGGCCGATGATTCCGACTTTCATGCCCGTGCCACTTCCAGAATCCGGGCAACGCCCTGGGCTACCTCACCGAACTGCTCGGGGGTCAGGGACTGTGGACCGTCGCACAGCGCGTGCTTGGGATCGTTGTGTACTTCAATCATAAGCCCGGCGGCACCGCAGGCGGCGGCTGCATAGGCCATGGGCTTTACATAACGGGCTACGCCGGTGGCGTGGCTGGGATCCACAATGACAGGCAGATGGGTCAGTTCTTTCAATACCGATACGGCGGACAGATCCAGCGTGTTGCGGGTGTATGTTTCGAAGGTACGGATGCCGCGCTCGCACAAAATCACGTTCTCGTTGCCGCCGGCCATGATGTATTCCGCGCTCATCAGCCATTCTTTCATGGTGTTGGCCAGACCCCGCTTCAGAAGGATCGGCTTGCGGGTCTTGCCCAGTTCCTTCAGAAGCTCAAAGTTCTGCATATTGCGCGCTCCCACCTGGATCACATCCACATCCTCAAACAGGGGAAGATGGTTGGCGTTCATGATTTCGGTAACGATGGGCAGACCGGTTTCTTTCTTTGCTTCCACAAGAAGATCGATTCCCTCGGCCTTCAGTCCCTGGAAATCGTAGGGAGAGGTGCGGGGCTTGAATGCGCCGCCGCGAAGCATAGTCGCGCCCAGACGCTTGACTTCCCGTGCGATGCCGATGAGCTGCTCCTCACTTTCCACGGAGCAGGGACCGGCGATGAAGGTGAAAATATCGCCGCCTACGGATGTATCGCCCACGCGGACGATCGTGTCATCGGGATGGAATTTGCGGTTGGCACTCTTGAAGGGCTCACTGATGCGGGTGACGGATTCCACCACTTCCAGACCGGCCAGAAGATCGCCGTCGATCTTGGCGGTATCGCCGATCAGACCGAGAACCGTCTGATATTCACCACGGGAAATGTGTACATCCAGTCCGACAGAGCGGATCCAGTCCACGATGCTCTGAATTTGCGAATCGGTGGCGGTATTTTTCAAAACGGCTATCATAATTGTTCCTCCGGTAAGGTATAATAATTTTGTGTAAGGTATGGGATAAAAAATGAAGCCTCACAGCGCTTTCACTGTGAGGCTTTCCCAAAAACGGAATCGGTGGGATGACCTTATATTCGCAGTAAAAATTACGCAGCAAATTACTCTTACTTTCTTACAATGTAATAAAAGTAAAAGTAATAAAATGCGTATGCGAATACGTTTCTCATCTTTACTACGACTCTCCGTGTAAATATTTATCCTATGGTGATCCCATTATAGCACTGGGACTGGTGGCTGTCAAGGCATTAGGCAAAAAAAAATAGAGGGCGTAAACAAAAAATAACCACAAGGATTGAATTTTTATACAATCCTGCAAATGGTTGAGTTTACAGTAAATTTAAAATTGTTGTGTTGACAATAATTTCATATCATGATATACTGTTGAAAATTATGTATAGGATCATCCAACAAATGGAGGCTTGTAATGGCTGAACTGGTTTACAATGTACGGGACATTCTTACGTTCCGGGATTTGATCGGCGGCAGTGCCGAATTGTACGGCGACTTGTGCGCGTTCACCTTCCGGGAAGGCGACGGCATTCGTGAGATCACCTATAGCGAAGCTTACGGCGATGTCCGTGCCTTTGCCGCTTATCTCAATTCCTTGGGACTGAGTGGCAAAAAGGTAGGCGTCATGGGCAAAAACGGCTATCCCTGGGCGCTGACCTATCTGGCCGTCACCTGCGGCGTGGGCGTGATCGTGCCCATCGATCGGGAACTGAAGTCGGACGAACTCCAGCACGTGGTGGATCATTCCGAATTGTCCGCCATCGTGCATCTGCCCGATGTAAAGGAGAAGGTGGAGGGCCTGAGGGGCGATTTTCTGCGGCTGAATACCGCGTCCCTGAAGGAGTATATCGCCGCCGGCGAGACTCTGCGGGCCATGGGCGACACATCCTATGAGAATCATCATGTGGATCCCCACGAACTGAGCATCCTTTTGTATACATCCGGTACCACCGGATTGGCCAAGGGCGTTATGCTGTCCCAGTACAACATCTGCTCCAACATTAAGAACGTGCTCCGCAGGATCTCCGTGGGCCCGGAGGATCGGCTTTTGTCCATTCTGCCCCTCCATCATACCTACGAATGTATGGCGGGATTCCTGGCTCCCATCTACGCGGGCGCCAGCGTGGCGTACAACGATTCGCTTCGCCGCCTGACGGAGGATTTCAAGTTGTTTTCCCCCACCGTTCTGGTGGCGGTGCCTCTGGTTTTGGAGACGCTCCGCAATAATATCATCAAGCGATACGGCAAGATCAAGGGCGGCAACGCTCTGCTCGCCGTCCAGCGGCGTGTGTCCGATGCGGCCCGTGCCCTCAATCCCGAGGCGGGACGGAAGGTATTCAGCACGGTGGCGAACGCCTTCGGCGGACGGCTGACGCGGATTCTCTCCGGTGCGGCCCTTCTGCCGGAAAACGTCCACCGGGATATGGAGCGCTTCGGCTTTAAGGTGTATATCGGCTACGGACTGACGGAAACTTCCCCCGTCTGCATCATGCATAACGATTTCTACCGCGCCCCCGACGATATCGGATTTCCCGTCGTGGGCGGCCATGCGAAGATCGTGGATCCCGATGAAAACGGCGTGGGCGAATTGGCCTACCGGGGCGCCAATGTGATGCTTGGCTATTATAAGAATCCCGAGGAAACGGCGAAGGTTCTGCGGGACGGATGGTTTTACACCGGCGATCTGGCACGGGTGAAGGAAAACGGCGCGTACCAGATTACGGGACGCAAAAAGAGCATGATCGTTACCCAGAACGGCAAGAAGATCTTCCCCGAGGAATTGGAGTTCTATCTGGCGCAGAGCGAGTATGTAGCGGAGTGTATGGTCTACGGCGAGGAGGGCGAGCATGACGTGATTGTCACCGCCGCCGTGTTCCCCAACTATCCGGTGATTGAGGAGCAGCTGGCGGGAGAGGGCATCGCCCGCGATGATGATCGCTTTGACAGCCGGGTTAGGGAGATCATCACAAAAGCGGTGAAAGAGGTGAACGAGAAACTGCCGTCTTTCCGCCGCATTATGAAGATCTGCATCCGCAAAACGGAGTTTGTGAAAACTACCACCCGCAAGATCAAGCGCACCGACGAAAACCGGGGCGAGTGAGAGGAGAATCATATAGGGGGCGTGCATGGCACGCCCCTTTTTGTTGTGTTAGAGGGAATACATTTCACCGCGGCAACCGATTGTTGCTCGACAATAATAAATCATATGTGATATAATGTAATCAAAGCAATGGGAGGATTTGTATGGTATTGTATCACGGCACTAATGTGCAGAACATTAAGATGTTAAAACCGTTCGCTACACGTGGCAACGCGATCTCTAAACCTGTAATTTGCTTTACTCCTAATTTTTGCATGGCTTTGCTGTATATTTGGAACCGATCCTACAAATGGGTAACCTTTAATGAGAATACGGATGGAAGGATTGTTTTTACCGAACATTACGACAATATGTTGTATGATTTCTATAATCAGGTGAGTGGAAGCATTTATGAGTGTGACGGCAACAATGCGGATATACAGCCAACTCACATGAAAGGTGTTTTCGTTTCGGAAAAAACCATTGGAGTAGAAAAGGAAATAATTGTCCCCAGCGTATATGATGAAGTTATACAGCAAGAATCATTGGGAAATGTTGTTGTTCGAAGATATGATCAGTTGTCCTCCGAAGAAAAAAACGAAATTTCCAACACAACGGTAAGAGCCATTCATATGCAGAAATTGCTGACGCCATCGGATTATGCACCCAAAAAAGAACTGGCTGCCTTTGTTAGATCGCATTTTTCGATAGAATGGGAAACAGCATCTAAAATGACGAAGGAAGAAACTGAGCAAATGATAAACGTGTGGAGAGCATCGTTGAAGTAATACGTGAATACATTCCCCAAAGCCCCGCCTCGTGCGGGGCTTTTTCGTTATGTTGATACATAAAAAGCCTTCTCCTGTGGGAGAAGGTGGCAGCCGAAGGCTGACGGATGAGGAGTCAGAAAATAAGGTTATAGCACCTCATCCACCACGCGACGTTCCGCTTTGCGGAACGTCGGCGCGGTCCCCCTTCCCCCACTGGGGAAGGCTATTCAGTTTTTGCGATTATCTATCAAATCACCTTATACCCGGCGGCTTCGATGATCTCCTTCAGCTTCGCGTCGGAGATGTCCTCCTTCAAGGTCAGCACCGCGGTGCCGCTTTCGTGGCTGACCAGGGCGGATTCCACCTCAGGCAACTCCTCCAGTGTCTTCTTCACCCGTGCCTCGCAGTGGGGGCACATCATACCTTCGATTTTCAACGTTTTTTCCATAACTGTATCTTCCTTTCGGGTTTTGTTTATCTTATTTTGACGGATCTTGCGATCCCGATCCGCCCGGCGGATGTTGACCAGATTCAGCCGCAGGGCATTGGTCACTACGCAGAAGCTGGACAAACTCATGGCGGCGGCGCCAAACATGGGATTCAGTTGCCACTGGAACGCATGGATGAACACGCCGGCCGCCAGGGGAATACCGATGGCGTTGTAGAAGAACGCCCAGAACAGATTCTCGCGGATATTCGTGAGGGTTGCCCGGCTCAGCCGGATGGCGGCGGGAACATCGGACAATCGGCTCTTCATCAGCACCACGTCTGCCGCATCGATGGCGATATCCGTGCCCGCCCCGATGGCGATGCCGATGTCTGCCCGGGTCAGGGCCGGGGCATCGTTGATACCATCACCCACCATGGCTACTTTTCCCTCCTCGGTGAGGGAGCGGATCACGGCCTCCTTGCCGTCCGGCATGACGGAGGCGATCACCTCGTCCACGCCGGCCTCACGGGCGATGGCGCGGGCGGTTTTTTCGTTATCTCCCGTCAGCATAATCACGCGGATGCCCATGTTCTGCATCTCGCGGATGGCACGGGGGCTGTCTTCCTTGATCACGTCCGCCACGGCGATCACGCCCAGCAGGCGATCCCCGCGGGCGAAGAACAAAGGCGTTTTGCCCGATTCCGCCAGCGTACCGGCGGTATCCCGCAGGGCAGGGGATATGGATGCCTTTTCCCCGATGAAAGCGGCGTTTCCGCCCAAAAGGGGGTGTCCGTCCAGCACGGCGGTCAGACCCCGGCCAGGTAGGGCAGCGAAGTCCGACACATCCTCCAGCGGGAGATTCCGGGCGGCGGCTTCCTCCAGTACGGCCAGGGAGAGGGGATGCTCGCTTTTCGCCTCCAGCGATGCGGCGGCGGTGAGAAGTTCGTTTTCGCTGACGCCGTCGGCTACAAGAATGTCCGTCACCTTCGGTTCCCCGGAGGTGATGGTGCCGGTTTTGTCCAGTACGACGATCTGTGTCCGACCCGTCGCTTCCAGCGACGCGGCGGTTTTAAAGAGAATGCCGTTTTTCGCACCCACGCCGTTGCCCACCATAATGGCCACAGGGGTGGCCAGTCCCAAAGCGCAGGGACAGCTGATGACCAACACGGAGATGCCCCGCGCTAATGCGAATCCCACGGATTCGCCCACGAGAAGCCATACGATCGTGGCCACGGCGGCGATGGCCATCACCACCGGCACAAAAATACCGGAAACGGTGTCGGCGATCTTGGCGATGGGGGCCTTGGTGGCCGCCGCGTCGCTGACCATCTGAATGATGCGGGAGAGGGTGGTGTCCTCCCCCACCTCGGTGGCTTCGCACCGAAGAAATCCCGATTGGTTGATGGTGCCGGCGGACACCTTGTCCCCCACGGATTTGTCCACAGGGATGCTCTCGCCGGTCAGGGCGGATTCGTTCACGGCGCTCTCGCCCTCCCGGATCACCCCGTCCACGGGAATGCTCTCGCCGGGGCGGACTACGAATACATCCCCCCGCACAACGTCGCCAACGGCTACGGATACCTCCGCCCCGTCACGGATGACCGTGGCAGTCTTGGGAGAGAGATTCATCAGCCCCCGGAGGGCATCGGTAGTCTTGCCTTTGGAGCGGGCCTCCAGCATCTTGCCCACGGTGATCAGCGTCAAAATCATGGCCGCGGATTCAAAATAGAACTCGTGCAGATAGTGCATGGCGTGCTCGGCGTGGCCCTGCATCTGGGCGTGGGACATGGCGAACAGGGCATAGGTGCTGTAACCGAAGGCGGCGGCGGAGCCCAGCGCCACCAGCGTGTCCATGTTGGGGGATCGGTGGAGAAGAGCACGGAATCCGCTTATAAAGAATTTCTGATTGATCACCATGACGATGGCGGTGAGGAGCAGCTGGCACAGTCCGATAGCCACCGGATTATCGGCCAGAGCGGCGGGCAGGGGCCACCCCCACATGGTGTGTCCCATGGAGATGTACATCAGGACGGTAAGGAACACAAGGGACGAGATCAGCCGCCGCTTCAGTGCCGGCGTTTCCGTATCGGCGGGGCTTTCGGGCGCGGCGGCTTTCTTGCCGCTGTCTCCCTTGGGGGAGGCACCGTATCCCGCATCCCGCACCGCGGCGAGGATCGCCTCATCGGAGGCAGTGCCGTCCACGCCCATGGAATTGGTCAGCAGACTCACCGCACATTCCGACACGCCGGGAACGGCGCGCACGGCCTTTTCCACCCGCGCACTGCATGCCGCACAGCTCATGCCCGTCACGGAATATTGTTTCATACTATAAGCACCCCTTTCGTCGGGTGTAGTGTATTTCTTTCCCCATAATTATATACCCGTGCCGCGGAATTTGCAAGAGCCTTGCGGCAAAGTTCGCTGTGGCGGCACTTGACACTCCCCGCCGGATGTGATACAATAGGTGTGCTTTCGGGCACCCATACGCTCCTGTGGTGGAATTGGCAGACACGCTGGATTTAGGATCCAGTGCGCAAGCGTGCAGGTTCGACCCCTGTCAGGAGCACCACCGGCAGTGCCGGCTCCCAAGCATCGGGTGGCGATAGCAAAAGACCGAACTTCATCTCACGAGGGGAGAGTTTTGTTTTTATCAACCGCACCAGACCGGCAGTGCCGGCACCCAAGCATCGGGTGGCGATAGCAAAAGACCGAACTTCATCCCACGAGGGGAGAGCTTTGTTTTTATCAACCGCACCAGACCGGCAGTGTCGCACCCAAGCATCGGGTGGCGATAGCAAAAGACCGAACTTCATCCCACGAGGGTGGAGTTTTGTTTTTGTCTTTATTCACTGCACCAGACCGGCAGTGTCGCACCCAAGCATCGGGTGGCGATAGCAAAAGACCGAACTTCATCCCACGAGGATGGAGTTTTGTTTTTATACCGTATCGTCGAGCAAAAAAACCTCGCCGCAGGCGAGGTTTTTCTATATCACAAACTAAGGAATACCAGCGCCGCCGCGCCTATGCTCAACCCGATACCTTCTCTGAGACGGATTTTCTCTCCCATAAAGATCACGGAGATCAGCGTGGTCAGAATGAATCCGCCCGTGGCCTGGCCTGGATAGATAACGGAGGGCGACAGAGTAGTGGAGGCCAAAAGAATCACGAACAAATTCATCAGCGCGCTGCTCAGCCCCGCCGCCGCGGGATAGTACCAGGAGTCCCGCACAATCTCCCGCCACTGCGGCGTGGGATTTTTTCGCGCGAGCAGCGTGCACAGTGCGGCGGACAAAAGCGAGGCGGCCAGCATCATAATCCCGCCGTGCCGGCCGTCAAAGACCATTTGCTGGTATTTCTGGATGATGGAGCATCCCGCGTTTCCCGCGATCAGCACAAGCACATACAGCACCCATCGGCCGGTGACGCGCCGCGGAGAATTTTGCACATGTTTCTCCTTGGCAAGAAAGCACAGGTACAAGGACACAGCCAGCAGCACCAGCCCGATGATGGTGAACAGCGTCACCCGCACCCGCCAGAACACGAATCCCCACAGGGATACGCAGATGAGGGACAATTGCTTGGCGAAGGCGGTGAGGGGGACGGGGCCGTGCTTCAAAGCACCGATCAGGCCGCAGATTGCCATGGTGAAGCACACACCGTAGCCGGCGGAATACAGAAGAACGGCGGGATCGAAGGACGGATTTGTCAGCGTGATCACCGCCCAGGTGAGGGCGGCACTGCAGGCCACAAGAATATTGTATATGCCAGTGGCGTTTTGCCGCGCGGCATTTTTTCTATTGAAGCGTGTGCCCAGCAGATTCAGCGCGGCGGAGCAGATCATGGCACAGGCAAGATACAGATACGGCATGGGAACCCTCGGCATTTTTTCTTCATTCTACCACAGAAGGGTGCGGATTGCAAGCGGGGAAATCTCCGGCAATTGATACAAAACGGACAAAAAGGTGTGCCATATTGTCCATTTACAGCGGGTTCTTTTGTGTGGTATAATGTACACAGCATCCGGTGAACCGGACTTTTATGCTAACTTGCTGTGTACGCGAGCCTGCCGCGATGACGGGAACGTCATCGTTTCGCCTGCGGCGACATGCCGGCAGTCTCCAAGGTAAAACACAATGGAGGAATCTGTATGAAAAAGATTTTGTGGAATATTACGCTGGCATCGGCCGCCACTTTGGCTGCGTATATTGGGCTATTTATTGTATGGGGCGCTATTTTGAGCGGTGTGGAGAACGAAACGCTGAGATTGTTCCTCATCTGCCTCATGACCAGCGCGGCGTGCGGATTTTTCCTTTTGTATTTTCTGAAAATCCGAAATTCCGATGGGGAAAAGGAAGTGCTCGCGGATTATAAAGAATGTGCGTACAAATCTTTTTTCGACGATTTGAAGCGGATTCTGCGGCGGGAAGCGAAAACGCTGATCTCCCTCGCGGCCATCGTCATGCTTTGTTTTGCTGTCAATGCGATTACGGAACTGATCACCAAAAAGCCCACCGGATCGCCTTTGACGTTTATTTATGTTTCCTTGTGTATCTTCAGCGCGATTCTCGGGGAATCCTTCATCGGCTACTTCCTGAGCGCGGTGATCACCTGCCTGTGCTATCTGATCGCGTTGCTTCTGTGGAGACGAAAGACGTATAACTACTGGATGAAAAACAAATCCTGAGGTGGATATGGAACTGAAAGACAAACTGAAAGAATTGCGCCTGTCCCGCAAGATGACCCAGGAGACGGCGGCGGAGCATTTGGGGGTCACCTCCCAGACCGTATCCAAATGGGAGCGGGGACTGCTCTCACCGGATATCGCCCTGCTTCCGAAAATCGCTTTGCTGTACCGCTGTTCCATTGATTCTCTTTTTTCCATGGATACGTTGTGGGGTGTGGAGCATCAGGAAGAATTTTTGAAGAAGATCAGCGCGTATAAGCAGAGCAACGACTGGGCCGGCGAATACGATGCATGGATGCGGGAGATCGAATTGAATCCGGATCACTATGAAAACTATGTCAAAGTGATGCTGGCGGTGGTGCTGCGGAAAGATTTCGCCGATGACAAAGTGAAAAGGATGCTGTCGCTGGCGGAACGGGTGGAAAAATGCTGTACCGACGATACGCTGCGCAACGAAATGTACCGGGTTATGGTGGCGCTCTGCGCCGAGTCGCAGGATGAGGAAATCAAGAAAAAAGCGGAATATTATTACAACAAATTACCCTTTTTTATCCACAGTCGGGAAATGTACGCCCGCTATGTGATGGAAGGGGAGCCGTATTATCGCCAGGTGAAGGAGACGCTGACCTACATGGTCAGCCAGGCGGAGGTGTCCATCCGTCAGCTGATCACGCCGGATATGCCGCCTCATCAAAAACTGTTTTATTATGAGAAGGCCGCCGGATTGTACGAAGTTCTTCTGGACGGCCGGTACGGCGGTATATGGGAAGGAGCGCTTGTGTGGGATTATATGCACTGTGCCTCCTTGCTTGGGGAAATGGATAGGCACTCTGAGGCCGACGCCTACATGGAGAAGATCTTTGCCGCGTGGGAAGGGCATTTGAACGCGAGGAAAAGTATACAGATATCGGATCTGTTATTCCTCAAAGGATATCCCAAAATAAATCACCCGGGGATCAGTTTCACTCAGCAAATGCAGAAAATGCTGGAAGAACCCCGTCTGGCTCCGTATCACGAAAAAATCCAGGATTACCTTACCCGGTATGCCGACTGCTTCAAGATCAAGATATAACAAAAAAGCACCTCACATGAAGTGACCCCGAAAGTTTAGACAAAAATAAATATTAAATTGCAAGCGAATGAGTTCGGTACTGTACCGGGCTCATTCCTTTAAGTTTCAAAGAAATTCTTTCATAGTTGTAGTAATAAATATATTTATTTAGTTCATCA
>JAZQFQ010000070.1:0-5248 GCA_045539595.1 Eubacteriales bacterium | reverse complement strand
ATCGGAAACCTATTCCAAATCCTATGCGGATGCCAAGACCAAAGCCGCCGACGTGAACGGCGACGGCCTCTACGATTTGCAGGATCTGATCATCATCACATCCGAGAAATCCTACGGCAAGCGGGGCATCGAGGTTGTCTTTGCGGAGTAAAGGTCAGGACCTCCGGCAAAGCCGGAGGCTTGCTCTGCCCCTATAAGGGGCTATTGCCGGCAAGCATCTAAAGACGCACGATATTCTATCACTCGCATCACTTGCCCCGCCGCCGCAAATGCGGTATGACATCATAGCCTTCCCCAGTGGGGGAAGGTGGCATCCGCGCAGCGGATGACGGATGAGGTGTCTATACAAACCATTATTACTCCTCATCCACCGTTCGCATGCGAACGGTCCCCCTTCTCCCGCAGGAGAAGGCACGCCTTCGCCGCATCTTTTCTTTGCTAAAGCTTTTTGTTGCCGCCTGCATAGCAGGTGATTGTCTTTCATAGACAATAAAAAGGGGCTGTTGCATCTACTTGCAACAGCCCCTTTTACACGCCTTACTCTGCTGGACGCAGTGTGCTGCATTGGGCAGGGGTACTGTTGGGTGCCGCCCACCGCCCCGGAAGGCTGTGTTAATCGCAAAAGCCCATCTGCCTGTGCAGATGCAGCAGCGAAGGTTTATCCAAGCACCCGCAAACGGTTTTTTATGGTTTCCAACCGTTCATCCGAGTGCAGGCACTTGAAGTGAGAGATTTCATCGAGTGAATATAGAAGCTCACAAGCAATACTTCTTTCGGTGCTGCTGCCGCTTTGCGAAGCATCATACCGCAATCCACGTACCAGAGGAGAGGTATGCTCAATTATCTTGAACCGGTGGTATTTTTCCATATGATCGCACATTGTGGCAAGCTCGTCAAAGGCCTGATCTGTCTTACCCATCTCCGACGAGCTGATTGCCATATCGCGGCACAGCTTGCCGAGACGGTTTTCCCACCAGCCGAAATCTCCGTCCGGGAAGATCAGGTGGAAAAATTTATATACGGTCTCTCTTATGGAGTGTCGATCCTCCGCCGTGTAGCCCGCTTCGGGGCACTGCATCATATTGTGGGACAGTCTGAGCATGGTATCGCACACAGACCAGAAATACCACCGGCAGTGCTCCACCAGATCCTTTCCCTTTAAAACGGTGGAAAGCAAATCCTTGTTGCACGGAACCATTTTGGCATATTCCACCGCTTTTTCATCATCCCCCAATTTTAAGTATGTGAATGCCAGCATTTGAATGGCGTCGTAGCGATATTCCAAAGAATCGCTTTTCAGAAGCATATTGGCGATACGGATGATTTCTTCACTGTTTTTTGTGGCACCTGTGGAAAACAGATCGTGCATCAGATTGTCGAGTACAATTTCCTCATGGGGGTATTTCTTCTGCATATCGCGGCAAAGCGCCAGTCGCTCTTTTCGTTTTCCCTTATTGATCAGTACCTGGGCCTTTTTCTCAAATTCTGCAAGATCTTCCTGCTTCCGCAAATCACTACATCCTAAAACATCGTCGGTTGTTACTTCATAATACGATGCAATATAGGGAAGAAGCGTTATATCCGGGAATCCGTCGCCGCGCTCCCATTTCGAGACTGCCTGTACGGATATCCCGAGATGATTCGCGAGATCTTCTTGGGTATTTCCGCGTTCTTTGCGCAATCTTTTCAGGTTTTCGCTGATTTTGAGTTTCATAAATGGACCTCCAAAGTATAAAGTAACAAGCGCTTGTTCCGATTTTAGTATATCATATTTTTACACTTATTCAATAACCGCGTTGTTTAACTGGAGTTGAAAATATCAACCATCCGTATAATGCAAAAGGCGTACCCGCTATAAAGCAGGTACGCCGAGGGCAGCTCTTTTTTATATCACGCATGCGCGTCGGGGGATTTCCGTGCGGCGAGAAAATTGCACACAATCTTCGTCAGCGTGGCCGCCAGAATGATGCCCAGCGCCAGGGCGGATGCCAATTGCAGGGTGTAGATGGCCTTCTCCAGAAAATGCTCCCGGTTCCCCTCAAAGGCGTAGGCCATGGTGTAGTACAAGGATCCGCCGGGGATCAGCGGGATCAGGGATGTGGTGACAAACATGGTGGTGGGGGTCTTCAGCACCCGTGCCATGATCTCGTTGTACAAAGAGATCACCAGCGCCACAATGAAGTAATTCACGACTTCATTGGGGATCCACCGATTCAGGATCACAAACAGAAACCAGGATAACAAGCCGCCCAGCGATACCGCGCAAAGCCGCCATCCCCGGATGCGGAACAGGATGCCGAAGCACAGCGTGCCCACAAATCCCGAGAGGATCTGGGCTATTTCCGTCACGGTCATACCAACACACCTCCCAGAATCACTACCAGAAAATATCCGGCCGCAATGGCCAGCGCGGTCAGCATGGTCTCCGTGAACCGCAGAATGCCCGCGATGCTGTCCCCCGTGAACAGATCCCGCAGGGCATTGGTCAGACCGATGCCGGGAATCAGGGACATGATGTTGCCGATGATGATCTTATCCACCGAGGGGATCCACCCCAGCCGCACCGCCAGAAAGGCCAGCGCCGTGGCGATGAGGGTGGAGAGAAATTTCAGGAAAATCCGGTTGGCGATGGCCCGCTCTGCGGCGAAGCTGCCGATCCGCGTCAGCGCCCCCACGAAGAAGGACACGATCATCTCCGTGACGCCGCCCCCGAAGAAGAGGGTGAAAGCGCCGGCGATCACCGCACAGCACAGAAGGTCCGAAAGGAAGGGCAGGGACGAAACGTCCACCGCCGCGGCCAGGCCGTCGCGGATCTGCCGGGCCGTCATGGGACGGGAGCAGATGTCCCGGGACAACTGATTCAGCCGGTGCAGCTTTTCGGAATCCGTCGCGATGCCGGACACCCGGCGGGTCTGGGTCATCCAGCTTCCGTCGTCGGTGTACACCGTCACCACCATGCTGCTGGTAATAATAAACACATCCGTGCGACGGTATCCGAAGGCACGGCACATCCGGCTGACGCTGTCCTCCACCCGATGCACCTCCGCCCCGGCGATCAGCATCTGTTCGCCGATGTCCATAACGCAGGTAAACAATTCTTCCATATATGTACCTCCCCGCAGGAAGTCTGTGATGATTCAGGTACACTATAGCACAATCCCGCCCAAAATGCAATACGATACCGGGAAATCCCCGGCGGCGGTCGTTGACACAGCCGACGGCGGCGTGCTATAATAAATCAGGACATCTTTGGATAGGTTTGTAAGGAGATTTGTGATGAAAAAAGCATGGGGAGTTCTGTTTGCCATGGTGCTGTGCGCCGTTTTGGCCCTCGGCGGCCGCGGGCAGGATGCGGTGCCCTCGGATGGGCTGGCGTATCAGCGCAGCGCGGACGGTACGTACTATATCGTTGTCGGCCCCGGAAGCCATACCGGGTCGGATCTGGTGATTCCCGCGCAGTACGACGGACTGCCGGTGAAGGAGATCGGCGCGCATGCCTTTGCGGGGTGTGCGGATCTGACAAAGGTTATCCTCCCGGAGGGGCTGGCGGTGATCGGTGAGGAGGCGTTTGCATCCTGTACCTCCCTGGAACGAATCATCCTCCCCGGCACGGTGACGGTGCTTGCGGATCACATATTTGAAGGATGCACCGCCATGGTGGACTGCATTTTCGACGGCACGGGTGAGGAATGGTTGGCGGTCAAGCGTGCGGAGCATTGGTATGATTCGCAAACCATAGAGGGGTACTACTCCCAGCATGGCCTCATGTGGGAGGATTCCATCATTCTTTTGACGAACCCCCAGTACAACTATATCTTGAATGAGGATAAAGCCTCCTGTACCTGGAACGGGCATAAAGGAAAGTTCTATTCCCGGCGGGTGGTGATCCCCACTCACTACAATAAACTGCCCGTGACGGCCATGAAATTTTCGGACTCCTTCGGTCAGGGGTACCGTAAGGTGTACTACGAGGGAACAAAAGCCCAGTGGGCGGCGCTGTCCATGATCGGGGACGTGTACGTGATCGATCGCGCGGTGGTGTATTACTATTCGGAAACCGGCCCCCTGGACTGCGGCAATTATTGGCGGTATGTGGACGGGATCCCCGTGCCGTGGAAGAACAATACCTATGCGCATACGGAAGTCATCGACCCGGCTGTGGAGCCCACCTGCACGGAATCCGGCCTCACCGAGGGCAAGCACTGCTCGGTCTGCGGCAATATCCTGGCGGCCCAGCAATCGATCCCGTCCAAGGGCGGCCATGTGGAAGTCAAGGATGGGGCGGTAGCTCCCACCTGTACCGAGAACGGTCTCACAGAGGGCAGTCACTGCTCCGTATGTGGGAAAGTGCTGCGGGCGCAGACTGTGTTGGACGCATCGGGGCACACCGAAGCCATTACGCCTTCTGTCGCTCCCACCTGCACGGAATCGGGATGGACGGCGGGAAAGCACTGCTTTGTGTGCATGGAAACGATCCTCGCGCAGGATGAAATCCCCGCGCTTGGGCACGATTTTGGCCCATGGACAGCCATCGGGGAAGAAACCGCCGACGGGAAAACACGGCAGGAAAGAATATGCACCGCCTGCGGCGAGAAGGAAAGCAGAACAATAGAGATCGTGCTGACTATCACCGGTCGATTCAGAGTTGTGGGGGATTCCACAGTGCCTACTGTTGTCAAGCTGATGCAGAACGGCGTGATTGTTGCCCAGGTAGAAACCACCGACGGTACCTACCGCTTTGAGGGCATTGGGACCGGCATATACGATCTCTCCTTTCAGCGCGCCAATCATCTGCCATACATCATTACCGGCATTCCGGTTACCGATACGGATGTGGATTTGACCAAGCACGAAAATCCCGCCATCTCCGACCCGGCCCTGGTGGCCGGAGACATCAACTCCGACGGATGCGTCGATCTGCAGGACGTGATTTTGCTGACCTCGGCGGACACCTACTCCCAATCCTATGAGGAAGCGGCATGCAAAGCGGCAGACATCAACGGCGACGGCCGCTTTGATTTGCTGGATCTGATCATCATCACTTCCGATGAAAATTACGGCAGGCATGCCGTGGCGGTGGCATTCACCGAAGCTGCATAATAAAAATCCACCCGCTTTTGAAGTGACCCCGAAAGTTTAGACAAAAATAAATATTAAATTGCAAGCGAATGAGTTCGGTACTGTACCGGGCTCATTCCTTTAAGTTTCAAAGAAATTCTTTCATAGTTGTAGTAATAAATATATTTAT
>JAZQFQ010000069.1:0-31395 GCA_045539595.1 Eubacteriales bacterium | reverse complement strand
TATTTTTAATAAGATCATTCCTGATTTTGGCGATATAAAAAAGAAGATACTTATCACCCACGCGCACGTAGACCATTGCGGACTTTTGCCGATTTTTGATGAGGTGATAACTAACGAAAAAACGGCGAAGTGTTTGGAAAGGGAATATAACGGGCTTGACGGATACCGCGAGGAAAATCCTTTGCATAAGCCATACATCAATATCTGCAAGATCCTTACGGAATACAAGCCTGTCGCTCCTAAAAAGCTCGTTAAACTTTGGAAAAGCCAAGAAACGAATCAAAAACCGCTTACCCAGATAGGCTTCTATAGTTTCGGGGAGCTGAACTTCGAGGTTTATGAAGGAAAGGGCGGGCATTTGCCGGGGGAGGTCGTACTTATTGATTATTCAAATCACATTGCAATTACCGGTGATATTTACATCAACGTACACGGCTTAACCCCCGAACAGTCAGAATACAACCAATATGCGCCGATTCTGATGACATCTGTGGATACGAATCCGAGGCTTTGCGCCAATGAAAGAAGCGCAATCATGCAGCGCCTCGGCGTTGGAAATTGGCAAATCTTCGGTGCGCACGGCTTTAAAAAGGATTATTCAGTAAGTATTTGATTTTTATGAATGATGATATCTTTTCCGGTCTGACTTGCCA
This sequence comes from Eubacteriales bacterium, assembly GCA_045539595.1. Classification (GTDB taxonomy): domain Bacteria; phylum Bacillota; class Clostridia; order Oscillospirales; family CAG-272; genus SIG701. The sequence goes on along the minus strand of JAZQFQ010000069.1, from coordinate 30,742 downwards.
GAAACGAAAAGACACCCAGTCGGGTGTCTTTTTTCGTTTCCGATGGGGGATATGAACCGAACGACCTCCGGAGGAGGGAGTGAGCTTGGAGCGCGAGCGCGCCCTGTGGACGGTGAAGCGAGTGCGACAAGAGAAAAAACAAGGAGTATCGGGCACGAGCTGTGCCGAGTGCCCGATACGACTATGTTTTTGCCAGGGCCAACAAATCCCACCTCCGCACCCAAATATACACCCGAAATCGTGTGATTTCGGGTGTTTTTCTTTGTTTTCGAAGCAAAAATGGGGGATCGTCCCCTGCTCTGCCGGATTATTGCCCACAGTTTTGCCACAGTTTTGTGGATATTGCACTTAAATTTGCAGTATTATTGTGTATATTGAACAATCACAAGATGGCAAAAATAATCTTATACTATAGCACATCTTCTTAAGATGATTTTTGGAAAAACTATGAAAATGGAGGGCAAAACAGACAAGCATAGTTTTTGGCAAGGATCGCCATAGGCCGGGCTTTTTGTCTTTGTATTCCCGCCAAAACGCGCGATTTCGTTTTGGCCTTATTCCGCAAGGGGATTCTTACGCTTTTTTTGCGTGTTTTGTGCGCATTTGGCACGTAATAAGCGTTACAACTCGGACAGGGGGGTGGTAGCGGGTGTGGGGATGATGTTTGTCCTTAGGTATAACCGCTTCGTCTAGATTAACTTCTGCCACAACAAATCTGACAGGCATATAATTCCCAGCAATACGTTTACGCATCTGAATTGTGGCATATTAGCAAATAATACGCAATAATTCTTGGGGGCTGTTGAAATATATGGTACCTTATGGTATCATTTGTTATAAGATGACACATGTATGCACATCATGTCTTAGTGCCACCAGAGATAACCGCAAGTGGTACACCAGCGTAATGCGGGTATCCCGCCGGATTGAACGACGGCTCTGGACGAATTGGCAGAAGGCATACAGCAAAAATCTTTGATTGCATCCTTATAAACACGCGAAATAATTATTCTGAAGGTGGATATGCATGATTCATATACTTTTTAAGACGACCGGCTCCTCTATTGTATATTCGGAAGGTACTGCACCGGATTCATACATCACTGTGGTTGAAGCCGGATTCGGACGCCAGGCGCCCGGTCATTCCTATCGGGAAAGCAGGAACTGCTACGTGCTTCACTACGTTGTCTCCGGCAGCGGATTCTGCGGTGATCAACCGCTCACCGCACCGTGCGGATTTTTGTTGACACCGGACGAGGATCATATGTTTTCCGTGGGAACATCACAGGAGGCCGGTGCCTGGGAGCACTACTGGATACTTTTCAGGGGGACAGGTGCGAAAGCACTGCTGGAAGGCAGTGGCTTTATACCGGTGCGAGGCGTGTTTCCCGTTCCATATATGGATCAAGTACTGACAATCTTCCGCGACTTACACAACAAAGACTCGTATACCGACAAGCAAGATGTCCTGTATATGATTTCAAAACTGATGGAACTGCTTTCTTTGCATGCATCCACATCAACTGCAATAAAAGCACCAGAAAAACGTATTCCGCAGCAGTATATTTCAAAAGCCATAGCATATATTGAAACATCCTACCGGCACTCGCTGAGGGAAAAAGACATCGCCGATGCGGTACATATATCGCCCAAGTACCTGTACAAGCTGTTCCGCCTGGAACTGGGCAAATCACCCACCCAGTATTTGAGTGATTATCGCATGTATCGTGCCAAGTCTCTTTTGAAAACCACCGCCCTTTCCATTAAGGAAATTTCCGATAGCGTCGGTTTTCAAAATCCGGATTACTTCTGTCACGTTTTTCAGAAGCATACAGAGGGCGTGTCTCCCACGCAGTACCGCAAACAGATTCACACCAAAGGCAAAGCAAAACCCGAGGGTTAACCTCGGGTTTTCTGTTTATCGATAGTATCTTCCGGTGGATTTTAAGAAATTGATCAACATGATCGGCCAATCGGTCTGAATGAAGTCAAAGCCGCGGTCGGCAAGCCATCCCCAGCCAATCTCCTCACTTTCGGTAAGTGCCGTGTCGTCGGAATGTCCGGCGCTGAGCTGCTCCCTGTAATCGTAGATGATGGAATTCACCCACACCAGTTTTCCATCCTTGTGCATCTTTTCGATGAAGGCAGGACTGGCTACCTCACAGTCCTCAGATTTAAACAACACTTCCGCTCCGATATACTGGATGCTGCGCTGCATCAGGGATTCGTGAGCATCATGTGTATCGCGCACGATGGCCATAAAAGGAAGGTTCGGTGCTACTTCCTCAAGCACATGCAGCACCTTATCAGAGAGAGTGGATTTGACGAGGATCTGGTCCTCCATCTTATGGCGGCGGATGGCCTCGGAGATCTCCTTCGGATGACCCCAGAATTTATCCACATTGATGTAGCACTTATCTTTGAAGGCTTCCAGAACTTCATCGAACGTGTTGATGCCAAACTGCGTTGCGGCGCAGTCTGTGTTCACAAAGCGAAGATGTGCAATGTCCTCGGATTTCATGCGGCTGATTCTGTCACGGTGAAACAGATGCCAGGGTTCCATACCGGGATGGAACACAAACAGTTTTCCGTCCGCACTCATTTCCACATCCACTTCAATCATATCCGCTCCCTGCTTCAGGGCAATTCCATAGGAAGCCAACGTATTGCAAGGGATATTCCCGCCGCAAGTGCCGCGGTGGGCAACAACGATCCTGTTTTTCTTTGCCGTTTCAAACAGATTAAAATTCATAAAATCACCTCATATTCGGCTTTACATTTCGCAGCGCAGGAAAATCGGAGGGATATTCCCCCTCCACTATCCGCGGAAATCCTGTATAAACGGGGCAAGATCCTCCGCTGTCATATCGGGGTAAAGGATCATAACGCGATCGTCGGAATCCATGATAAGATTATACTTCACACTGTTGTAGGAATAATGATTATACGATGGTCGGTTATGCAGGTTTCTTTCACGAATCACTTCATAGGAGTTGGTCCAGACAGTTGCTGTGGCGTTGATATGGGCATACATTCCTTCGTTGCCGCCGTTATATCCGTGGTGCGCCAGCTGCACCACATCCGCCTTCAGTTCGCTTCCGTACAGTCGGTCAAGCAGCATACAGCCGGTTGTGGACATGTCCCCGAGAATGATCATTTTGCCCTTCGGCATGGACAACATATAAACGATGCTGGACATGTTGGTGTTAGTCATCTGTTTTTTGTACAGCGTTTCGTGGGTAAACAACACATCCAAAACAAGTCCTGCGTAGTTATAACTCTGCCCGGCGTGCGCGATTGCGATATTTGCCTCCGGATAGGATGCGGACAGAATCTGATGCATCTTCTCGCTGTATGACTTCATTTCGCGGGAAACCGTATCCGCATTATCCGGATTGTCTTTGTCGTATTCATCCGAATTCTTTCCGTAATAGGTTTCATACGCCGGGAAATTAAAGATTGCGCTTTCCAGCACCACGTCACCGGCATGCTTTTGGGTGAATCCGTAGAAACCGCCCAAGTGATCCGTATGGGGATGGGTAAAGATCCACGCGGCAATCACAGGCTTTCCCTCCAGTACATTCTGAGAGCAAAGCTGTTCGTAAATGATCTCTGTATGGATCTCACGATTCAATCCGCCGTCAATCATGAGGAATTTGCCGTCCTCAAGACGCACGAGAAATCCGCATTGGGCATGGATCAGAGACACCTGCGCTGTGGTGACAGTCTCATACGCCGTGGCTTTTGGGGGAAGCGAGGAATTCTCTATGCTGTCCACAGCGATGGAGATATAGGACACACTTCCTGCACTTTCTCGCTGTATATCATTATACACCATATGGGAAAGAGTTACAATAGTGTATCCGTCAAAATACGTGGAGAACTCGTGCGTTTTTACGCTTTTCTGCGTATACACCTCGTATCCTTCCGCCTCCAATTTCCTGCAGTAATCCGTGTAATCCTGCCGCTTTGCGTCATGGATCAACACATAGTAGGATTTATGTTTTTCAAAGGAATACCGCAGTTCCTCCGTTCCGCTTCCCTCGTATTTGGGCGGATTGCCGTAACCGGATGGAGCGACTATTCCCAAGGAGAATACCGGAACTTCTATATTATTTTTGTCCGCAGCACCCAGATTGGAAATCATTTTGATCAATTCAGCCGCACCGACATCGATATTGCCGGTTATGGCGATATTCCCCTCGCTGTCGCTTTGCAGGCATGCGTTCAGATAATATGACTTATCCTGCGCGGACAGCGGGCGATTGGTAGCCCCTACAAGAATTTCTTTTCCGGAAATGGGCTCGGAGTCACCGATCACTTTCAGATCCAAATCCGATGCGTAGTAGATGGCGTCACAGATCAGGCGCGCGTTTTCTTTGGCGGTTTTGTCATTTTCCGCATACACAATGGTATAATCGCTTTTACCGTCCGTCACCAGTGAACACACGGGAAAACTGTCGCTTGTGTATTGAAATGTACTGTCCAAAAACATGCCCTCCTCGGTTATGATGGCAGATGTCATTAGTGTTTCTGCGGCCCTGGCGTATAAATATGGATTGCTTGCAACAATCCATATCTGATTGTCGCTGACAATGATTGCATAACTGTTTGCAGGCAATGCATCCATAGCCGATTTGGCGGCGGGGTGTGCGGTTGATCCGATGTGGATCCGGATGGAATTGTCCGTATCTTCCGCCCAGGCCTCAGACTCTGCGGGGATTGCAAGGCCATACCGGCTGCAGATTTCGTTTCCCATCACTTCAATAGCGTCCATAATGCACTTGTTTGCGGAGACCGGATACACAATACGAGCCTGTACTGCCCCGTCTGCAACCAAAGCTATCCTTTCGTTTTTTGTTTGACAGCCACTCAAACCAAGGCAGAGTACAGCCATAATGGCCAAAGCCATCATGAGGTGTTTTGCTTTCATTGGTAACTCCTTTATGCAATTACTGCGTGTTTGCCTTACCGATATTCACAAGGGTTTCGTATTCTTTCTCAATCAGATTCGGTATGTTTTTGCCCGCACGGTTGATGGAGGACATCTTCGGAATTTTGCGATTTTCGACGGAACTGTCACCCAGTCTGGATATATTGTTCCAATTGCCCACATAGCCAATATCAAAACACTTGCTGGCATAAATGATATCCAACATATCCGCGCTGTCCGCATCCTGCGCATAGCGGCGTTTCAGCATTTTTTCTTTGTAGGCAGGAGTGACCGTGTTCATGCCTTCATAGGAGAAATACTCCAGCATGTATCCCAGATCGGTTGTGTCTGTCTTGGTGTTGGGCACACCAAACAAGGGAGCCGAGGTTTCGATGATGTGATAATACCGGTCTTGCTCGGACGTCCATTTCGGCATGGGGATGATGCCGAATTCATCCTCCATATCCACAAACTCGGTGATGACCAGTGCACCGCCGACGGAGAACAGATGCTTGCCTGCGGCGAACTTTCCGCGACCGTATGCCCATTTATTGCTGAAAGAACCCAGATTTTTGTAATCATTCACGTGGAAAGTGGCTTCGTTATCGATCAGCAGTTCCGCGATTTTTTCCATTTTGGTTACTGCTTCAGATGTGCTGAGATAGGAATACACCGGCTTGCCGTTTTCATCCAATGTGGCAATTTTCTCGCCCATGGCGGTCATAAAATAGGAAAATTGGAATGCTTCGTAGAAGAATCCGACAATATCGTCTTCGTCGTATTCTCCTGCGCCGTCCACATCGTTGTACACGCTGCGGCACATTTCTGCAAATTTATCAAATGTCCACTGATTGCTGCGAACCAACTCGTAAGGGCTTTCCAAATTATTGGCTGTTGCCAAAGCCTTATTAAAATACAGCGCACGCGTGCAGCGATCATCCACCGTGGTCAATTCGCCGGTTGTGTAGAATAACCGATTTGCCAGAGACAACTCCGTGTTGGCGTTCTGATCCCACCATTCACCCGAGAGATCGATCGTCTCAATTTCGCGGAGATCGTACAGAACACCTGCCTTGGATGCAGGGAAAATACGGCTCCAGGCACCAAATACCAGATCCACTTGATCCAGACCACCGGACACCATGCTTGTTACATCCGCGAGAGGGTTTGCGGAGTTGGTGTAGACAATGCTGAAGTTATATGTATTGATACAGTCCTGGGCACGCTTGTACACGGATGCATCAAACGGATCGGAGCTGTCTTCCTCTTTCCAGATATCACCGGTCTCATAGTAACCGTAGCTGGTAGAACCATCGTCACCGTGAATGCGCAGAACAGCACCTTCCAAATTCGTTTTGTCCAGCACAAGGCCGTTCTCTTCCGGCGGAATGGTTTCGCCAGTTGGGGACGTATCGCTGTTATCCGATACGCCTGGAGTTACCGCGGGCTCATCAGCATCACATGCGGCAAAAACGGGGACAAACATAAGGATCGCCAGAATAAAAGACAGAATACGTTTGAATTTCATGTTGCTGCTCCTTTTTGTTAAAATTTTTTATATTGGCAACTTTGAATACAAGGTTTTCTCTTTGCCCATCCACCGCACAACGATTTTCACCGGAATGTTGGATACGGCTGTGATCACAGGCTCATCCTCCGGGGAGTTTCTGGCCTCACAAACAAGATCCAGTGTGATATCCCGTCCCATCGGATACTGTCTAATGCCATGCCGCTCCGTTTTGTGAACATCCCATAGGATTGTCTTTGTGGACACATCGGCGCGAATACCAAGCACGTACTCGAAGAAGATAGAAATAGGTGCAAGTCCTGTCCAACCAACGAAATCCGGGCGCGCAGGATTTCCCTTTTCGTCGGATTCGGGGGCATAATTTTCCCAAAGTGTACCGGTTTTCCGGAAGTTGCTCACAACGTTTTTTACGTATGTATCCGCAATGCGATAGGCGAGTTCATCCTGCCCATATTTTGTGAGTCCGCACAGGGCCATATAGTTCGTCGGCGCCCAAACGCCGCCGCGCCAATAGCCGCCATCCTTTTTGTTGTATTCCGGATGATCTGCAGACAGCGTGGGAATTGTATTCGGGCGATTGAATTCACTCGTGTTGGTTAAATGTGCCACAAATCGTTCCACTCTATCCGGCGGAACGACACCGGCCAGCAAAGCCCAATAGGCACCTATGTGCTTCACACCGCTGAATGAATCATCTTTGAGTAGATCATAATAAAAGCCGGTTGCCTCATCCCACAATTTTTCATTCACCAATTTGATCAAGCGATCCCGCTCTTCCATAAGATCGGACACATCGTCTTTGCCACCGAGGACGTGGTTCATCTCGATGAGGATATTGGCACTGAGGATCTGTTGACAGCAGGCATCGATCCAGATCATATGTCCATGCGAGAACCGGGGATTATACGCCGGCTCCATGCGAGGACTGTTATCCATTCCGCATCCCCAGCCGCTGGAGTAATAACTGCCGTCGCGCCAGGTCCGGTTCTTTCGCAGCCAAACATGATAGGCACGCAGGGGGGCATAGATTTTCCCCAAACGTTCCGTATCGCCGAAAATATCAAAATAGTTCTTTTCACACCAAGGCATCACGTTGGGCCCCGTACTGCTGGGATCATGACGGGCAAAACGGTCACGGCCATTGCTTTCGCGGATTTCACGGCAGATGAATCCATCCTTGTGCTGTTTGGCATAGAAGTTATCCAGTGTATTCTGGAACGGGAAAAGACGGGTTGCGTATTTCGTAAACATGAGTATAAAGGAAGAATCCCACATAAACAGACAGCCGTTAAAAGCTGTATCTATGAAGTTCGACACAAATCCCGATTCCGCCTCCGGCTTGAATGTATTCTTGAAAGCGATCCTCCAAGCAAAATCATAGCAGGCGATGTAATCCTCATGGCCGTCAAAAATCGGCCGGGGCAGAAGATGACGGATCTCCTCATAAGTGACCAAAGGCATATCCGACACAGATGCGTTAATAAAAGGGTTGGCGTCGGCATATTGGTTCTTTTCGTAGGATAATTCGTTGTTCTGGTGCAGTTCTATCATGCATAGTCTCCGTGATGAGTAGTGAATTTTGCAGAAATTTCCTATACTGTCGCCAGTATAGCATGAAATTCGGCGCACAGCAACCCACAATCCCCTACAAAATCTGTAAAATCAGTTCATAAACAAAAATTGGGATCATTCATTGTAGCATAGGCGGCCAGATAATTGAGAATTTGTTTGAAGATACCTATCCCCCCCGAGGCTGTGCAAACGGACAACGGAAATTAAGAGTTTTGGTAAAACAAGATTATAACAAAATACGCACATTTGTGGTCCCCGTCTAAAACCATGCTGCGTTGCCCCAATAAAACAAATCATTACCCAAAAGGAAACAAGCGGAAGCGCAAAGCTCCGCTTGTTTTCTTTATTATTCCTAATCACGCAAGAGATACCAAAGTAAGCTTAACCATTGACAATATTCAAAAGGAATTCCTTCCCATAAGTAAAAAGAAGATCCACACACTGGTAAAAAAGCACTTGCCAGTAAAATGCATAGGCGGTCATATCTATGTAGAGCGTGCCGCTCTTGAAAACTTGATATCGGATCCTGATAGAGAGTTCTTTTCCTTGAATTGAGGTGAGAGGATGGCAGAAATAACCATGTGAAAAATAGTACCGGGGAAACATCCCGCTAAAACAAAGCTAAAAAGCACCATAGCGGCGTTCAACCGTGCCGTGAGTGTGGGAGCTGTTGAGATAGGAAAGGCTTGCACTAAGAAGATGGAAAAGGATATCTATATTCTGTACAACTACTATCAAGTGCTACATCATTCCTGCCATCGGCCATATTCAGATCGGTTCCCTCCGAGCCAAGCATTGCAGAAAATGGTCAATGACATGATGGCGAGAAACCTATCTCCCAAGAACATCCGCGATGCCTACAATAACATCAATGCCGCAATGAAAAAGGCGGTTATTCTGCGTTGCGTCGCCTACAACCCTTGTGAAGGTGTTGTTCTGCCCAAGCTGAAAAAATATCGTGCGCAGGTATATGATCAGAAGCTTATTCATCAGCGCCTTGATATGACGAGAGGAACCGACCTCTATCTCCCGGTCTTTCTTTGCGTAACTATAGGGCTGAGACGTGGAGAAATGCTTGCCCTGCGCTGGGATGATATCGATTTTTACAACAAGCTTCTCAAAGTCAGACATAACACAGTCAGAGGGGAGAAGGGTTACATCATCAAAGCCCCCAAAAGTGAGGCAGGCATTCGGGATATCGCCATTGGCGATGAGGTACTGGACGAGCTGAGACAGGCAAGAGCGCCATACACAATGGATGCCTTCACCTATGGTGCAGGATTTCAGAACCTTGGCTTCGTCGTCCGCCAGGATGATGAAACACCTTACAAACCCGATTCCATGACGCAGAAATGGGAGCGTTTTCTCGAGGAGTCAGGCCTCCCCAAGATTCGTCGGCACGATCTGCGTCACAGCAATGCCACCGCCCTCATTCAGGCTGGGGTCAATCCCCGTGTCGTGCAGCAAAGATTAGGACATTCGGATGTGAGCATCACGCTGAACACCTACACCCACGTCCTCCCCGAAATGGACGCGGCGGCGGCTGACAAAATTGACGCCATTCTGCTCAAACGAGCGTAGATTTAAAATTAGCGTGGTTGCTTTCGACGGCAACGGTCGGCTTTTGGTCGTTTTTTTGTATCGCACACCCGTCCTGTCGAGGCGATCGATGGCAATCCAGTGTTTGCCAGAAGCCCTCATAACCCGGAGGGAGTGGGCTTGGGTGGACGGTGAAGCGAGCGCGACAAGGGAAAAAACAAGGAGTATCGGGCACGAGCTGTGCCGAGTGCCCGATACGACTATGTTTTTGACAGGGCCTTTCAAATTCCACCCCCGCAACCAAGATGAGGGGCAAAAAAGATGCACCCCAGAAAACCCGAGAAAGTCTCGGGTTTTCTTCTTTTTTCGCCGTTTTTATCGCTTTTTCAAAAATCAAAAACCAATGTGGGAAAAAGGATGCAAAACGCGTTTTAGGGGTGTCGGTGGGGACTTGAACCTCAGACTTCCTTTTTTGGATGTGTTTTCAAAGCCGTTTTTTGCGGAATTACAAATCGTTTTTTTCAGTATTTAATTGTTAACTTTCTGTACCTTTCCAATATTCTTTCAAACAAATTCATAATATAAAGCACGTATATGAAAACAGCGATGAGACTTTCGTCTCATCTCTGTTTGTTCCTGAATATTTGTTTTTGCAGCCGCAAAATTTCTATAACCTTGCAAGCAGTCCGTCAATAAACTGCTTGGCAAGTCTTGCGGATCTGCCGCCGCGTTCAAGCGCAAAACGCTCGGCAAGCAGATCAAGCTCGTCCATCTGTATATCAACACCGTTTTCTTCTGCCAGATGATGAACGATATGCAGGAATGTCTCCTTGTTCGGCTTCGAGAAGGTGACATGAATACCAAAACGCTCCGACAGTGAAACAATCTCCTGCATGGTATCATTGCGATGAATGTCATCCCCCTCACGGTCGGAAAAGGTTTCCTTGATGATGTGTCGGCGATTGCTGGTAGCATAGATCACTACATTGTCCGATTTCGCTGTGACCGAACCCTCCAGCACTGCCTTCAGCGCGTTGAAATTGTCATCATCCTTTAAGAACGAAAGGTCATCGATGAACAGAACGAATTTAAGCGGATTCTCCGCCAGCGTGTCAAGCACCTTCGGGATGGCACGAAGCTGATCCTTGCGCAGTTCAATCAGACGCAGTCCTTTTGACCACAGGTGATTGGCAATCGCTTTCACAGTGGAGGATTTTCCGGTACCGGCGTCTCCTGTCAACAGGATGTTGGCGGCAGGTTTTCCCGCAAGAAGCGCTTCTGTATTGTCAAGAACGATTCTCCGTTCTTTCTCATAATCCACCAGAAACGAAAGTTCTGTCTGATCCGGGTTTTGAACCGGCACAATTTGATTTGCTTCATTTACATAAAACATATTGTGCTTTGCAAAAATTCCGTAACCGTATTTGCCGATGTTTTCGCATCTGTGCAGATAGATATCCGCAAGACGCAGATTGGTTGTTGTAAAATCCGGAAGATATCCTTTGTAGCTGATTAAGGAGCAAAGGTTTTCGCTTGTCAGCTCAGTGCACTCCTGCAGAATTGCCAGTTCTTCCTCCAAAGCCTCTTGCATATATTTCGGAACTGCTTGTCTGTTTCCAACCGTTCGGACGTAAACATTGCTGCTGCTCGTGCAGATTTCCTTGATATATTCCCCGAGATTGCCGCCGTTTGCCTCGTACAAGGACGAGACAAAGGCGGAATATACAGCAACCGCAGGCTTTTCAAGATACCGCAACAAGGTGGAAAGCACCGGATCGTCGAGTAGATCACGGAAAATACAAAGAGATTTCAGTTTTACTTTAATGTTTTCCATATCAGTTCAAAATCGCGCCCGATGCACCGCCTGAAACGAGTGCCGCATATCGTTTGAGATAGCCGGACAATTCTTTTTTCTTTGGCACAAAATTCTTCATGCGTTCGGCAAGAACATCGGCGTCCACCTTCAGTTCAATCCTGTTTTCGGGAATGTTGATGCAGATGATATCGCCATCTTCAACCACACCGATCATGCCGCCCGAAGCCGCTTCCGGCGTGACGTGACCGATACAAGCCCCTCTTGTCGCACCGCTGAAGCGTCCGTCGGTGATGAGTGCGACACTTGAGCCGAGTCCCATCCCCATGATCGCGGAGGTGGGATTCAGCATTTCACGCATACCGGGGCCGCCCTTGGGCCCTTCATAGCGGATGACGACCACGTCACCTGCCACAATTTTTCCCGCGTTGATCGCCGTCTGCGCTTCCTCCTCGGAATCAAACACCTTTGCGGGACCTTCATGCACGAGCATTTCGGGCAGAACGGCAGAACGCTTAACCACACTTCCCTCGGGGGCAAGATTGCCTTTGAGCACCGCAATTCCGCCCGTTTCGCTGTAAGGATCGTCAATCAGACGAATGACTTCCGGGTTAAGATTGACACAGCCGGCAATATTTTCGCCAATGGTCTTTCCCGTAACTGTCATGCAGTCGGTGTGAAGCAGATTCTTTTTGGTCAGCTCGTTCATCACGGCATACACACCGCCTGCCTCGTTCAGATCCTCCATATAGGTACGACCTGCAGGGGCAAGATGGCAGAGATTTGGAGTTTTTGCGCTGATTTCGTTGGCAATATCAAGATTCAGCTCCACACCGCATTCATGAGCGATTGCGGGAAGATGAAGCATCGAGTTTGTCGAGCAGCCCAGCGCCATATCCACGGTCAGAGCGTTCATAAGTGCCTCTTTTGTCATAATATCGCGGGGGCAGATATTCTTGCGAACCAATTCCATCACCGCCATGCCTGCGTGCTTGGCAAGCTCAATGCGCGCGGAATAGACTGCCGGAATTGTGCCATTTCCGCGAAGTCCCATACCGAGTGCTTCAGTCAGACAATTCATCGAGTTTGCTGTGTACATACCCGAGCAGGAGCCGCAGGTGGGGCAGGTCTTGCACTCGTATTCATAAAGCTTTTCGTCGGTGATCTTGCCCGCGTTGTATGCACCTACCGCCTCAAACATGGAGGAAAGGCTTGTCTTCTTCCCTTCCACTCTTCCCGCAAGCATCGGACCGCCGCTGACAAACACGGTGGGAATGTTCACTCTTGCCGCCGCCATCAAAAGTCCGGGTACATTCTTGTCGCAGTTGGGCACCATGACAAGCCCGTCAAAGCCGTGGGCAAGAGCCATTGCTTCCGTGGAATCGGCAATCAGATCGCGGGTGACAAGGGAATATTTCATACCCGTGTGTCCCATAGCGATGCCGTCACAGACAGCAATCGCCGGAAATACGATCGGCGTACCGCCAGCCATCGCAACGCCGATTTTCACGGCATCCACGATCTTGTCAAGATTCATATGTCCGGGCACGATTTCATTGTACGAGCTGACAATACCGATCAAAGGCCGTTTCTGTTCTTCTTCGGTCAAACCAAGTGCATGAAACAGACTGCGGTGCGGCGCATTTTGAACCCCTGTAACTACATTTTCTTTCGGCATACTGCCACCTCCTGTCAATTATTGATGAGCTTATCCTCGTCACTCCAGCTGTACAGCTTTCGGATATCCGCGCCGACGACCTCGGAGGGATGCGCGGAGGCTTTCTTTCTCATGGCATTAAAATGCACCTGTGCGCCGGCGGAGGACATATCGAGCAGGAAATCCTTTGCAAACGTGCCGTCCTGGATGTCGGAGAGGATCTTCTTCATCGTCTTCTTGGTTTCGTCGGTGATGATCTTGGGACCGGTGACATAATCTCCGTATTCTGCGGTGTTGGAGATGGAATAGCGCATTCCCGCAAAGCCGCTCTGATAGATGAGGTCAACGATCAGCTTCATTTCGTGGATGCACTCAAAATATGCGTTTCTCGGATCGTAGCCGGCTTCCACGAGCGTTTCATAGCCTGCCTGCATCAGCGCACAGACACCGCCGCAAAGGACTGCCTGCTCACCGAACAGGTCGGTTTCCGTCTCGGTGCGGAAGGTGGTTTCAAGCACGCCTGCTCTCGCGCCGCCGATACCGAGGGCGTAAGCAAGACCGAGCTCCCAAGCGTCGCCTGTTGCGTCCTGCTCGACCGCGATCAGGCAAGGAACACCCTTGCCCGCCTGATACTCGGAGCGAACCGTGTGACCGGGGCCCTTGGGCGCGATCATAATGACGTTGACGTTCTTGGGGGGCTTGATGCAGCCAAAGTGGATATTGAAGCCGTGGGCGAATGCAAGAGTCTTGCCCTCGGTCAGATTGGGTTCGATGGACTCCTTGTAAAGAGCCGCCTGCTTTTCATCATTGATAAGGATCATAATGATGTCAGCAACCTTTGTTGCTTCTGCGGATGTCATAACCGTAAGTCCCTGTGCTTCTGCCCGTGCCCAGCTCTTTGAGCCCACGTAAAGACCTACAACTACGTTTACTCCGCTATCCTTTAAATTGAGGGCGTGCGCGTGTCCCTGAGAGCCGTAACCGATGATAGCGACTGTTTTGCCACTCAGTTTTTGAAGATCGCAATCCTGCTGATAGAAAATTCTGTTTGCCATTTTTATTACCTCTTTCCGAATTATAAATTTAGATTTTGACGCAGTGTAGAGCTGCCTTTTTCAATGGATGCCGTACCTGTACGGCAGATCTCAAGAATGGTGTGATCCCGCATAAGGGATATAAAATCATCCATTTTCATACTATTGCCGATCACGCGAAGGACGATGGAATCCTTGGTATAGTCAATGGTTTCCGCCTTGAATGCCTCTGCCGCCGCGTGAATTTCATCACGGGTGGCGGGATCGTTTTTGAGTTTAATGAGCATCAGCTCACAGCTGAGCGAATTGTTTGCCGTCAGTTCCTTGATGGAGCAGACGTCGGGCAATTTGTAGAGCTGATTGACAAGCTGAACCTTGCCGTTTTCCTCTCCGTCAAAGCTGAAGGTGATGCGGGAATACTCTCCCGACTCGGTCTCGCTTGCCGTAATGGAGCTGATATTGAACTGACGGCGGCGGAACATACTTGTAAGTCGGTTGAGCACACCGAACTGATTTCGGACGAGCACCGCTAACGTATATCGGTTCATAAATTCACCTCCAATTTCGTGATGATATCATCCATACTGCCGCCGGGCGGGAGCATAGGAAGAACGAATTCGTCCTTGTCTATCTTGCAATCGATGACGTAAGGACCGTCGGTTGCAAAGGCTCGTTTCAAAGCTTCGTCCAACTCTTCGGGCGTTGTAACCGCTTCACCATCAGCACCAAAGGACTTGGCAAAGGCGGCAAAATCGGTCTTACGTTCCAAAACAGAATTAGAATAGTGCTTATCATAAAACAGCGTCTGCCATTGGCGAACCATACCCAGCACGCCGTTGTTCATGATGATGATAACCACAGGCACATTATACCGGACGGCGGTGGCAAGCTCATTCAGATTCATCCCGAAGCTGCCGTCGCCGGTGATAAGAACACTGCGTTCACCTGTACCGTATGCCGCGCCAATTGCCGCGCCGAAGCCGTAGCCCATGGTTCCAAGACCGCCGCTGGATGCAAATCTCCGCGGCTTTCGGAAGAAGAGATTCTGTGCCGACCACATCTGATGCTGACCCACATCGGTACAGACGGCGGTATTTGCACCAAGATGCTTGTTCAGTGTCAGAATGGCTCTGCGGGGCGTGAGTCCATCGCGGTTATCGAGATAGCTTTCTTCCTCCGCACGGAAAGCACTGACCCTTGCCATCCAATCGGGCTTGGGTTCTTCATTCAAGAGAGGAAGCAGCTTTTGCAAAGTGAGTTTAACATCACCACGAAGACCGCAGACGGAGTTGACGGTTTTATTCAGCTCCGAGCCGTCCACGTCGATGTGGACGATCTTGGCACCCGTGGCAAATTTCGTGCGGTTGCCCGTAACACGGTCATTGAAGCGAACACCGAGGGAGATAATGACGTCGGCATTGTGCATCGACATAGAAGAAGCGTAATGACCGTGCATTCCCTGCATACCGAGAAATCTTCGATGGTCGGTGGGAATTGCCGACAGCCCCATCAAAGAGCAACCGATAGGCGCGTCGATCTTTTCCGCGAGAGCTAAAACCTCCTCCTGCGCGTTGGACGTGATCACGCCGCCGCCAAAATAGATGAAAGGGCGTTTGGCAGAATTGACGATCTCTGCCGCTTCTTCGATGCGAATATCTTTCGCGGCAAAGGCCTCGTCCTTCTCAACGGGCAGCTTCGGTTCGTACTCGCATTTGGCGATCTGCACGTCCTTTGGAACGTCGATCAGCACGGGACCGGGTCTGCCCGATTTGGCAAGTTTGAAGGCCTCGCGGATCGTGTCAGCCAAATCATCCACATCTCCGACAAAGTAATTATGCTTGGTAATGGGAAGCGTCACACCGGTGATGTCGATCTCCTGAAAGCTGTCTGTGCCGATCTGCGTTGTGGGGACATTGCCGCAGATGGCGACCATGGGAATGGAATCAAGATAAGCGGTAGCAATGCCGGTTACAAGGTTGGTAGCACCGGGACCCGATGTAGAGATGACCACACCGACCTTGCCCGTTGTTCTCGCATAGCCGTCAGCCGCGTGCGCCGCGCCTTGCTCGTGAGCGGTCAGAACATGATTGATCTCGTTTTGATATTTATAAAGGCTGTCGTATACGTTGAGAATCTGACCGCCGGGATATCCGAAAACGGTTTCACAGCCCTGTTCAATTAAAGTTTTTACAATGATATCTGAGCCTGAAAGAAGCACATCATTCACCCCTTTCTTAAATTTTCTATAATCAGCTCACCGCATTGCTTACAACCGACGAGTTTTCCTCCCTCGCTCATAATATCGGCTGTGCGATAACCTGCGTCGAGATATGCGGAAACGGCGTTTTCAATGGTGTCTGCTTCGCACGGCATATCAAAGCTGAAGCGAAGCATCATAGCGACGGAAAGTATTGTGCCGATGGGATTGGCTATGTCTTTTCCAGCTATATCAGGAGCAGAACCGTGGATGGGTTCGTAAAGTCCGCAGGTGGATGCGCCAAGGCTGGAGGACGGGATCATCCCGATGGAGCCCGTGATCATGGAGGCTTCATCCGAAAGAATGTCACCGAACATATTCTCGGTTACAATCACATCAAATTGTGCGGGATTTTTCACGATCTGCATCGCGCAGTTGTCAACGAGCATGTCAGAAAGTTCCACATCGGGGTATTCTTCCGCGAGGCGGTGCATGACCTTTTTCCAAAGGCGGCTGGAATCAAGCACGTTGCTCTTTTCCACAGAGCAGAGCTTTTTGTTCCGCTTCTGTGCCGTTTCAAAGCCGATTCTGCCGATACGCTCAATCTCGGATTCGCTGTATGTCAAAACGTCGGTAGCAACATTACCCTCGGTTTTGTGTTCTCCAAAGTAAATACCGCCGATCAGCTCGCGGACGATGATGAAATCAATGCCTGCATCCACGATCTCTTTTTTCAAAGGAGATGCATTGGCAAGCTGAGGCCATATCTTTGCGGGACGGTTGTTGGAATAAACGCCCATGCCTGCACGGAGGCGAAGCAGTCCCTTTTCGGGACGCATATGTCCGGGAACTTCGTTCCATTTATTGCCTCCAACTGCGCCAAGCAGAACGCTGTCGGATACCACGCACTTTTGAAGCTCGTGCTCGGGAAGCGGATCGCCGTATTTATCAATGGCACAACCGCCCATATCCACGTCGGTATAGTTGAAGTTGTGTCCGTAAAGTTCGGCAACCTTGTCAAGCACCCGAAGTGCCTGTTCCACTATTTCAGGTCCGATACCGTCGCCACGAATCACTGCTATGTTTTTAACCATTGTTTTCACCTTCTTTGAGGGATTTGAGAAGTCCGCCACATTTGATAATGTTCTGAATAAAAGACGGGAAGGGTTGCGCCTGCCAGGTCTTGCCCGTGGTGAGGTTGGTGATCACACCCGTGTCAAAATCCACCTTAACCTCATCATTTGCGCTGATCTCATCAGCCGCTTCTTCACATTCAAGAATGGGAAGACCGATATTGATAGCATTGCGGTAGAATATTCTCGCAAAGCTTTTTGCAATAACACAACCCGTGCCGCAGGTCTTGATGACAAGCGGAGCGTGCTCGCGGGATGAACCGCAACCGAAGTTCCAGCCCGCTACCATCACGTCGCCCGTCCGTACCTTCTTTACAAATTCGGTGTCTATATCTTCCATACAGTGAAGGGCGAGCTCCTTGGCGTCGGGGGTGTTGAGATAACGTGCGGGGATAATAACGTCCGTATCCACATTATCGGGATATTTGAAAGCTTTTCCTTGTGTGTTCATCACTTTTCCTCCTTGTACTCTGTGATATAGCCTGTCAGCGCACTTGCGGCAGCGGTATGAGGGGAAGCGAGATAGACTTCGCTATCTACATGACCCATACGGCCGACAAAATTGCGGTTGGTGGTAGCAATGCATTTTTCGCCTGCCGCAAGAATGCCCATATATCCGCCGAGACACGGACCGCAGGTCGGTGTGGAAACCACAGCACCGGCATCAATGAAGGCGGTGTAATATCCACGCTCTACACACTCTCGGAGAATTTGCATTGTGCCGGGAATGATGATACAACGAACTCCGTCGGCAACCTTGTTGCCGCAGAGAATCTTGTATGTGGCTTCCATATCCTCCATTCTGCCATTGGTGCAGGAACCGATGACCACCTGATCGACCTTGATGTGGTGCAGTTCACTTGCGGGATGCGTGTTTTCCGGAAGATGCGGACAGGCAACGGTGGGAACGATTTTCTCAAGTTCAATATCGATCACCTTTTCATATTCAGCGTCAGCATCTGCTTCATATACTATGGGAGCTCTTTCACTTCTGCCGTTTAGATACTCCATTGTTACATCGTCTACGGGGAAAATACCGTTCTTTGCGCCTGCTTCGATCGCCATATTGCAGATGCAAAGTCTATCATCCATCGAAAGGCCGTGAGCTCCGTCGCCGGAAAACTCCATGCTCTTATAGAGCGCCCCGTCCACGCCGATCATACCTATGATCGTAAGGATCACATCCTTGCCGCTGCAATTCGAGGGAAGCTTTCCCGTCAGATTGAATTTGATGGCAGACGGAACCTTGAACCATGCCATTCCCGTTGCCATACCCGCCGCCATATCGGTAGAGCCGACACCGGTGGAGAATGCACCAAGAGCACCGTAGGTGCAGGTGTGGCTGTCTGCACCGATGATGCAGTCACCCGCGGTGACAACGCCCTGCTCGGGAAGGAGCGCGTGCTCAATGCCCATTTTTCCCACATCGTAAAAGTGGCTTACGCAATGTGCACAAGCAAACTCGCGGCAGGTTTTGGACTGTTCGGCTGCCTTGATGTCCTTGTTGGGAACAAAGTGATCAAGGACAATTGCAACCCTATCTTTATCAAATACGGAATCAAATCCCGCCTTTTTGAATTCATTCACCGCCACGGGAGTGGTAATATCGTTGCCGAGAACGATATCCAGCTTGGCCGAGATCAACTGTCCCGCTTCAACCTTGTCAAGTCCTGCGTGGGCGGCAAGAATCTTTTGTGTCATGGTCATTCCCATTTCAGTTTCCTCCTTTGGTCATATTATGGAATGCACTCAGAAGTGCCTTTGTGCTTGCGGTGATCACGTCCGTATCGGTTCCAGCCCCCCAGTACATCGTGCCGTCCTCGCGCTCCAGTCCGATATAGGATGCCGCAACACTGTGCGACCCCTTTTCCTGCATACTGTGCTGCGTGAATACCTGCAAGGTGTATTCTTCACCCGTGAACGCACACAGGGCATTGTTTACGGCACTCAGTGTTCCGTTACCCTCGGCTTCCAACTCGGTTTCCTCATTGTCGCGCCGGAAGGTGATATTGATTCTGACCGTATCATTTTCGCGCATAAAGTCGAAATCGGTAACCAAAATACCGCTGTCGAGATTCAGATAACTGTCTTCAAAAATACCGAGAATTTCATCCGGCTTGAGTTCTCTGTGTCCGCTGTCCGAAATGTGCTTGCACAGATAGCTGAAATGCTCGCGCATTTTAGCGGGTAAATTGTAACCGAAAGACTGCTCCAACAGATATCCGATGCCGCCCTTGCCGGATTGCGAGTTGACGCGGATCACATCGGCATCATAGGTTCTGCCAATGTCCTTGGGATCAATCGGAATGTACGGCACACTCCATTCGTGAAGCTTATTCTTTGCCCGATATTTCATGCCCTTGGCAATGCCGTCCTGGTGGGAACCGGAGAATGCGGCGAATACCAGTGCTCCGGCATACGGTGCCCGCTCGTAGACGTGCATCCGCGTGTTCTTTTCATAGGCTTCCACAAGTCGGTTCATGTCGGAAAGATCGAGCTTGGGATCAACGCCGTGGGAATACAGATTCATCGCAAGCGTGATGATATCCACATTGCCGGTGCGCTCACCGTTGCCAAACAGCGTCCCCTCCACACGGTCAGCACCTGCAAGCAGAGCAAGTTCGGTATCGGCAACGCCTGTACCTCTGTCGTTATGCGGATGAAGCGAAAGGGTGACAAATTCGCGGTATTTGAGGTTTTCGCTCATGTATTCGACTTGTGAGGCGTACACGTGCGGCAAACTCATTTCCACCGTCACGGGAAGGTTGATGATAACGTTGTTCGTTTCGCTGGGTTCCAGTACATCCAGCACCGCATTGCAAACTTCAAGCGCGTATTCGGGTTCGGTTCCCGTAAAGGATTCGGGCGAATATTCAAAGCGGAAGTTTCCTTCGTATTCGCTTGCCAGCTGCTTGACGAGCTTTGCACCGTCAACTGCAATCCGCTTGATTTCTTCTTTGGTTTTTTTAAAGACCTGCTCGCGCTGTGCCACACTGACCGAATTGTAAAAGTGAATGATTGCGCTCGGAGCACCTTTGCAGGCATCAAACGTCTTGCGAATGATATGTTCACGGCACTGGGTGAGTACCTGAACCGTCACGTCCTCGGGAATCATGTTGTTGTCGATCAGCGTTCGGAGAAACTCGTACTCCGTCTCGCTTGCCGCAGGAAATCCGACCTCAATTTCCTTAAAGCCAACATCAAGCAGCACCTTGTAATATTCGAGCTTTTCTTCAAGGCTCATGGGAATGACAAGACTTTGGTTGCCGTCACGCATATCGACGGAACACCACACGGGCGGCTTTTCAATATGGTCTTTTTCTGTCCATTTGCTATACTCTTTACCGACCGGGAAATATCCCACTCGGTATTTGCTTGCATCCATCATGATTTTTGTTCCACCTCCGCTACAACTTCTACCTCAACAAGTGCTCCCTTGGGAAGTGCCTTTACCGCAACACAGCTTCGTGCGGGCTTCTCGGTGAAATACTGCGCATACACCTCATTGAACGCTGAAAAATCTGCCATATCAGCGAGGAAGCATACCGTTTTTACAGCACTCTGCAAGGAACTGCCTGCGGCATTCAAAACTGCTTCCAAATTCTTGCAAACACGGTGTGTCTGCTCGGTAATATTTCCGTCCTCCAAAACGCCTGTTTCGGGGTTCAGCGGGATTTGTCCGGAGGTAAAAATGAGATTGCCTACGACTACTGCTTGGGAGTAGGGGCCGATTGCCGCCGGTGCTTTGTTTGTCTGAATTTTGTTGCTCATATTCTTATCTCCTTTATATCAATTTGAAGCCTTCATCACGAAGTGTTTTTGTGATCAGGTTCACATGTGCAAAATCTCTCGTTTCCATCTCAATTCGCAGGAAACAGCCATTGACGCTCTCGGTGTTGCCTTTTTCGTAATGAACACCGGTAACGTTGCCGCCGCAGTCGGCGATGATGCGTGAGATCTCCTTGAGTTGTCCTGGTTTGTCGATCAGCTCAATAAGAAGGCTTGAAGAACGCCCCGACTTGAGAAGTCCCCGGTCAATCACACGGGACAGGCTGGTTACATCGATGTTGCCGCCCGACACAACAGCAACGACTCTCTTGTTTTTGAGATCGAATTTATCAAACATGACCGCCGCTACTGCCGTTGCTCCCGCGCCCTCGGCAATCATTTTCTGCTTTTCGATCAGAGCGAGGATTGCCGAAGAAACTTCATCATCGGTGACAAGCGCGACTTCATCCACGTACTCTTTACACAGAGCGTAGGTCTTTTCCCCCGGCTGCTTCACTGCTATGCCGTCGGCAATGGTGGAAACAGAGGAGAGACATTCACGTTCCCCGTCATGAACGGAATTGTACATACTCGGCGCACCCGCCGCCTGTACACCGTAAACCTTGACGGAAGGGCGGATCTGCTTGACTGTATACGCGATACCGGAAATCAGTCCGCCGCCGCCGATGGGAACGACGATGGCATCAATGTTGTCAAGATCGTTGAGAATTTCAAGAGCAATCGTACCCTGACCGGCGATTACGTTTTCATCGTCGAAGGGATGCACGAAGGTATATCCTTCGCTGTCACGAAGTTCAAGTGCTTTTTGATAAGCATCGTCGTAACAGCCTTCTACCAGGCAAACCTCAGCCCCGTAGCCCTTTGTAGCTTCCACCTTTGAGATGGGAGCCGAGTCAGGCAGACAGATCAGCGATTTGATTCCGTTCTTGGTTGCGGCAAGGGCGACACCCTGCGCGTGATTTCCTGCCGAGCAGGCGATGACGCCCTTTTTCTTTTCCTCGTCAGTCAGCTGGGCAATCTTGTATGCCGAGCCTCTTACTTTGAAGGAACCGGTGATCTGCAGATTTTCCGGTTTCAGGTAAAGTTCACATTCGGGAGCGATGCCGTAGGCTCTGACGACTCCTGTTTCGCGAATGATGTTTTTCAGAACCTGCTGTGCATCAAAAACTTTGTCAAGGGATAGCATTTTTTCGTTCCGCCTTTCGTGTAATATTTTTGTTTGTGTTTTGCTTTGAGAAAAACAAAAATCCCGTCCCAAAGCTTTTAAATGCTTTGAGACGGGTATAAATCAAAAATATTTACACTCGCGGTACCACTCAAATTGCGGATACAAACACTCCGCCACCTCTTCGAAGTCTATCAACTTCTATGCACTTACGCAGCACACTCGGGAAACGCCTACTGGGTGTAAACCTTTGGGGCTTCCGGCTCAGAAGGGATGGGAAATCTACTGTATTTTATCGGGATCGCACCATCCCCGACTCTCTGGGAAAACAACTTAGCAGTTTCCGTCTTCATCGACGCCTTTGATTTCGAAGTCAATTAACCTCTATGCACTGACGCAGCATACTCGGGTCGTCCTACACACGTTAACCGCTTCAGACTTCCGGCTCAGAAGGGAGAGGAGCAAAGATTTTGCATACCGATTCACACCATCCATCGGCTCTCTGCAGATGCTACTGACTTTGTCCATTCTTCGTCATCGCTTTTGATGGCATATATGTTAGCACATTAAAGCGATGATGTCAAGAGGTTTTTGCGAAGGTTTTTGAATTTTATGAACTATCAATAAATAACCATAACCACAATTTGACGATATTGGGCTTTGTGTTCGCAAAAATGATGCGCATTTTAGTGTATTGTTGTATTATTTTATTCTCTCTAACGCCAAACCGATCAGCCTATCGTAATGATTACCAACCAATACTTCGATGAATGGCTATACATCGAAAGACGAATTTCTCAAGCAGACATTGATCGAACATCTGCTTGGGGGATTGTGAAATCCACGCTCCCCTCTATGGGAAAGGGGTACGCTGTATCTTTTTGGGTCCCTCTTGCCAAATAAAAGAAACAGACCCTATTGGGTCTGTTTTCTTTTGTTTCGACTGAGAGATGGAACTGTCCCCCTCCACGACCTCCGGAGGAGGGAGTGGGCTTGGAGCGCGAGCGCGTCCTGTGGACGGTGAAGCGAGCGCGACAAGGAAAAAAACAAGGAGTATCAGGCACGAGCTGTGCCGAGTGCCCGAGACGACTATGTTTTTGACAGGGGCTTTCAAATCCCACCCCCGCAACCAAATATACACCCGAAATCGTGTGATTTCGGGTGTTTTTCTTTGTTTTGAAGCAAAAATAGGGAATGGTCCCCTGCTCTGCCGGATTATTGCCCACAGTTTTACCACAGTTTTTTGTGGATATTGCACTTGTATTTTGAAGACTCATTGTGCACACTGACTAACCTCAAAATGTCATCAAAATCAAATTGTATGCTTCGAGCTTTACACATACTTGCTCGCCTGCAGCTGAAACAGATGTGCGTACTGACCACCACGATCCAGTAACTCCTTGTGTGAGCCCTGCTCCACAATCCTGCCGTCAGACAAAACGAGGATTTTATCACAGCGTACTATGTTGGACAATCTATGAGAAATGAGCATCGTCGTCCGTCCATCCGACAGTTCCGCAAACCGGCTGAAAATCTCATGTTCCGCCAAAGGATCCAGCGAAGCAGATGGTTCATCCAACAGAACAATGGGCGATTGACGGAAAAACGCACGGGCCAATGCAATTCGCTGCCACCCGCCGCCGGACAATTCTTTTCCGTTTACATCAAACCGTTTGGTGAGATTTTCATCCATGCCA
The DNA here is from genome assembly GCA_045539595.1 of Eubacteriales bacterium. Classification (GTDB taxonomy): domain Bacteria; phylum Bacillota; class Clostridia; order Oscillospirales; family CAG-272; genus SIG701. The sequence continues at coordinate 6,685 of JAZQFQ010000069.1, read as the reverse complement.
TTCTCAAAACCAGCAATCAACTCTTCCGCACGGCTTTTCATGCAAGCGTCCCGCAATCTACCCTCGTCGGCTATTCCCGATATATCCGCCATCGCAATATTTTCCCGCAGCGTCATACTGTAACTGCAGAAGTCCTGAAACATAACGCCGAACTGTTTGCGTAACGCAGTCAGATCATACTCTTTTGCATCCACGCCTTCGATCAGAATCTGCCCCTCCGTCGGATTATAAAAACGCAGAAGCAGTTTAACAATCGTGGATTTGCCGGCACCGTTGAGCCCCACCAAGCCAGTCATCTGTCCCGGCTCAAGAACAAAGCTGCAATTTTTCAGAATATATTCCTCCGAGGACGGATACCGGAAAGATACCCCGCGAAATTCGATTTGGGGATTCGCCCCGGGCAGTCTCGTTCCGCCTGTTTCCGCCTCCGGTTCCAGATCGATAAAGGCAAGGATATCGTCCAATTGGCAGGAATCCTGATCAAACTTATTTATTCTATTTACGATCCCAGTAATATACAATCGGAAATTCGTCGCCAGAGAAACATAATACGTCACATCCCCCACTCCGATAGAATGGGACACCAATTTTACGACGGCGACAAGATATGCAAGTATTTCAACCCCCGTACTGAATAGGCGGGAGAGAACATCTCGCCCGAAATTGGACAGATTTACTTTATTCTTCGCACAGCGAAAACTCTCCCATTCCTTTGAATATTTCTTTGTAAAGTAGTCCGTTAGCCCGTACAGCTGTATTTCCTCGCGCGCATCGCCGAAAAACAGTGCCTTATAATACGACATCTTTCTTTGATTGATATTATGTGTCTTGGAAAACTCATAGTTTTCCCGACCCGTTTTTTTCGTACACATAATAGTGGGAATGCACAAAAGGACAATACACGGAACCGTCCAAAGTCCCAGTGTACCAATCATAAGAGCGGAAAGGATCAGACGCACGATCCCCTGTATCGTATCAAACAAGGAAAACACTATATCCTGCGTGGTGCTTCGCACATATTTGGATGCGTTCTGCATCTGATCGGAAAGTGTGCTGCTGTCAAAGTAGGACAGATCCGCGCCGGATATTTTATCAATGAGCAAATTATCAAAATAGTAATCGATGGCATCGTTATACTTATACGCGATCAGCTTATGTGTGTTGCCAAAGGTAATCTGGAGCAGGAAGATCGCACAATAGGATACAGCCAGCCACATGATTTCGGGCAAAAGGCCCGCCGATGGGACGAGTTGGTAGGCGGTCAGTCGATTCAGCAAATGCCGCATGATCCATATAGGAAGATAGGGCAAGACGGTCTCCACTGCCATAACCATACTGTACAAAACAAAGTACTTGTGCGATGCCGCATAGATCAGTTTAACGCATTTTTTGAATTGCATCGGATATTTACAAAGTTTACTCAAAAAATTCCGCATCATATTGCCCCCTTTCCCACAAAGTTTTCCGCCTGCATACGGTACAGTTTCGCGTATTCACCATTCTGTCGCATCAGGTGCTCGTGGGTTCCTTGCTCCATCACATGACCGGATTGCAGCAGCACGATTTCGTCAACCATCATCATAGCAGACAACCGGTGAGAGACAAGAATACCACCCCTTCCCTGGCACAGATGATGGAAGGCAGAGAACAGATCATCTTCCGCCTGCGGATCCAGCGCAGAAGATGGCTCATCCAAAATCACAAACGGAGAATCACGGAAAAAGGCGCGGGCGATGCCTACCTTCTGCCATTCTCCGCCGGACATTTCCTGCCCCTGATCGTCAAATTTGCGTGTCAAATTGGTATCCATTCCGCTCTGAAACGCGGAGCATGTATTGTATATGCCCGCCGCCTGTGCTGCAGCATTCAATCGCACATCATCATGCAGTTCATCCAAGCGGGACAGCGCGATGTTTTCCCGCATCGTCAGTGCGTATTGGGGCACATTCTGAAAACAGACACCAAACACCCGGTGTAGCTGATCCACCGGGTACAGGCAAACATCTGTCCCGTTTATGAGAATCTGTCCGCTTTGCGGCTCGTACAACCGCAGAAGCAGTTTGATCACCGTGCTTTTTCCGGCACCGTTCACACCAATTAAAGCGATTTTTTTGCCGGCGGGGATGAATAAATTCAGATGATCGATGGCGTTAACGAGGGCACCGGGATAACGGAAACAAACATCCCGGAATTCAATCTCGGGTGCTATACTGATATCCAAAGATTCTGGGTCGGAAGTTGGCATCGCATCATCGGAATGTGTCAAAAAATCACGGAAATTTTGAATATGCGGAATCTCGTTCTTAAGATGATTGGGGATGGAGCGCATAATAGCCATAAACCGTCCCGAAATTTGCTGTGACAACGCCAGAAACATAGACAGCGTACCCAGTGACATTTTCCCTCGCAGAATGGATATCACGGAAAACAGCACAAGAAACAGCTTGCCGCCTGTGGATAGAATCATAGCAAGATACGTGTGTTTTGCCCCACGCATAAAGATTTGCTCCCGCTGTTTACGGATATGTTTCCACAAAGTATTATACTTTTCCTTAAAGAACCCGCTCAAATTATACAGCCGCACATCTTTTGCCGCGTATTTTTCCGTCAGCAGGGATCGATAGTAATCCTTCTTTCTTGCCTCCGGAATGGACTGTATCGAATGCTTATTCATTTGAACATCGTATTTATAATTGATTACCATTGCCGGAATCGATGTAAGCAAAAACACAAGGGAAACAATAGGGTTAATCTGAACAAACAGAACGAATCCGACCACAAAAGTTGCAATACTCAAACACTCACTTACCATGAACGTTATGGCTCCGCTAACGCGTTCTTTACTGTGTTTTGCAGAGTCCAGCACATCTCTGTTTTGGGGGTTATCAAAATAGGAACTGCTTAGCGCAGCCACCTTGCGCATGACTTGTAACTCCAATTTGTTTTGGGCCTGGTTGCGTATATCGTTAGCTAAAACTGTTAAGACATAGCTCACAACTATAGAATTGACTGTGTTTATCCCAATATATATACCGAGCAAAATCCACAATCGGAAGGTAAAACTGCTCGCAGAAAACACAACAGTTATTTCATCGATTACAAACTTCCAAATAAATGTGTTTATCAGGCTGACTGGATAGAATAGCGAGCGCAACACGATGTACAAAATACCCGACGGAATATTTACACTGAACAGCAGTTTAAATACGTACCATTCCGCTGAGAGAATATCTCTTATTCGTTTTTTTATCATGTAACCTCCGTAAAAATAATTTGTTTTTTCCGAGAGTGCATGATATCGCTAAGGAAAGTATAGACATAAAAACAGAAATAAAAAAATCCGGATACAATCGACGCAGTCTGCTGCACGCTCACGCACAAGTCGATTTTCCGGAACTTCGTTTCTATTTGGTATATGTCTATACATGGGGCCTCCTTTCACAAGAGAGTATATCATACCGATTTCCCGTTGTCAATACAGTATGGATGCTTTTTTCACCCGCCCCCGTCAACCGTTGGTTGATAAAGAAATTCCCGCCAACCGATTGACATCGGATAAAAATCGTGCTATACTGATGCCGTAAATCAAATCAGCCAGAAGGAGGCGATCGTTATGACAAACTTATATGGATCGGATGTTGTACTACTCGCCGCCGGACGGAATTTCTGACGGATACTTTTTGATGATTGCATGCACATCCGAAATCGGGTGTGTTTTTTGTTTGGCTTGGCATTTTTGCACCCGACGGGGTGCTTTTTGTTTTTCGTGGGAGCAACATAACCCCCGCTTCATCCGATCCCGTTTCGTAAAACCTAAACCGCACGTTGTCGGGCGATTCATGAATCGCCCCTACAAAACAACATAAACCTTCACATCATCCGTAGGGGCGAATCACGATTCGCCCGTTTTGTAAAACCAAAACCGCACAAGAAAAGGAGTGATGCCCATGAAACGATTGAAAAGCAAACTGTTGGCCATGGAGCCGAATACACAAACCTATGAAGAAATGTACAGCGGTCGGCTGGTGTATCGGGATCCAGCACACCCTGACCGGTTGCCAATGCCCGATTACAATCCCACCTATTATCGGGAAAATGTGGGATTTGAGATCACCGCCACGCACAAACTGGCGCAGGATAAGCCCACGGTGACTATTATCATTCCCTATGACCGGATTTTGTTGGATATGGAAGGAGAGATGCCTATGAAACGACTGAAATATTATCTGCACCAGATGCAGAATGACACAGCAACCTATAAGGAAATGTACGATGGAGATATGTTTGTGGAGCTGCCGGCGAAATATGATGCACTCAGAGATAAAGAAGTTCCCCTTGAACCGGAATTTCACAAAGATGCTACATACTGGCATGAAGATAACTCTTTTGAAATCAGCACCACCCACAAGCTTGCCCAAGATAAACCTACTCTGACGTGGCATATTCCCACGGAAAAACTGGGGGTCACTGCCTACACCACCGCCGCCGCGGATTTTTGCCTCCGGGAATTCAAAAAGTACATCGACGAGATGAACGCCGAACTCTACAACCGATCCCGCCCTGACAATGAAAACGGCAAATACTATCTCCACGCTCCAGGCGGCGAAATTCTCATGCGGAACACCGCCTATTTTGCCCTGTGCCCCCAACGGGATTACGAATACGGATCGGGATCCACGGTATATCTTTTGCCGGATGATCAGCTTTTGCCGCCAAAGATGTGCCTGTGCATCCGCATGCAAGTCCAGCTTCCCAAACGAAAAATCCGCAAAACCATCCAGATGCTGTGCCGGGATCTGCCCGACGCGGTGGATCGGTTTATTGCCGAATTTGACATCATCGGCCTGAACCGGACGCTGGAGTTGGCCCAAAAGCAATCCGCCATCCGGGCCTGGCTGAAGGGGAGCGATTATTGCGCTTTTGTGGCCAACGGAAGCATCCTGCCCCGTGCCAAGGGCACGGATCTGCCCATGGCGGGCGCCATCCCCTTCCGCTCCACCCCGGCGGACGAGATCGAAATCTGCGGTGTCCGGGGCATGGGCATCCGCCGGGGCGTCACCGTCATCACCGGCGGCGGCTATTCCGGCAAATCCACTTTGCTGGATGCCATCTCCGCCGGCATTTACGATCACATCCTCGGGGACGGGCGGGAATTGTGCATCACGGACGACAGCGCCGTCACCATCTCCGCCGAGGACGGCCGCAGCGTGAAGCACGTGAACATTTCCCCCTTCATCCGCTGGCTGCCCGGCGGGGATACGAGGGATTTCTCCACCGATCACGCATCCGGCTCCACCTCCCAGGCGGCCAACATCATGGAGGCGGTGGAGGTGGGAGCGAAACTCCTGCTCATCGACGAGGACCGAAGCGCCACCAACTTCATGATCCGGGATCGGATGATGAAAGCGCTGATCGAGAAGGAGCCCATCACGCCTTTCACCGATCGGGTGAACGAGCTCCATCACGCCGGCGGCGTGTCCACCATCCTGGTCATCGGCGGCAGCGGCGAATATCTCTGTGTGGCGGATAAGATCTACATGATGGAGGATTACCTTATCCACGACGTGACGGAAAAATCCAAATCCATCTGTGCCGATCACGGCGTAACGGCCATCCTGCCCCCGCCCGCCGATTGGGTGCAGAGCCGGGCGCTGTACAGCGACCGTTTCACCTCCTATCCCGCGGGATGCGGCAGCGAAAAACTGGCCGTATCCGATATGGGATTCATCCTCATCGGCGACGAGCAGATCGACGTGCGGGGACTGCATGATATCGTGTCCCCCCGCCAGTTGGACGCGCTGGGATTTATGCTGCGGTATCTGGAAGTGACCAACAAGGAAAACAAAATCGATCTGCGGCGGCGGATCGACGAGTTGTACGAGAAAATGGAGGAGGAGGGCGTGGACGTTCTGTATTCCGCCTTTTTCACCACTACGGAGCGGTTTCTCGATCTGCCCCGCAAGCAGGAATTGTTTGCGCTGATCAACCGCATGCGAAAAATCCGATTGGTAAAGGACGGTGGTGCGCACTGACGACACCGGTTTATCAAATCACGGTCGGGGAGAAAATCAAGGAATACCGCCGGGCGAACCATCTCTCCCAGAGCGCCTTCGGCGAGATGCTGGGCGTGACTCCCCAGGCCGTGTGCAAATGGGAGCAGAACCTCTGCTACCCCGATATCTTCACCCTGCCGCACCTGGCGCGGATTCTGGGATGCCAAACGGACGATTTCTTTCGTCTTCCTTCCCGAGGATAAACGCCGGTTGATGAAAACTTCATTTTCCCCATTGACAATTACGGAAAAGCATGCTATGATACTATCGTAGTAATACAAAATTATGCCAGAGGAGGCGACGTTATGAAAACTGCAATTGAATACATTGTCGGATGCCATGTGTCGCCGAATGCAGCATGACGCTTTGTTGGTGTGCTTGTTTATAATCGGCTAATACGTTTACGGTATATCTGACGATATACCGTTTTTTGTTTTCCTTCGAAAAATGGTTTGACAATGTGTTCTGTTCCGCGGCCCATGGGGCACACATTTTAAATCATTTCTCGGAGGTATTTTTATGCAGAAATTAAACGAAATTATTAAATCACTGGATGGAAAAGCCGTATCCTCCTATACAAAACTGTACGGAAGATACGAGCGAAACGGAATCGTCTACCATATCCGCAATGT
>JAZQFQ010000068.1:0-3516 GCA_045539595.1 Eubacteriales bacterium | reverse complement strand
CGCTTCACCCACAAAAACAAAGGAAAGGAGGCACACCTATGCCGGGCAAGGATTCCCTGATTGAAATCACGGTAGAAGACAATTCCCCCCACAAATCCGGCCGTCTGATCGCGGACGCGGCGGCACAGCCGAAATCCCCGCCGGTGATCCCGAATCTCCCTTTGGGCGCTAAACTGGTGACGGCCTCCGCTTTGAAGGATTCCCCAAACTCGAAGCAAACCCGGGACTACTCCCACTCGCCCCTCCTCTATCGGGTGCGCGTGTATCCCTGGCCGCAAAAGTACAATTTCTATCAGCGCTTCTGCTACGATGCGGAGCGGTTTTTCGCCGTGCGGGGGCAGGAGTGTCCCCGGGCGGAGTATTTCTCCTACATCCCCCAATACGCCCAGCTGTCCGCCGATCAGATGCGGTGGTATCTGTGGTTCCGGGAGCGAGTGCGGCGGGGGGAATATCCGGATGAGGTGGATTTCCCCTACATCCTGCTTCTGATCTACGAGATCATCAATCTCCCCCACAAGCTGCCGCCCGAAAAGGGGGCGGAGCAGCTGTCGGGCATCTGGCTGGCCTATCGGCGGCGGCATCCGGAGCTGGACAAATACCTCTCCGAGTGGATGTGCGACTACTGTCTGGTCCACGAGATTCCCCTTCCGGAGTCCCTGCACCCCATTCTGCCCGCCATCATCCGTCGGGCATCCTTCAAGGAATTCTACATCGCGTCCCTGCCGGGGCAGGGTGAGGAGATATCCCTCTCCCCCAAATCCCTGATTGCGGCGGCCAGCGATTACAACTATACATTGAGCAAATACTACGCCGACAACAAGGCGGCGTATGACGATTTCATCCCGAGGGCCGTGGCCGCGGCCGCCCGGGCGGAGGGCATCGCTCCCACCCCGTCCTCCATGCGGCAGGCCAAGACGGAGCGGGACGCCTTCTGCGGATCCCTGTGCGCCCAGACCGTGAAGCGGCGCATTGTGGTGGAGTACTACTCCTTCGCCCGCTCCTACGAGATGCGCACCCGCGTCACCCTCGCGGTGAAGGCGGCGGAAAACATGGTAAGGCGATCCTTGAAGATCAAATCCCGGCTGAATGTGCCGGGGGAGGACGCCATCGTTCGGGCGGTGCAGGCTTTTGCCGCATCCGCTTTATCTTGGGAGCGATCCCCGGTAAAAATCGCGGAGGATACCTCCTACGAACGGTACTACGACGCTCCCACCACGGGCATCGATTTTGCCCTGTCCCACAAGATCGAGGAAGAATCCTGGGAGAACACCGCCCGTCTGACGGACGGGGAGACGGAGGAGATCGCCGCGGCGGAGCCCACTCCCCCGCCGGCACCTGCCGAGGAAGCGGAGGAGGATCTGCCCGTCGAGGTGCGGGATCTTTTGACGGCCCTTTTGGCCGGGGAATCCCTCACCGAATGGTGTCGCCGACAGACGACTCGACAGAATCCCCAAAGCCTGGCGGACGCCCTCAACGAGATGGCCGCCGATCGGATCGGGGACATCGTCCTGGAATCCGACGGGGATACATGGACACTGATTGAAGATTACAGAGAGGATATTGAATCGTGGATAACACAGCCTCCAAAGTGAATACACAAAAAGTTCCGCGCCGGATTCTGGGCGCGCTTCTGGCCGGTATTTCCGCCGGCGTGGTGCCCCGCGCCGGGGCGCCCTATATTGCCATCGGCCGGGTGGATGAGATTCGCGCACTGACCGACGATCTTGCCCGCGTGGCCGAAGGGCAATCCTCCATGCGGCTGCTGATCGGCCGGTACGGCAGCGGCAAGAGTTTTCTTTTGCAGCTGCTTCGCTCCCGGGCCATGGAATTGGGCTTTGTGACGGCGGATGCCGATCTGTCCCCGGAGCGAAAGCTGTCCGGGGAGGGCGGCATTGCCACCTACCGGGAATTGTCCCGCAATCTGGCCGTGAAGGCATCCCCCGACGGGGGTGCGTGGAGCGGGATCCTCTCCCGCTTTATGCAGTCGGTGACGGGGGAAATCCCCGCCGATTTGCCCGAGGAGGAATACCGCGCCGCAACTCTGGATCGGGTGCGGAAGATTCTCGCCCCTCTCGGCGATGAGGTGGGCGGATACAACTACATCACCGTCCTTGCCCGCTATGCGGAGGCGTATCTGGCGGACGACACGGAGCACATGGCCGCGTGTCTGCGGTGGCTGCGGGGTGAATATCGGACCAAGACCGACGCCCGTGCCGCCATCGGCATCCGAACCTTGTCCATCATTGACGACGCCACCTGGTATTCCCACATCCGTCTGCTCTCCCGTTTTGTGCGCCTGATCGGCTATCAGGGGCTGCTCTTGCTGATCGACGAGTGCGTGAATCTGTACAAGATCCCCAACCGCATCAGCCGGGAGGCCAATTACGAAAAGATTCTGTCCATGTACAACGACACGTTGCAGGGGGTGGCCAGCGGGTTGATGATCGTGCTGGGCGGCACGCCCCGGTTCCTGGAGGACACGCGGCGGGGCTTGTTCAGTTATGAAGCCTTGCGGAGCCGTCTATCCGACGGACGGTTTGTGATGGACTCGGGGGTGCCGCTGAAGAATATGATGTCCCCCGTGATTCGTCTGAGGCGGCTATCGGACAACGAACTGCTGGCTTTGACGCTCCGTTTGCGATCCCTGCACGCCCAGTATTACGGCACTCCTGATGCGGTAACGGACGAGATGGCCGCCGCTTTTTTGAAGGAGGAATTGGATCGGGCGGGGGCGGAGGAGATGATCACCCCCCGTGAGATCATACGGGATTTTGTGACGCTCCTCGATTTGCTTTACCAGAATCCGGGGGCGACGTTTGAAGATATGATGCGCAAGGCGGAAGCCGCCCCGGTGAATCCCGATCCCGATGGGGAAAATGCGGTAGGTGGGGAAGAATCGTCTGCGATTCCTACGCCGCCGGTGCGGGTGGAGTTGTCCGATATTGAGTTGTGAGTGGGGGGAAAATTCCGGTCTATCCCGTAGGGGTTGGCGCCGCGAGTTCGCATGGCGAACTCGGAACAACCCGTTTTGTGAAATCGATGTTGTCTGCCACTTTTTCTTTGTGGCCACAGGCGCAAAGAAAAAGTTATCAAAAAGAAACGCCACGCGTGGGGTTATGCACCCCACCCCCGCACCACCTTTTTGAAAAAAGGTGGACAAAAACTTCAAATAAAAAGAAAGGAGCCCCTTATGTCCGACACCGTATTTGATTCTTTTGCCCCCTTTATAAGAGAATTTATCTACTCCCGGGGCTGGCAGAAGCTGCATGACGTGCAAATCACCGCGGCAAAAGTGATCTTTGACACGGATCATAATCTCCTGATCCCCTCCTCCACGGCGTCCGGCAAGACGGAGGCGGCTTTCTTTCCGATTCTTTCCCAGATTTACGAGGACGACACCCCCGGCATCGCCGTGCTCTACATCGCCCCTCTGAAAAGCCTGATCAACGACCAGTTTGGGCGAATCTCGGAATTGCCCGACGAAGCGGACATCCGCGTCTTCCACTGGCACGGGGA
>JAZQFQ010000067.1:0-10954 GCA_045539595.1 Eubacteriales bacterium | reverse complement strand
GTGTGCGTGTACAGCAGCGCCCGCCTCTTGGAATTATGCAAACGCAGAAAACCTGTCACGCCTGCCGCGGCACGGGTAAAATCATCGAGACGCCCTGCGAATCCTGCCGCGGCAACGGCTACGTTCGCGTGACAAAGAAGTTGGACGTGTCCATCCCCGCCGGCATCGATGACGGACAGAGAGTGGTCCTCAGCGGCCAGGGAAGCGAGGGCCGCGAGGGCGGACCTGCCGGAGACTTGTACATTTACGTGAACGTTCGGCCTCACGCCGTGTTTGTGCGGGACGGTTACGATATTTACTGTGAGGTGCCTATTTCCTTTACGGAGGCGGCTCTCGGTGCGGAGATCGACATTCCCACCCTGGAGGGGACGGAGATGTATCAGATCAAGGAAGGCACCCAGACCGGCACCACCTTCACCATCCGGGACAAGGGTGTGCCCGTGGTCAACAGCAAGCGCCGGGGCAGTCTGCACATCACCGTGAAGGTGGAAGTGCCGAAGAACCTCAATTCCGAGCAGAAAAATCTGCTTCGCAAGTTCGCCGAAAGCTGCGGCGAGGGTGAGGGCGGCGGCCGCGCCAAATTCTTCAAGCGATTCTTCAAATAATCACAGGACAGGACAGAGATATGGAAGAGAAAAATTGGATTCGCATCCGCGTCAGCGCGGCGTGTGAGCATCTGGATACCATCACTGCCATCATGAGTATGATCGACAACGCGTTGATGATCGAGGATTTCTCCGATGTGGAAAAGGATCTGGATGGCGTGTACGGGGATCTCATTGATGAGGAACTCTTGCAGCAGGATCGCACCACCGCGGCGGTGTCCGTGTTCGTCCCCGATGAGAAATCTCCCCGGGAGGCGGAATTGTACATCCGCTCCCGCCTGGAGGAGTGCGGAATCGATGCGGAAGTCACCTGCAGCGGCGTCTGCGAGGACGACTGGGCGGATTCCTGGAAGAAGTACTACAAGCCCATCAAGACCGGCAAGCGGCTGGTGATCGTTCCCGTGTGGGAAACCTACGATCCCGCGCCGGAGGAGATCACGGTGCTGATGGATCCCGGCATGGCCTTCGGTACGGGTACCCATGAAACCACAAGACTGTGCGCGGAACTCTTGGAGAATTATGTGAAGGACGGCTCCACGGTGCTGGATGTGGGCTGCGGCAGCGGCATTCTGGCCATCTGCGCTTCCAAATTGGGCGCGTCGGAGTGCTTCGCCTGCGACATCGATCCCGTGGCGGTGCGCATCGCCGGGGAAAATGCGGAGGTGAACGGCACGGTCAACGTGATCTGCGCCGTATCCGATCTTCTGAAGGATGTACCGGATAAGAAATACGACGTGTGCGTGGCCAACATCGTGGCCGATGTGATCATCCGCATGGCGCCCGATATCGGTAAGTACATGGCGGAGGACGGCGTGCTGATCGTCTCCGGCATCATCGAGGAGAGGGCCGAGGAGGTTGTCTCCGTGCTGGCGGACAACGGATTTACCGTGGCGGATTTCCGCCGGGAAAACGGCTGGTATGCCGGCGTCGTCAGACAATAAATTTTATCACCTGTCCGGGCGAGCCCGGGCGGGTGTTTTTTTGTTGTGGCTATGGACATTGCGTCGTGCCCGGGGGGATTTTTCCATGAATGACGGGGATTTTTGCGGTTTTTTATCAAAGAAATGCTTTTTCTTCGAAAATAATTTGACAAAATGCTTCGGATATAGTATAATACTATGGTATTATACGATACGTGCGGGCATGCCGCACGGTACCAATGGATTCATTGGCATAAATGTACGCAAACTGCCCGACAGGGAGTATACCGCATAAAAAATTGGAAAAGGAGCGGATCCGTCACATTTTTTGTACGACGGGTGCAATTAAGATGGTTATGGCAAAGGAAAGTTTGAGCCGCAAAAACAATAGATCGACCCCTAAAACCGTTTCCCGTAAGGAAATGACGCATATCGTCGCTGTTCGTCTGATGATCATGGCCGCCATTGATCTTGTGGGCATTGCCACCCTGCTTTCTGTCCGCAGTGAAGCAATCGTGGAGTTGGCCTTCGTCAATTACTGGCTTTTGCCCCTGGCCATTGTGTTTGGTGTTTTGACCGCGTGCGCTGTGGCATATCAGGTTCTGGTGATTGTTAAGAAGATTGACATCACCCGCCACTATTTCACTCCTGCCATGATGCTGTGCGTGTCGCTGTTCTGCCTGATCGCGTGCCTGGTGTACAAGCATGTGATCGTGGGAACGCTGATCATCGCATCCGTGGTGGCAACCATTCTGTTCGGCGTGTACTGCCTGTACGTTCACGTTTTCTATCGCTGAGCATCCGGCAGATTGGCCGATTTGAGGATTTTTTCGTCAATCTGCGGAGAAATATTCAAAATTGCACGGCGTAATTGGAAAAAATACAAAAAATCCTATTGAAAAACCACAAAAAATGATGTAAAATATAGTGTAGTATACACAATGCAGAGAATTCGCAGTTGATTTTTTGTAAGTTGAAAGGAGACGCCATATGTCGAGCCGTCTTTTCCAGGGCATAATTCATCAGATGAGGGATACGATCGACCGTGTGACCGGCGTTATCGACGAGAACGGTGTAATTATTGCCTGCAGTGAACTGGTGAAAATCGGTGAAATGCGTCAGGGCGTTCGGGAAGAATTGGCGTACACCACGGATTCCGTGACCATCGGCGGTTTCACCTACCGTCCTATCGGCGCGGGCGCTAAGTGGGAATATATCGTTTTTGTGGAGGGCGAGGATAAGATGGCGGACAAGGTCGCCACGATCCTTTCCGTGACCTTTGCCAATATCAAAAATCTCTACGATGAGAAGTACGATAAGAGCTCCTTTATCAAGAATATTATCCTGGACAACATTCTTCCGTCTGATATTTACATAAAGAGCAAAGAACTGCATTTCAGCACCGACGAAGTGCGCATTGTGTTCCTGATCAAGTTCCATTCCAAGGGCGAGGTTCTGCCGTACGACATGGTGCAGAATATCTTCCCCGATAAGAATAAGGATTACGTCATCAGCGTGGGCGAGCAGGATATCGTCCTCGTGAAGGAAATCAAGCCCAGCACCCCCGTGAAGGAAGTGGAAAAGATCGCGAAGTCCATCGCGGACACCCTCAATTCCGAGTTCTTCACCAAGGTATCCATTGGTATCGGTAAGCCGGTGGACAATATCAAGGATCTGGCACGCTCCTACAAGGAAGCACAGATCGCCCTGGAAGTCGGTAAGGTATTTGATACCGAAAAGAATATCGTCAGCTACGAGAATCTGGGTATCGGCCGCCTGATCTATCAGCTGCCTACCACTTTGTGCGAGATGTTCTTGCAGGAAGTGTTCAAGAACGGCTCCCTGGAATCGCTGGACCGCGAAACGCTCATGACCATCCAGTGCTTCTTCGAGAACAATCTGAATGTATCCGAAACCTCCCGTAAGCTGTTCGTACACAGAAATACGCTTGTGTACCGCCTGGAGAAAATCCGCAAACTGACGGGTCTGGACCTGCGTGAGTTTGACCACGCGATCACGTTCAAGGTGGCTTTGATGGTAAAACGCTACCTCACTACCAAACCCATGAAGTTCTGAGTGCGACCGGGTTTTCCGACCGGACGTGTTCATCCAATATTCGTCATTTAAGTAACGCGTCAGGCAGTCGTTTTGTCTGGCGCATTTCCTTGCATGAATTGGTTTAATACGGAAAAACAGGAATTTTTTCACTTCTCTGCCATATGGAGGATCTATGATTGAATTTAAGAATGTGAAAAAATTGTATCCCAACGGTACCCATGCTCTGAATGGGATCAATTTGAAAATAGAGGACGGCGAGTTCGTGTTTGTTGTCGGTCATTCCGGCGCAGGCAAGTCCACCATGATGAAACTGCTTTTGCGGGAGGAAAAACTCACCTCCGGCCGGCTGAAGGTGGGCGATTACGATCTGGCGAAGATGTCCTCCTTCCGCGTGCCGTACTATCGGCGGGAGCTGGGCGTGGTCTTCCAGGATTTCCGCCTGTTCCACGACAAAACCGTGTACGAAAACGTGGCGTTCGCCATGCGTGCTGTGGGAACTCCCAACAAGATGATCCGCCGCCGCGTGCCCGCCATTCTCAATACCGTCAATCTGGCGGACAAGCAGAAATGCTTCCCGAAAGAATTGTCCGGCGGTGAACAGCAGCGTGTGGCGTTGGCCCGGGCACTCGCCAACAATCCCAAAATCATTCTGGCGGACGAGCCCACCGGCAACATCGATCCCCAGATGAGTCTGGAAATCATGAATCTGCTGGTGAAGATCAATAAGCTGGGCAAAACCGTCATCGTGGTTACCCATGAGCAGAGCCTGGTGGATTATTACAAACAGCGCGTGGTGGTCCTGAAGGACGGCGTGATTACGGAGGATCGTGTGGGAGGTATGTTCGAATGAGAAGATACAGTCCGAGTTATTTCGTATCCCAGGCCTTCAAGGGCATCTTCCGCAACGGCGTCATGTCCTTCGCCTCTGTGGCGGTTTTGATGAGCTGTCTCGTGGTGCTGGGCGGATTCGCTTTGCTGGTACATAATATCAATGTCAATCTGGAGCAGTTCGGTCTGCTCAACGAGATTGAGGTCTTTGTGGAGTATAACGCCACGGAAGAAGAGATCCTGGCCATTGAGGAAAAGATCCGTTCCCTGGACAATGTGGCAAAGGTAGTGCGTACCACCCGTGAGGAAGCATTCGCGGAGGCCAAAGAAGAGTTTGACGGCATGGAGCAGATGTTTGAAAACGATCCCGAGGCCGTGAACCGCTTCTCCGACTCCTTTACCGTCACCTATGCGGATAACGATAAGGTGGTGACGCTGGCTTATCTTCTGAATCAGATCGACGGCGTGCGCAAAGTCAACAACCGCATGGATCTGGCTACAACCATCTCTTCCTTCAAGCAGGGAGTTCTTTTGATCTTTACCTGGTTCCTTTTGATCCTTCTGGTGGTGACTTTGTTTGTCATCATCAATACCATAAAACTGTCCGTATTCTCTCGCCGGCATGAGATCAGCATCATGCGGTATGTGGGAGCCACCGGATGGTTCATTACCATGCCGTTTATCTTAGAGGGTATCATCATCGGCCTGTTCGCCAGTACGGCGGCTTACTTCATTGAGCGTTATTTCTACTTCTATGTGGAAAAAATGGTTATGAGCGATCTGCAGATGATTACCATGGTCCCCTTCGAGGCCGTGCAGATGCCTCTTCTGTATGGATTCCTCGGTGTAGGCGTGCTGGCCGGTATCGTGGGCAGCAGCATCTCTCTCGGAAAGTATCTGAAGGCATAAGGGAGGTAGCATATGAAAAACGAAATTTTACATAAGGGATATCGCCTGATCACCTTGCTTTTGACTTGCGTGATCGTAGTGGGCGTGTGTTTGGCCGGCGGCGGATCCGTGGCGAACGCCGACTCCAAGCTGACGGACGCTACTGTACAGAAGTACGAAGAGCAGCTCGATCAGCTGCATAAGCAGCAGCAGGATATCCAGAATACTCTGACCAAGATGGCCAAAGAGGGCAGTTCTCTGTCGGCGCAGAAGCAGCAAGTGGATACCTATATGGATACCACCCAGCGGAAGATCGCTATCGCAGAGACCCTTCTGGCGGAATTGCAGGGCAAGATTACCGATACAAAGGCATCCATCGAAACTACCCAGGCGGAATACGACCGGATGTACGAGCAATTCTGGAATATCGTGGTGATGAACTACGAAGAGGGCGATGCCAGCTATATCGGCCTCATCCTTGGCGCGGACAGCCTGAGCGATTTTTTGACCCGTATGGATCATGTATCCAGCCTTCTTGCATATAATAAGTCCGTAATGGACACACTGCAGCAAACCCAGACCATGCTGGAAGAGGATAAGCTCTCGCTGGAGGCGAAGATCGCCGTGCAGAACGAGACCCTGGAAACCCTGCAAAAGGACCGGGAGGATCTGGCGAAGCAGGAGGCGGACATCCTGAAAAAGATCGGGGATCTGGAAAAGGATCAGGCGGCCGCTCAGAAAGAATATTACGAAAACAAGAAAAAGGAAGACCAGCTGGATAAAGAACTGGAAGAATATCTGGCGGAACTCCAGAGAAAAAATCAGGAGAAGATGGAGAGCGGCGACTGGCTGTGGCCCATCAGCCTGAATGACTATCACTACAATTCCTCCGGCTATGGCTGGCGCTTGCTGTACGGCGTGTGGGATTACCATCGCGGATGGGATCTGGCGGCGTACCGCGGCACGCCCATCCTTGCCTCCAAGGGCGGCAAGGTGGTCATTGCCCAGTATCACAACAGCTACGGCAACTACATTGTTATCGACCACGGCGACGGCGTCTCCACTGTGTACGCGCACTGCAGCAAACTGAACGTGGCCAAGGGCGATACCGTGAAGAAGGGCGACAAGATCGGCGAGGTGGGAACCACCGGCAACTCTACCGGTAATCATCTCCATTTTGAGTTCCGTCTGAACGGAAAGTATACCGATCCCTTCAACTATATCAAGAATCCCCCCATTAAGGTCATCCCCTCCCGTTACCAGAAGTAAATCTCTCTACGCTAAAACGAAAACAGGTGAAACTATAGTATGAAAAAGAAAATTTCCGTTGGGGCATCCCTTGTCCTCATCCTGCTGGCTGCTCTGCTCACGTTTCAGGTGACGTTCACCGTTATGTCCCTGAAGCATCGGGAAGAGATGAGCGCGGCCTATGCCCATCTGGAAAACTACAATAAACTGCTGGAAGTGGATGCACTGTTCCGCAGTCAGTACGTCAAGGATATCGACGAGACGAAACTGATGGACGGCATACTGGCCGGATACGTGGCCGGAGCGGGCGACCGGTTCGGTGCGTATTATCCCGCCGAGGAGTTCCAGACCTACATGGAAAGCCTGAACGGCGATATGCAGGGCATCGGCGTCAACGTCATCTATAACTCCGAATACGGCGCCATCGAGATCATCAACGTCATGCCGGATTCCCCAGCCCTTGAAGCGGGCGTGGAGCCGGGAGACCTGATCATCTACGTGGGCGAGGAAATGGAAAGCGTGGCCGATCTCGGGTATTACGGCGCGCTGACCAAACTGCAGGGCAAGGCAGGCACCCTGGCGGTGTTCACCGTGGCCCGTGGCAAGCATTATGAGGAATCCCACTCCTTCTCCATCATGCGCGGTTATGTGACTGAGCAGACGGTTCTGCATCACGTTTACGCGCCGGATGAGACGGTGGGTGTCATCAAAATCACCGGCTTCGATAAAGCCACCCCCGATCAGTTCTTTGCCGCAGTGAAGACGCTGCTGGACGGCGGATGCACACGGCTGGTGGTGGACGTGCGGAACAATCCGGGCGGCGAGTTGACCGCCATCTGCTCCGTTCTGGATTACCTGCTTCCCTCCGGTCCCGTAATCCGTACCATCGACCGGGAAGGAAACGAGGAAGTGATCTACCGCTCCGATGCCAAGGAGCTGGATGTGCCTATGGCCGTTCTGGTCAATGAAAATACTGCCAGCGCAGGCGAGCTGTTCTGTTCCGCTTTGCAGGATTACAAGAAGGCCGTGATCGTGGGTACCCAGACCTACGGCAAGGGCTCCATGCAGACCATCCGCCAGTTGTCGGACGGCAGCGGACTGAGCGTGACCTACCGCTACTACTGCCCGCCGTTTTCCGATAACTACGACGGCGTGGGCGTTGCCCCCGATGTAGTGGTAGAGCCGGCCGGCGCCATGCTGGAAAAGAATATCTATAAGATCACCGATGAAGAGGACAATCAGCTTCAGGCGGCGGTCGCCGAACTTAATAAATAATTTCTGTCCGTCACGGACAGCGTAATGACGAAAGGATCTCCGCCCATGGAAAACCAGAAGAAAACACTGTATACGGAAGAGGGCTACAAGAATCTGGTAGACGAGCTTCAGTATCTGAAGGATGTCCGTATCCCCGAAATCAAAGTGCAGATTGCCGAGGCAAGAGCCTTCGGTGACCTCTCCGAGAACAGTGAGTACGATGAAGCCAAGAACGAGCAGGCAAAGGCCGTTACCCGCATTGCCGAGCTGGAAAAACTGATCAACGAAGCCACCATCATCAACGAGAGCGAGATTCGCGCCGACGTGGTCAATCTCGGCTCCTTCGTGAAAGTATACGACAGCGATATGGATGAGGAAGTGGAGTACAGCATCGTTGGCTCCAACGAGGCCGATCCCATGCAGGGCCGCATCTCCGATCAGAGCCCCCTGGGCAGCGCCATGCTGGGTGCCAAGGTGGGCGAGGAAGTGACCGTGGTCGCTCCCTTCGGCGAATACAAAGTGAAGATTCTGGCGGTAAGCCGTTCCAAGGATAACTGACACCACAGAAAGGAAGTTTCCGCTTCGGCGGATACAAAAGAGCGATATGGCAGAAGAAACCCGTAACAACCAAAATACAGTGAATGACGAAGCGCAGCTCAGCGAAATTCTGCAGGTGCGCCGCGATAAGCTGAAGGCATTGCAGGATGCGGGATGCGACCCGTTCCAGATCACCAAGTTCGACGTGTCTCATCACGCCGAGGAGATCAAGGCACAGTACGATGCCCTGGAGAATAAAGAAGTGACCGTGGCCGGCCGCATGATGGCCAAGCGCATCATGGGTAAGGCATCCTTTGCCCACGTGCAGGATCTGAGCGGCAAGATGCAGCTGTACATCGCCCGGGACAGCCTGGGTGAGGAGCCCTATGCCGGCTTCAAGAAGATGGATATCGGCGATATCATCGGCGTGAAGGGTACCGTGTTCAAGACCAAGACCGGGGAGATCTCCCTCCATGTAACCGAGTTGACGCTGCTTTCCAAGAGCCTGCAGCCTCTGCCGGAGAAGTTCCACGGCCTGACCAATGTGGATACCCGCTACCGTCAGCGGTATGTGGATCTGATCACCAATCCCGAATCCAAGGATACCTTCATCAAGCGTTCCAAGATCATCAGCACCATCCGCCGTTTCCTGGATGCACAGGGCTTCATGGAAGTGGAGACTCCCATGCTGGTGTCCAATGCGGGCGGTGCCGCTGCTCGTCCCTTCGAGACGCACTTCAACGCTTTGGATGAGGATTTCAAGCTCCGTATTTCTCTGGAGTTGTACCTGAGGCGCCTGATCGTGGGCGGTCTGGAGAGAGTGTACGAGATCGGCCGCGTGTTCCGTAACGAGGGCCTGGATACCCGCCACAATCCCGAATTCACCCTGATGGAGTTGTATCAGGCATACACCGATTACCACGGCATGATGGATCTGACCGAGAATATGTTCCGCTATGTGGCAAAAGAGGTTCTCGGCACCACTACCATTACGTACAACGGCGTGGAGATGGATCTGGGCAAGCCTTTCGCCCGCATCACCATGGTGGACGCGGTTAAGCAGTATTCCGGTGTGGATTTCCATGAGATCCATACGCTGGAGGAGGCCCGTGCTGCCGCCGACGCTCATCACGTGGAATACGAGGATCGCCATAAGAAGGGCGATATCCTGAATCTGTTCTTCGAAACCTTCGTGGAGGATCATTTGATCCAGCCTACGTTCGTTATGGATCACCCCGTGGAGATCTCTCCCCTGACCAAGCGGAAGCCCGATAATCCGGAGTATGTGGAGCGTTTTGAGTTCTTCATGAACGGCTGGGAGATGGCCAACGCCTACTCCGAGCTGAACGATCCCATCGATCAGCGGGAGCGCTTTGCCGCACAGGAGGAGCAGTTCGCCGCCGGTGACGAGGAAGCCAACCACACCGATGAGGACTTCCTCAACGCCTTGGAGATCGGTATGCCCCCCACAGGAGGCATCGGCTATGGTATCGACCGTATGTGTATGCTGCTCACCGACTCCGCGGCCATCCGCGACGTACTTCTGTTCCCCACCATGAAGACTCTCGATTAAGATAAACCAGTCATATCAAATCAAAGGGGCTGTTGCATGAAATGCAACAGCCCCCGAATGTTTGTGCTATGGATGTAAACATTCGATATTCCACAAGAATTTACGGCGAGATTTCCCGTATTTTTGCCCGAAACGGGCCAAAATGGCCGGCTTAACGGACAAGGGAAACTCGCGGAGGTGCCGCATTGCTCAATGCGACACCTCCTTTTTTATGTCAGATATACAAGGGTTTTGCCAACAAGTAAAAACATAGGTCACAGTCCATAAAAAACAAACACACGCTGGAAATCAAAAGTTTTTCGGCGTGGTTGTTTTGTCTCTCAGCATATCCGGGTAGGATTCGATGATATGCGTATCATGGTTCTTTTTTGGATTCCTCGGTGTAATTTTTTAACACTTCAATCAGCGCACGGAAGTACTGATGATTGATGCTGTACAAAATCTTCTTTCCGCTGGTGCGGGTCTTTATCAGTTCGGCGCGTATCATGAGGTTCATATGGTAGTACGCATTGGTACCGGCCAAATGCAGGGATTGCTCCACTTCCTTTATGGATGCCTCTCCTTTTTCGTGGAGAAATTGCAGAATGGCCGCCCGGTTTTCCTCGGATACCGCCGTGCCGAACTCGTTCAGTTTCGGAGTGAATTTTTTGTCGATCAGGTATTGCAGCGTGTCGATGTAATCATGCCCCATAACGATCAAGACCGCATCGTTAAAGAAATACGTGCATAAGTGGTTCTTGTGGTAATAACAAAACGTGATGACCACTTCATCATATATGTCAATGTCGGTGGAATTCAAGGGGTCCATTTTCATTTTCTCAGCAAAATCGGAAAAATCGAAGTTCTCCTGCAGTGAGCGCATCAAGGCAGAATTCTTCTCATATTGCTTGGAGAGCAGGAATTCCTTGGCCATTAATTCGTGAGACAGGCGCTGGATCACGGGAATGGGATCGATCAAAAACGAGTACAGAGCACTTTTCAGACGTGTATCCAGGGAGGAGTTTTTGATCAGCGCGTTGGCGGCGGGGAGGGATTCCTTGCAT
>JAZQFQ010000066.1:0-3186 GCA_045539595.1 Eubacteriales bacterium | reverse complement strand
CTGGGCGATCTTGCTCTCCTCCAGCAGCCGTGCCGTCTCGCGGGCAATGATGTCGCCGCTGTTCCAGAGGGCTTCAAAGACCATGCCGGGGATGCCCTTCATGTACTGCTCGCAGATGGTGCTTACCGATTCGCCGATGATGTAGTCGGAAATGGCACCGGGGATTGTCTTCTGACCGGTGGCGATGTCGTAGATATCCTTGGCCTTATCAAGCCCCGTGGCGCTCAGTGCCAGCTTTGCACCCAGCTCCAGCACAACATCGGGGTTGAAGCCGCGATTCAGCGCCGCCCGGCGGATGATGTCCTCGGAATAGCGGAGAACACCGGAAGTGATCTCCATTTCATTCATGACCGATTTGATGATCTTGTCAACCTCATCCTCGGTCAGCGTCTTGCCGTTCTGCAGCCAGCCCTCGAACCGCCGCTCGCCGATGTCGAATTCCACCTTCATGCGAAGGTTGACATTTTCATCGATGCGGCCGTAGTCCACGCCGTCGATGCGTCCTGTCGGTGCCGCCGACGCGGACAGAAGCAGGCTTGGCAGAAGCAGCATCACGGCAAGGAAGAGGGAGAGTATGCGTCGTTTCATGGGGACCGTCTCCTTTCTGGTCTGATTCGTGTTTTTGCGATCAGTATATCCGTTTCATGGTCTGGAACTGGACGCGGTATGTGCCGGTTTCGGCGTTATATCCCGCCATGTACTGCACCGAATAGTTGTTGCCGTCCAGCTTGGCAAGAAAATAACCGCCGATATTCGGATGCTCGGGTTCTTTGCCTTCCTTTGCCACATAATCGGCGTAGCTGACAACCGTCTCGCTCGCCATATTGGTCACGCCCTTTGCTCCGTTTGCTGTGGAAATCTCGCCAAGGCGCTTCAGAATCGTATCGCACCATGCGGCAGCATCTTCTTTTTTGTATGTGCCGTCCTTGATGCTGATCTCGAATGCGCAGACCTGGGTGAGTCCGCCGAACTTCTCGCCGGAGGTGATGAAGTTGCTGAATTCGGTGAAGTTTGCGGGTTTGAAGTCTTCCTCGGTCAGTGTGTGTGCCGCCAGATATGCGGTAAGGTCTGTACCGCCGAACACCTGTGTCATGATCATGAGCATACCGCTGCTTTCATCGAAAGAGGCGGTCAGGTTGATGCGGTCATTTTGAATCTTCCAGTTTGTGATCTTCCCCTTGACAGCACCTGTGATCTTGCCGTTCGACCAATCGTTCATCGTGTTGATCATGGCCTCGCTGGTGGCGTAATCGGTGCTGTTCCAGGTGAAATTGTACATCTTGGTGGTTTCGTCATAGCGGAATGTATCCACCGAATCGGCAAGGCGCGGGAAGCCATCGGGCAGATCCAGCTCATCCCAGCTTTTCGCGCCGGACGCCGCATCGCCTTCATCACTGCCCGGTTGTGTTTCATCGCCTGAATCACCGGTTTCTGCGCTCTCCGCCGCTTCCATCGCCAGCTCCAGAATGGTGCTCAGATCGCATGCTGTCATGGAGAGCAGCATCACGGCGGCAAGGAGCAGTGCTAATATCTTCTTCATGGTGTTGTCCTCCTGTGTCTATTTAGTTCAGTGGTCCGTAGCTGATTGCAACATGCCAGTAGATTTTTTCCTCTACGCCGTTTGTGATTCTGGTCATATAGTCGGGTTCTTCGTAGAATGTAATGTCGTAGTCATAACCTGCATCTTCATTCTTGCAGTAATACACCTCGCCGTCTTCATAAAAATCGAAGTTCGCGTTCAGGGGAACGATACCCTCGTCCTTCAGAGATTTGCAATAGGTCTGAAATTCCTCCAAGGTCGTGTTGTAGAAATAGCAGTGGCCCGATCCGTCATCATGCTTCTGTTCACGAACCATTTCGCCGTAAGGATAATCGGGAAGCCCGGGAACCTGCGTGTCAAAGGCTTTGTTCGAACCGCCTTTATCATTGTTGTTTGGCGTGTCTCCTCCACCGCCGCCGAGGTTACAGGCGGCAAGTGAGATGAGCATCAGTCCCGCCAAAAGAATAGCAATTATCTTCTTCATGGTACTCCTCCTTTTATTCCCAACTCTTTTCATAATCGTCGGGCAGCGTGAAGTAGGATGCATCCGCACCGCTTTCCAGCGAGATCACGCCGATGGTGTAGGTGATACCGCCGCTTTTCGACAGAATATATTTCAGAGTATCGCCATCGTAGCAGTAGGTGATGCTCTCACCGTAGCCCGCGAAATGCTCGCCATAGTATTCCTTGCCGAACACTGTCACGGTTTCGGGATCTCCGTTCACGTCCTGATAGAAGGCTTCTTCCTCGGTCACCGCTGTGATGCCGCCGGAATTCTTCTTCGCTTTTTCGCGCATGATGATCTTGTATTCATCGAAGAAGGCGTATTTGTACCCATCCATCACGATAGTCCTGGAGGTGGATGCGGCGTCACCGACATAGCCGGTCGATTCGTTGTACACGTTGTCGCCGTCCTTTACGATAAAGACGGTGGTGCTTACGGTCTGATCGTCGGGGTCCTGAAAGTTTTTATTGTAGATTTCATACTTCATGGTGTAGGGACCCGACCAGATCTCCTTGTAGATCGTATAGGTTTTGGACTCCTCGATCTTCGGTCCGGTGCTTTCGGGTGTTTCGTCGTAGGTCTCCTCGCTGTATTCGTCCTCGTAGCCCGTGTCCTCCATCTCACCCAATGTTGTGAGCAGCTCGGTCAGATTGCAGGAGGTAAGGGACAAGAGCATCATTCCTGCAAGCAGTAAGGCTAATAATTTTTTCATGGTCTTTTCCTCCTTTACTCCGCCTGCCGTGCTCCGCACTCTCCGCAGAACTTCATCCCGTCGCCGATCTCTGCGCCGCATTCGGTGCAGAAGCGTTTCTTTGCTTCCACCTTTTCCGGAAGCCTCGTGCCGCAGTCACCGCAGAATTTTGTGCCCTCGGGGTTTACCGTGCCGCAGTTCGGGCAGGTACGCAGGGCTTCCTCGGCTTCTCTTGCCGCACGTTCCTCGGCGGCGATCCGCTCACGCTCCGCCTTTTCCTCCTGCAACCGCTTGATGCGTGCTTCGACTTCCACGCGGCTTGCGGCAAGTGCGTCCAGCTGAACCGCTTCATTCGGGTATGCGTCCTTGCCGCTTTCTTCATAGAGTCTGCGCCCAAGCGCGGCGAAAATCGCCTCTTCCTTTTCTTTCAGTTCCTTCAGTTCATTCTGT
>JAZQFQ010000065.1:0-12610 GCA_045539595.1 Eubacteriales bacterium | reverse complement strand
GCTTGTTCATGACCAAGCTCCTTTCAATTATTTGCGGGGCATTTTTCATACACACCGTTTTGCAGCCTCGCTTAGTTACAACACGATGGGGATGTTTCCATCCAATATATTCTTAACTCCTTCGCAGCACATTCCATATGGCGTATGGATATGCTGCGAAGAAATGTAAGACAAGTTATTTACCAAAGAAAACTCGTTTTCTTGGCGTGAGCGTTCAAAAGGCCAACATCACTGATGGTAATTCGTGTATCACCATTTACGTTAGCACAATCAAACTGATAGCCCTCCAGGGTAGAAACCTTCTTGGCGTGAGCATTTGCCAAGCCAACGTCACTGACGTTGACTCTGCCATCACCGTTGATGTCACCCTTCAAGTGGATCTTCACGTCCTGAAGGACGGAAGTATCACCGACAACAACGGTATACTCGCGGGTAACGTGATTTGCTTTTGAAACCTTCAAGGTGTAGGTACCTGCGACAATGTCTGAGAACAAGTAAGTTACGCTGTTGCCCTTGACGGTGGTTTCGTATGCTACTTCGCTGCTACCTTCGGGGATAAGCTGTAATGTAATATCGCCGGAGGCATCGTTAAAGCTGGTAACGGATCCGCTGACGAAAGCACCGATTTCAGGAGCAGAAGCACCCTTGGTGAAGGTATAATATACGTATACGGCATTAGCACTTGCATAAACAGCATCCCAATTCAGTCTTTCTGTTACTTCTTGTCCGTCGATATACGCCTTGACAGGAGAAATAAACTGAGAAGCGTTTACACCGCCGATCTGGGTAGGTACTATCTTGATCTCCACCTTGTAACGTTCACCGGAGCGGAAAGTATCTTCCCCAAAGAGCAAATTGTCTTCAGAATCATACCAGTTGATATACTCCACAGTGTACAGTTCGGGATAAGCCGTGGTAATCTCTCTGTCAGGAATCTTATCGCCCTGCGGCGCATCCAGCCCATAGAGGATGACCGCAGAAATGTCCTTTTTCTCGCAGGTGAAGGTGTATTTGACCCGGCGTTGGTCAGCCCAATAGCCATCCCAAATTTCAACCTCTGCCGTATTGCCGTTCATAGTTGCAGTTACTGCATTTTCATAACGCTTTGCAGTATAAGCAAACTCGTAGCCGCCCTCAGCAATCAGATAAACATAGGCCCGATACTCGTGACCGGGGATGAAGGTTTCGTGCTCATAGACCCAATCATCGTCGGTCAAATCATACCAGCCGATACCGTTTTTGATATAGTACAACTTTTGATCGTGCATCCAATCATCGTAATAAGCATTCTTAGCGGTATTCATCTGATATCCGGTACCGAGGATGTTGTAGGTGTAGTTCGGACGCTCACCGGCTACAGGAGCAGTGACATCCACCACGGCAATTTGCTCCACAACAGTATCGTTACACATACCAAAATCGTATTCCACGGTGATATAAGTAGACGGATCCTGATCGTAGGCTTTAATAACCCGGGCGTAATAGCCGTTGACTGTGGCAGAAACATCGGGCACGATAGAACTGCCGTTATCATACAGCGGGAACTCGTATCCGCTTGCGGTTTGGATGTCCACATAGAGCTTGTAGTAATAACCCGACATGAAGGTGTGGTTCTCATTGATCGGCCACCATTCATCGCCGTCGGAGGACATATACCACTGGCGGTAATCCTTATAATTGTTATAATTACCGACCAGCTTGTAGGCATTACTGCCGAGACCGATGGTATAGCTGGGCTTTTGACCTTCCTTGGGTGCGGTAGCAGTTAGTTCTACCAAGGAAATGAGATTCGGACATTCGCCAAAATCGTACTCAATTTCGATCCAATGGGCGCTCAATCTCTTTACCGTAACCGACTTGTTGTTGAGCGCCGCCGTCACACCTGACGTGAATTCTGCACCATAGCCCGGTTTGACCTCAATCTGAACTACAACCTTGTAGCTTGCGCCGGCTTCAAACGTGCCATAGGTAACAATTTCACCATTCTTGTACCACTGAGGGTAATACATGGTTGCCTGGCAGCCGGAGGTGGGGATGTTGAAGTAGTTTTCGGTAATGTCAACCCCTGCTACCGGTGCGTTAACGTGCACGTCCACGTGGTTAATAAGCCATGCAATGCGTACGATGTTACCACTTGCCGTATATTGCTGCGAATACACAGATTCGGGATTGAATTTGCTTTCGTTCTTGAGCGGCGTGTACAGATCCTCATCCATATAGTTAGCCAACGGTGTGGAATCGGTAGGCAACTTAATACCATGGAAGGTACCGCCTGACAGATCCACCGTAGCATACTGACCGATTTCCAGACCATAGGGCAAATCAATGGTGTCGATCCAATTTCTTGTTCGGAACGTACCGCCCTGAATCCATGCCTGACCGCCGTTAATATATACGGCTGAATGGGAATTGGGGAGATTTCCGGGGGCAAGGGCATTTTCGGCAAAAAGCTGACCGCCGGAAATACGGAGATCGCCGTACTCCTGCCAGATGGCTTTGCCGTAAACGGCAGTGTTATAAGAACCGATAAGAGTGCCTTCGGAGATATTGACCGAGCCACCCTGGTTATAGATGACGGCGTTATAAGAATTGTTCGCAACCGCTTTGAAGGTCAGACTTCCTGCTCCGCTGATATTCAAGGTGGTGTTTTGTGTGGTATGCAGCAGCGCCGCATAGGTGGTCTGTGTCATAGCCGGAGCGGTAAACGTAGCATCACCAAGCAAATTCAAATTCTTGATGCCATTGACACGGATGGCGGTCACCAAACCTTCTTCGCCGACGGGGATGATTTCGTTGATGTCCCCAAGGGCCACGTAGCGGATATCCTCGTTCTCCATCGCGTACTTAAACTCGTTGTAGGTGTAGCAGACCATGGGATAGTAAGAACCACTGCCCTCGCCGGGCTTGGGCTGGACGGTGTAGGTGATGTATACCCTCAGGTATTTGCCGCTACCCCATGCCTCGGTCTCGATATCCACAAAAGAGGCATGGGCCTGCTGATAATCGTTCAGCACCAGCGTGGGACTTTCTGCAAAGCGGTGCGTGGTCACATACTCATCCTTGAGGACGAGATCAAATTCAAGGCGGTATTTTTTGCCCACTTCAAGGTCGATGGCAGTGATGCTGTCGACTTCTTTCTCCGTCTCCACATCGTACCACTCGTAGTAATTCTCAAAGCGGATATCGTAGGGCGCGTTCTGCTGCGAGTAGAAGGTGGTGAACGGCAGGCCGGAGGTGAGGTTGTCTCCGCCGCGGATCAGATAGAAGTCCTCATTGCCCGCCTTGGTGTCAAGGGTGACGGTGTTGATGGGTTCCAGATCGGTGACATTGTAGGTGTAGGTCACGGTAGCCACCGTGCGGTCAGCGGACAGGCTGACAACGCCGTATTCCTCTTCCCCCTGCATACCCTTCTGCGCCAGCAGGTTTTCGGAGAACTTGTAACCGGGAAGAGCGGTCAGCTCGATCATATGAACGTATGTGTTGCCCGCTTCGAATCGGTTCTCGCCGGTGGAGGTGTCCCATGTGCAGACATTGCCCCAACTGCCGGTGTTCCATTCCTCACGAGTAATGGCGCAGTTATTGTAGATCAGCCTTGCGGAGTCGGGTTGAACCGAACCGTCCTTGGAAGTGCCGTAATAGACCATAGACACCTTATTGATGTCGGCATAGTCACGGTTGCCGGGAATATGGAATGTAAACTCTACATACATAATGGTGCGGTCATCATTGAAGCCCGTGACCTCATAGTCCCACATGGAAGGATCGGGACCTTCCAGATGCACTTTGACATCTTCGGCAAATGTATAGCCGCTATTCGCTTCGAAATAGAAGTAGTCGGTGGTATAACTGCGGCCCGCCTCAAATTCATAACCGAGGTCATAATGGTGACCGATGTTAGCCGAGATCAGCACACCGTTTTCGTCCCGCCATTCCGAGCCGTTCCACGTGCGGCTGTAGGGCTCGCCGTCGGGGGCGTTGGGCATAAAGTGGCTCACCTCCATGCCTGCACGGGGAATGTTATCCGACGCGATTTTGCCAACGACCTCTGCGATCTCGTTAGCGCCCTTCTCGCGGAAGATGGCATACAGAAACTTGTCATTTGTTGCAGTGAAGGAATATTTCGCCTCTCTCGAGATGGTAGTGCCCTTCGTGCCCTGCCGCCATTCTACGAACACATAGCCCGGCGCGGGCGATGCGTTCAGCCTTACGGCAGTACCTTCAATAGCAAGGCAAGTGGTGCCGGAGGACGTCCAGTCCATCAGGCCCGCATTGGTCTCCATGTACACCTGACCGCCCGCGTCCATTGTTTCATTGGTCGCATCGTAAGCGTAAGCGCCGATGGTGTAGAGCGTGGTGGATACGGGGCCGGTATGGCGGGGACTTTCGTTGTAAACGCTGTCTCTTGCATTGCTTGCGGTGGCCTTCACGGTAAAGAACCAATCCTCGCCGACAGTTGCCACGGAGCTAAAATCAAAATACGGTTCCGTCGTCGTCCAGTGGTTATAGGCGGAACCGCCGGGCTGGTAGAGATAAACGGTATAGCGTTCCGCGCCCTCAACGGCACTCCACCCCGCCATATTGCCGTTCCAATAGAGGTTGGTAGGAGCTTTCAGCTTGCCGTAGGGACTGGAATACAAAAGGTAAACCCCGTCCGATTGATCGGCAACGTTTTTTCCCACGGGGATCAGAGCAATCCTTACGGTTCCCGAATCCTTTCTCGCATTGTTCAGCTCCTCTTGCAGAGCATAGAAGCGGGAGGTCAAGCCGTTGACTGCTTTGAAAAGACCGTCTCCCATCCAGATATTAAGATCATAAGAGGTGGCACCGGGAACTTCACTCCAGTTCAGAGAGCCGGTATCCGTCACAGTAAATTTGACGATTCCGTTGTTGCCCCACATAGTTCCTGCCGTCAAGCCGCTGCCGATGACATGCCCCCTGCGGTAGCTTTCGTTATATTCACTGGGGCGGAAAGCTCCCGTGGAGGTTGCCCGAACGGCAAAGTACCAGCCGTCGCTGATGCGGGTGGCAACGTCGGGATAATTGGTACAATTAAAATAGGAGCCTGCAAGGTCGTAATGGTTGTAGGCGCCGCTGCTGGGTTGATACAGATAAAGTGTATATCCGTCGGCATTTGCCACGTCATCCCAATCTGCATTGCCGTTCACATCCCATTTCAGACCGGAGGGAGCCTCCAGCTTGGGATAAGGGCTGGAATACATAAAGGAAACCTTATCGCCGCTTCCTGCTTCCACACCTTTGGGATTGATAATAATCTGCACGGTGCCGGAGTCTTTTTTATATTTGTTCAACTCGTTCACCAAATCGTAGCTTCGCGAGGTATTACCTTCTTCGCTTTTGAAAAGGCTGCCGTGCATATAGATGTTAAGATCATAGCTTGTTGCACCGGGGATGGCGCTCCAGGTCAGCACCCCGGAATCATCCAGGGTAAACTGAATTCTTCCGCTGTCTCCCCATTTGACTTCAGATTTCATTTCATCTGCCGCAAAGGCAGTCAATGCGGATACCGGTATCATACCGATGACCATAACAAGTGCCAACAAAGCACTTATAAATTGTTTTGAAAGCTTATGTTTCATTTCTTTTTCCTCCTATTGGAGTATTTTCTTGATAGCCCGTTGCTTTTTGCAAAATCTGCTTTCCACAGTTAGGGCAATACTGCGAATCGGCTGAAAGCACCGTATCGCAGTCGGGGCAGCATTTGTGCTGCCGCTTATAGCGGTCAAAGAGAGTTTCACCGGGTAGTTTCTCTCCGCAGTCGGGGCAAGTCTTGGCATTTGCTTTCACCATCTTGCCGCATCGGACGCAGACTTTGGTATTCCTCATCACATTGGGGCCGAACCCATAGTCCTCCATGTTTCTATATCTTAACTTTTCGGTTGGACTCATTTGCTCCACCCCTTCCCATAATAAGTAAGAGGCTTGCCACACGTCGGGCACGGTTTTGTAGGTTCCTTAATCTTTGCACCGCAGTTTTTGCAGAACTTCGCTTCGGTTTCAAAGGGAGCACATTCCACGCATTCCAAGACGTCGACATTATACATGGCGAGGCTGACCCATTTGCCGCATTTGCGACACTGATTGAAATGTTTTCTCCCTTCCGCCTGCCAAGCGGCTTGTAAGGCTTCTTCTTGCGTATTCCCGTAATAGATTTCCTTTGTGGTGCAAACGTGAGCGCCGGACAGGTCACCATAAAACATGAACCGGTAACCGCCGCTGTCCTCGAGCGCCTTATAGGTTGCCGTCTTCCTTTCTGGCATAACTTCGCTCCTTTCTTTTCGGTCAATTACTCCGCACATAGAAATCTGAAACATTTTTCCGACAAAGGCGGTAGAGTCTTGACTGAATCAAAATTTTGTGATATAATATAAAAAACAATTTATGGGGCGGACTCTGTGTTTCGTTGGCGCGTTGACAGAGTTCTTTATGTAGGAACATAGCTCCTACATAAAGGGGTACCCCTTTATCAATTTCGTGACAAAGGCAAGATCTATACCCTCCTTCGATAACCTTGCAATTATAATTATAAGGATTTCTGCTTTTTTGACCCTACCCAAAAAGACCAAAAAGGGTAGGAACGGCAAATAAATTTTTCAAAAGGGTGGGAATTCGGGTGGGAAAACCCATATCGGAAGGTGGCACTATGAAAAAAATCGCAATCTTATTATGCTTTGTAATCCTGATGACCTGTTTTTCCGGATGCGGACAAAACGGCTCGACTCTCAGTCCCGAAAATCCGGTCACACTGACCATGTGGCACGTTTACGGCAGCCAGACCAAGTCGCCGTTAAACGACGTTATCAACGAATTTAACCAAACGGTTGGTAAAGAAAAAGGCATCACCATCAACGTAGAGTCGGTTACCAGCTCCTCAGCCATCGACAAGGCTTTGTCTGCTTCGGCTAATGGAGAGCCTGGCGCCGATACAATGCCGGATCTTTTTACGGCCTATCCCCGTGTTGTTGAGTTGATCGGCAAGGACCGACTTCTGTCCTGGGACGATTATTTCTCGAAAAAGGAATTATCCTATTTCCATAAGGAGTTTCTGTCCGAGGGATATTTCGAGGAAGACTTACTGATGCTTCCCGTAGCAAAATCTACGGAAGCCTTCTATCTTAACAAAACCCTGTTTGATCGCTTCAGCACCGATACCGGTGTTACCGTTAATGGCTTGAACACCTTTGACGGTGTATTTGATGCTGCTCGTACATATTACGATTGGTCAAACGGGCAGAACTTTATGCAGATCAATGACTACTATAACTATGCCTATGTGGGCATGAAAGCCAATGGCAGCGAGCTTGTCCGTAACGGACGTCTGCGCCTTGACGATGATGCATTCAGAACCATATGGGTTCCCTTGGCTGAAACGGCTATTTACGGCGGTATTTGCCTGGAGGAAGGTTATGCCGCCGCACGTTGGAAGACCGTTGAGATCATTGCTAATACCGGCTCTACCGCAGACGTTTTGTATCAACCCGATGAGGTGATATACTCAGACAATACAACCGAAGCCATCGAATCGATTGCTCTTCCATATCCTACCTTCACGGATAATACTTCAGGTGTGATCTACCGTGGCGGCGGACTCTTTGCCGTAAAGAATAATGACGAACGCAAGAACCAAGCGGCATACATCTTTGCCAAGTGGCTGACTGAGAAGGAGCACAACCTTGATTTTGTAACTAACGCAGGTTATCTTCCTGTTACCACCGAAGCATTTGATGCGCTGTTCGATGACCTCAGTATGATTGAAAAGGAAAGCTACCGCAGTGTTTATCAGGCGGTAGATACAATGCTTGAGGACTATTCCTTCTATGCGCTTCCGCTCTACGATGGTGCTTCGGGAGTTCAGTTAAATTTTGAGAAGAACGTTAAGGCAGTCTTGTTATCTGCTCACAATCAATATGAAAAACGAGTAGCTAATGGAGAGGATCCTGAAAAGGTGCTGACCGAGCTTGTCGAAGCCTCACTCGCCGAGCTTAAGGCTCTGTCGACCGAGTAAGGAGCGTGATTGACGGACATGAAACGACTCAAAAAAATCAATATCACGAGTATCATCAAACAAATAAAGGCGGAAGGCGTTTCTATGCGCCGTCGCTTTGTTCTGTATATTATCTCGGCAATTGCTTTAGTGCTATCTTTGATCTTACTTCTTTTGAACCTGTTTGGTGTAATGAATCCAACGAATGCAAGGATCATGGAGGTACTGGATACCCAGCTTTTGTCTTACACGGACTCCATTGAGGACGGCTATGACAAGGTTGCGGCTCATGCCCTGTCCTTCTCCGATCAGATTGAAGAAGCGTTGGAAAGCTTTTTGGTTGAAAACAATCTTGCATTTGAAGATTTGAAGAACAACGCCGAGGCACTTTCGTCATTGCAACTTAAACTGTACAACACCGTATATCTGAATATGCAGCTTGCCCCAAACAGCGGTGCATTCTATATTTTGGATACAACCGTCAACGGTCAGTCCGACCCGCAACTGCACAACGGAATTTATCTCAAATACATCAATTTGTATTCCGAGAGTACTGTTAACAATGAAATTGCCCTGTATCGAGGCTCTTTTTCCACAGCAAAGGAAGGCAATCTGACATTCCACAGTGGATGGAGCAATGAAATGAAAACCGACTTCTTTGACTCCTGCGAATCGGAATTCACAAAAGGTACTTACTATGTTCTGAGCCCCACCGTGGACATTCCCGATACCTGGGAAAGAGCACGGTACGTATATACACCGATCCGCGATGCGAGAGATAATATCATCGGTGTTTGTGGCTTTGAAATAAACGACTTGTATTTTCAGTTATCGAAGAAGGCAAACGACAGCAAGCTTGGACAGCTTGTCGGAGCACTTCTTGACGAGAATCAAGAAGGCTTCTCCGGTCAATTTAACTCCAATCGATACAATGCAACAAACTCAGAAGCTGTAAAGGTCTTAAAGCGAAACGACAGTACTGTGTTTGACTTTGGATCAGAAAAATGTATCGGCAAAACACAAAGCATCAAGCTCGGTAACCACACATTTACCGTGGCGCTTATGATGACCGAAAGTCAGTACAACGCACAGATTCGCGAAGGACAAATGAAAACGGCAGGCGTTATCTTGTTTGTCATCCTGGTTGCCCTTACCTATTGTTTGTTTATGAGCAAAAAATACGTTGCTCCTATTCTCAGAAAAATAGACCAAGTAAAATGCAGTGGAGAACACGGAGATCAGTTAAAAATTCGTGAGATCGACGACCTCTTTGATTATCTTGCGCAAAGAGACGTAGCTTACGAGGAGCAGCTACAGCTCCTGCAGGCAGCTAAGCAAGCCGCTGAGGACGAAGCTCAGCGAACAAAGGCAGCCTACGAGAAGGCGCTTGAGGAATACGAGCTGGCTCAGAACGAGATCCTACACTTGACCGAAGAACAAAAGAAGAAGATCGTTCTTGAGGACTACGACTTCTTTATCTGCAATCTGAAAACGTTAACGCCAACCGAATCGCGTATTTACGAGCTGTATTTGGAAGGCAAAACAGCGCAAGAAATTGCTGCAATTCTCGGCATTCAGGAAAACACCATGAAGTATCACAACAAGAACATATACGGCAAGCTCGGTGTTTCCTCCAGAAAACAACTTCTACGTTTTGCAGCATTGAAACAGCAGCAGGATAAGAAGGGGGATTCGAACATATGACACTGGAAGCACGACTCAACAAAATCATTGCTGAACAAAAACTATCGAAGCGCGAATTTGCCAAGCGTGTTGGTATGTCAGAAAATTACCTTTATATCCTGACAAGCAATAGCCGCCCGGGCACCAAGCAGAACAAAACCATCTCCCCTATGCTCGCTAAGCTCATTGGCATGGAGTTCGGTTATGATCCGGAATGGATCCTAAACGGAGATAAATAAGAAACAAGAAGGAGCACCGCGCGGTGCTCCTTCTTTTCGCTTTAGTATTCCTTTTCCAGCTTAATATTTCTAAGCTTCATAAAGTCCACGACAAGCTCGGATTCTCCTCTTGAGGCAAATACCGCAAGGACGTCTTCCTTGTCGACTGTTGCAGAATAGACCTTACCGTTCTTATCCCAACGCTTTGCAAACCATTCAGCTTGTTTGATATCAGTAGTCCAGGATAAAGCCTTCAGACTTCCACGCCCTCTGATGCCTCTGTAGACCGTTATCTCCTTCGGTAGAGCAGAATATTGCTTCTGCTCATTTTCGTCCATCAGAAACGCTTTGTCAGCTCTACGGAAGATTTTGACAAACTCAGGTGCGGTTATGTTGTCGTCTACGTTTGGAAACTCAACGATCGTCCACATGGATCCCAAAAAGGTTGAGTAATCGTAAGCGCTTAAAAGATGTTGTGTGAACTTGAAAAATGCCGGCAAATAAGGCGGACGGATAATGTGGATGAACTGCAAATAGCTTGATACAGCCTCAATGGTCTTGAGGATATTCTTCCGGATATCATCAAGATCCTTTTCATTTCGTACATCCTTCAGTTTAAGCGTTCCGTTTTCGTTAACTACCGTGGCAATCTGCCCAATATACGGATGATTACAGATAAAGCCCACCTTTTCATTGATGTGAACGTCAAGATAAACGAAGCTTCTGGCAACCTTCTTGACGGCCTCGAGATCGGTTTCTTTTCTCATAAAGCTACCTCACGCTGCATCAAGAATCAGTCCTTTTTCCTCGGACCAATTCTTCAAGAAACTACGGATATCCGGGATAGCTCTACCTTCGCGGTTATTCCATCCACGCACCTGCACGATCGTTTTGTCTCTTACCTCCACCGTACAATACGGCACGTCAAGATTATTGTTTCTTCGCAGGAACACGATAACTGAGCTGCCATCGATCACACTGCGGGCATAACTTCCAACACAGTGCGAAAGCTTTCGTCCTTCTTCATACAGATCGGTAAGCTGATGCGGAACAACTGCTGAAAGCTGTCTGCCCTTAAACTCCAACCACTCATTGTCGCTTGCCTTTTGTTCAAAGGCGGCGATGAGCTTCTCGTCATTGATTTGCGTCATCTTCCTCGCCACCTTATCGTGCTCGCGTTTAAGTGAATGGGTATAGACCAGCTTGGTATCTGTCAGATCGCACTCGGAATCTCTGAGCATTCGCAAGTAGTCAGCCCAGAGCTGCATGCTGTCTTTCGGTGCACAGCACTGCATATCGTCCACACGCTGAATATACTCGCAGATTTTCTTAACAGTAAGCCCGGGGACCCCGACACGAAGGATGTCAAGCACGTGGCGCTCGTGAGACGTTGTGCTGAGACTCATAAAATCCTCATAAAGAGCTGTCGGATCTTTGCCAAGGCACTGCAGATAGGCATCCAAATGCTTGAGCGTTACGAACTGATTACGCAGTGATTCAAGCTGAGGCTTAGTTAGGTTCTTCAAGCTCTTCTGCTTGCTTGTACCGCGTATGAAAGCAGGAAGATCCGAGATATTCTTCTGCATAATGTCATTGATGAGAATAAACATCTGACTCTTTGCAAAGATCTCCATGCTGGGGATCTCCTTCAAATACTCAAAGTACTTGGGTGTCGTATACGTGTTTAAAAGCAGGTCATAACCGGTCCGCTTGATGCATTTGTTTGTCTTCAAGAGCTCCAGGGACTTTTCTTCAAAGATAAATCTTCTGTGCCGATCGGTATGATAGGTATAGATCTGGATCTGCAGCTTGGTGATTTCCTTTCGGTTGTCATCATAAAAACGCACTTTTCCCTCCTTGTTCACGTGGATATAATTCGTGAACTGAGGTACATCCTTCGTTTCTACTACAGGATTCTCGCCTTCCACAACCTGCTTTGCAAAGACTCTGTCGCGGATCATTGCCTGCACTCGAATGACAATGCCGTCATCATCAGTTTCAACTGCATCGATGAGATGGAAAATATACTCCTTATCCCTTTGGTGATAGCTGTTTCGTTTACCGCAGTACTTGCAGCCTTCGCTTCCGTATGAACGTTCATTCTCAGAAAGACGCGTGCCGAACTTACCGCAGTTGGTGCACCATGAAAGGATACGGACGTAGCTATCGGAATTCTCCACTTCCTGCGTGCGTACTTCGACGTCCCATCGCTCTTGAACACCGGTGATAGCAGACGTCTCCCAAGGTGCAAAGGTAACCTCCGGCATACTTCCCTTTTCATCTGCCATGCCAACAGCAGCAAGCTTAACTCTATCTGTGAGCTCATCAATGTTGCGCGTCAGAGCGTCGGCAAGCTTGGTCATTAGGAAATTGTCATAGACGCATGGAGCTTCTACCACAAGATTGATAGGACGGTTGCGGTTATCAAAAATCTCTCTTGTGGAGGCCCATACCTTTTGGCTCCCTTCCCCTTTGACGTAGCGATGTGTCTGTCCGTACAATCCGTAATCGGATTCAGACAGAACGATACGGAAACATTCGTTAGCCTCTGTCGTTATACCGGTTTCGGCTGATTCCTTGGGAAAACAATCAAATTCACGGATGACAACGTACTCCTCAATCTGCTGTACGTAACGAACGTTTCTGCAGCTATCCGTGTATCTACCGTCATTGATCGGCGGACGAAAGGCGGTGTTGCCGCAGTTGG
>JAZQFQ010000064.1:0-20708 GCA_045539595.1 Eubacteriales bacterium | reverse complement strand
GTGACCTCGCCCGTTTTCTGCACGGTGTAGTTGGCGGCTGTATTGAGATTTTTCTTCAGGTTATTGAAAAAAGACATGATATCACTCCTTATATGTACTTCTGCATACAGTATACTACAATCCTACCGCCACTTCTCAAACAAATCATGAATAATTCATAAAATTTTTACGCATAGTCCGACCATCAGACGGGGATGCTATGATTGACTTGAGGAAACGGAGGAATTCCCATGCACACGGACAGTGAGAACTACAAAAAATACGTAAACGCCCGCGCCAAAAAATCCCCGCTGGCGAAAGACTGCCTGCGGGCTTTTCTCGTGGGCGGTGCCATCTGCACCGGAGCCCAGGGCCTGCTTGCGCTCTACAAGGGTTGGGGCATGGAAAAGGATGACGCGGCGGCTCTGGTATCGGTGACGCTGGTGTTTCTGACGGCACTGCTCACGGGGATCGGCGTTTTTGATAACATCGCCAAATTCGCGGGGGCGGGCACGCTGGTGCCCATCACGGGATTCGCCAACGCGGTATCCGCCCCGGCCATCGACACCAAAGGCGAGGGATTCGTTCTGGGCGTAGGTGCCAAAATCTTCTCCATTGCCGGTCCGGTGATCCTGTACGGCATCACTGCCGGCACACTGTACGGCGTGATATACTGGATCATCAATACATTTTTCTGAGGTGCGTATGGGACACTCCATTATCAAACTGCCGGGGCCCATCTATATCGCGGGGGCGTCCACCGTAGTAGGACACGAGGAATTCGCCGGCCCGCTTGGGGAATACTTCGATTTTCACGATCCGAAGGATGACACCTTCGGCATGGACACCTGGGAGAAGGCGGAGAGCGAGATGCAGCGGATGGCCGTGGGATCCCTGCTCGGCCGGGCGAAGCTGAAAGACGGAGACATCGCCGCTCTTTTCTCGGGGGATCTTCTGAACCAGTGCACGGGATCGGCCTACGGCCTTCTTTCATACAACATCCCCTTCTTTGGGCTGTACGGAGCCTGCTCCACCGCGGCAGAGGGGCTGTGCCTGGGCTCCCTGTACGCCGCCTCCGTGGGCGGACGGGTGATCAGCGCCGTATCCTCCCACTACTGTTCCGCGGAAAGACAGTTCCGCTATCCTATGGAATACGGGGGACAGCGGCCGCCCACCGCCCAATGGACCGTCACCGGTGCCGCCGCTTTTCTGCTCAGCGATCGGCATGAGAGTTATTATCCCCGGGATCTGCAAAACGAATGCCTGCCCCGCATCACGGAGGTGATGCCCGGCATCTCGGTGGATCGGGGCATCAGCGATGCGAACAACATGGGGGCCGCCATGGCACCGGCGGCACTGGACACCCTGATGCGCTATTTTACCGAAAGCGGGCTGTCGCCGGATCATTTTGACCGCATCGTGACGGGGGATCTGGGGGCGGAGGGCTCCGCCATCCTCTGCGATTTCGCCCGGGCGGCGGGGCTGGATATCGCCGCCGTACACGCGGACTGCGGGAATCTGATCTACGATGCGGCGGCTACGGATAAGCACGCGGGCGGCTCGGGATGCGGATGCAGTGCGGTGGTCACCGCGGGCTATCTTCTGCACGAGATGCGGCATGGGCGGCTGAAAGATATTCTTTTCCTCGGCACCGGCGCGCTGATGAGCCCCATGAGCGTTCAGCAGGGGCAATCCATTCCCGGGATCGCCCATCTGGTGCGCATCACAACCGCGTAAAGGAGAAACGACATGATGGACTATGTGTGGGCTTTTGTGATCGGTGGGCTTTTGTGCCTGCCGGCGCAGATCCTCATCGACAAAACGAAACTGACTCCCGCCCGGATTCTGGTATCCTATGTAGTGGCAGGCGTGATTTTGGGCGCGGTGGGCGTATACGAGCCCTTTGTGGAATTCGCGGGATGCGGCGCCGCCACGCCCCTGACGGGATTTGGCTATCTGATCGCCCGGGGCGTGAAGGAGGCGGTCACCGAAAAGGGGCTGCTCGGCGCGCTGACCGGGGGCATGAGTGAAACGGCGGCCGGCATCACGGCGGCGCTGGTATTCGGTCTGATCGCGGCCATCTTCTTCCGCGGGAAAACGAAAAATTGAT
Organism: Eubacteriales bacterium; assembly: GCA_045539595.1. Lineage (GTDB taxonomy): Bacteria > Bacillota > Clostridia > Oscillospirales > CAG-272 > SIG701. The sequence goes on along the minus strand of JAZQFQ010000064.1, from coordinate 18,619 downwards.
GGAATAATTACACGCCAATACGTTTCCGATCCAACAATCGGAAACGTATTTTTTATACAAAAAAACAATGCTCCGTTGAGTTCATCTTCGATTTGCATCGCTTCCCATGAGCCGAAACTTCTGGTATACTATACACAACGGTACCGGAAATTGTGAAAAAGGAGTACAGTCGTATGAGAATGACCATGGGACAAATCATCCGCAAACTGCGGAAAGAACGCAATCTGACACAGGAAGAACTGGCGGAGCAGCTGAACATCACCCCGCAGGCAATCAGCCGCTGGGAAAGTGAAACGGGCATGCCGGATATTTCGCAAGTCGTGCCGCTGGCCAATGTATTCGGTGTATCCGTAGATGTACTTTTCGGCACGGACGGCGTGAATGGCGACGAAGAAGTGGACGCATTTATTACAGAGGTGCAATCCAAACTCAGTAACAACCTGCATAATGTCAATGATCCGTCATTCCGTGAAGAAATCTGCGCGGATATACAGAAGATGCTCTCCACCTATCCGAACAATCACAGACTGCTCGCCTTCTCCATTGACAATATGGTGATGCTGCTTTGGGCACATCATCAGGATCGGTTCACCAAGGAACACCCCGACAGAAAATCGGAAATGAACCGTCTGGAAAACGAATGCATCCGCCAGGCCAATGTGCTTTTCAACCATTGCAGCAACATGGAATATCTGGATCTGGCGCACCGCCGTTTGGTCAGCGTATACCGCATCATGGGCAATTATGAAAAGGCGAAAGAGCACGCCAAGCAGCTGGTTGATCCTAACAGGTTCCATCTGGCCGTTGTGTACGACGAGATGGGCCGTACGGAAGATGCCCTTGCGGAGCACTGCCGCAATCTCTATGCCAAGCTATTGCAACTGGAGCCGATTCTCCCGGCGATCGGATCCCTTTACAGAAAACAGAAAAAGTACGAGGAAGCATACACCTGTTACCGGCTCCGTGTAGAGTTGTTTGATATGATTCTCGGTGGAATCGATGCAGAGGCTGCATTCCATTGCAACCTGGCAGTCAACTCGTCCTATGCATGGTGCGCACTCACATGCATGGATCTCGCACGTCCGGACGAAGCCATGGATTGGCTGGAAAAATGGATTCATTTTGAGCGAAAGCTGAAAGAGAACCATACGGCAGTCACAAAAAGCAATCTGCCGTACTTTTACGGAATTGATAATCGCAAAGCGATCCTCCACAATCGCAAGATCACCCCATCACTCGCATGGAACTGTTTTGATTCCATCCGAGAAACGGATCGTTTTAAAGCAATTGCGGCAGACGCAGAATCGCTCGAAAAAGGCGAATAACCACACTAAAGGGCTGTTGCATCAAAATGCAACAGCCCTATGTTTTTTCCGGAATTTGCGGCGAGATTATCCGGTTTTTCGCTCGAAGCGGCGAAAATGGCCGCCTCAGCGGACAAGGGTAAGCTCGCTGAGGTGACGCATTTAACAATGCGGCACCTCACATTATCCCCCGCACGCCCGGGCGGCGATGGTGTTGCCCACCGCATCCCAATCCAGCCGCCTAAGGTATGTGTCCGCGTAAGCGCGGCGATCCTCCCCGAAGCGGCCGATGTAGGCATGTTCCCACAAATCCAAGGCCAGCAGGGGCAGGTAGGGCGCCGGCGGCAAATCGTATCCCCGGGTGGTGATGAGCCGCAGGCGGGACACGTGGGAGCGGCTTTCCGTACAAAGCCACAGAAATCCCCCCGTCTGCATACGCTTGGCTTCCTCCCGGAAGATATAAAAAAAGCTGTCCGCCGAGCCAAAGGACCGCCTGAGCACCTCCGCTACCTCGTCCCCCGGCAGATGCTCCCCTTCATCCGCCCGCAGATAGCGGAAATAGTAATCGTGACAGGCGATGCCGCCGGCACTGAACCGCACATCCTCCCGGATGAGCCGCGGCAATTGAAACGCCCGGCGGCAGATCTCCTCCGCCTCCATGCCGTGCATCATGGGGAATCCGTCGATCAGCACGTTCAGATCCGCGCACAGTCGCCCCACGATCACGTGAATATGTACCTCCATGGTCTGCCGATCCGCCAGCGGCAGACACGCCTGACAGCCAAAGGACGGCTGCGGCGCTGTGATTCTGTATCGCTCCACTGTATCCCTCCCATCTCGTTTGATAATGCATATGAAAAAAGTTGGGATTTTATACTTGTAATCCGCGCACCGGAGTGCTACAATGGGGACAGAAACCGCACACTGTATGCATTTGGGAGGATTTTATGGAAAAAACATGGAACACCCGCCCCCTGGTATGGGCCCATCGGGGCGTGTCCGCCTATGCGCCGGAGAACACCCTGCCCGCCTTCCGTCTGGCGGCGGAGATGCACGCCGACGGCGTGGAGCTGGATGTATATCTGACCAAGGACGATCAGATCGTCGTCTGCCACGATAACAAAATTGACCGCACCTCCACCGGCAGCGGTCTGATTTCCGATCACACCCTGGCGGAGTTGCGTGCCTACTCTTTCCACAATTCCATGGATGCGTATGAAAACACTCCGATCCCCACTCTGGCGGAGGTCTACGAGCTGCTGGCTCCCACCGGTCTTTCGGTGAATGTGGAGATCAAAAGCCACGATAGCCGCCTGCCCGCCATGTGCTGTGATCTGGCAAAGCAGTACGGTATGGAGGATCAGGTATACTATTCCTCCTTCTATCACCCCGCCCTGCTGGCGGTACACGATGTGGATCCTTATCTGCCGGTGGCACCGCTGTTCAACGACAATCTGGTCTATCCGTGGCTGTATGCCGCCACCTTCGGGGCCCAGGCCATCCATCCCCATTACCATGCGTTCCGGCTCTTTCCGGAGATCATCCGGGAGTGTCACATGCGGGGCATCCGCGTGAATTTCTGGACCTGCGATGATCCGGAGATCATTCTGACGCTGGCCAAGGCGGGATGCGACGCGCTGATTACCAACAAGCCGGATGTGGCTATTGAGGTGTTGAAAAACGCCGGATTGTATGACTGATCCGGTGATATTTGGCACCAGCCGAAATTAAGTCGATTTTAGGCATTTACAAAAAGGGACTGCTGCAACAAAATGCAGCAGTCCCTTTTAGTCGGTTATTGAATGTAATCATCCACTTGAACTCGTTCCCATTCCGGCTCGCCTATGGGAGGGGCGGTGTTGGCGTACAATTCAATTTCTCCGTCTACCAGTATTACCTTAAAATAGATATTCCCTTCCTTAAGTGCCAGATAATCCTTGTACAGCATTTCGTATGCTTCCGGATCCGTCTCTTTATGCTTTCGGATATACTCAACCAAATCCGGATCTTTGTTAACGTAATAATGCGTCATTTTATAGTAAAAGGTAGCTTCATTGCCGCTTTCATTCCAACCAGAAATAATCAGATCCTGAATATCATAATACGGATCGAACACACGGTGAAATTCCTGCGCCAGGTACGCTTCCGTCTGCTTGTAAAGGGCACTGGTATCCTCTGTGACCCAACGGATACTCTGCGCCATGTACTGTATCTCCTCCTCGGAAAGCAAGGTGCGGTCTTTGATGCCGTCATTCAATTTCAGCGCAAAATACATTTTGTATTCCGGATGATAGGTGACGATGGCATTGTCGGTGCGTTCTTTTCCGTCCGAAAATGCCTTGGACGAATAAAGCACAGATGTCCGCGCGGTACAATACGGTGCGGCCGGATCACTTACTACATCAAAGTGTTGATGGATATTCCACACAGACATAGATCCCATGGTAAGTTGATGGAAGATGGCCTCCCGGGGGATTTCCTGATCCGCCGGAATATCGGGAAGTGTATAGGGTAGAAATCCAATACCTCCCACACAGTCATCTCCCGCATACAGATCTGCATATTCCGCAAAGGGCGGCACTTCGTAAGTGCTGTATCCGTAGGAAACACGCCACTCCTTGGGCAAGGATATCTGCAACTGTACCGCAGAAAGAGATGCGTCCTCTTTCTGGTAAGAAAAACGGATCGTTTCCCAAGCAAACAATTCGGGATTCACTTTCATGCCCGCAGGTACATCCGGGCTCAGAACGATTTCCGCATGCTTGATAATCTCGTTGGCGATGCTCTCCTCGTCAGCCGGTTTTTCCGCCTCGTAGTACCGCGGATAGATAAGGATGTATGCATAATGGGTATCATCCAGTGTGACAAGATACAGATACCGCCGCTGGAACATGACCCAATCCGGAGCCCCCTGCGCCTTCATCTGCTCACGAATTTCTTCGGGAACTTCATTGATGTATCGGCGGGTGGGATAATTCCACCCATCATCCGGAGTAAATTCCTCGTACCGATCGATGGTCCATGCGGGGGCATATCCCCAGAATGCACGGCTGAGCACCGCGGCAGGATCGCACCCGTCCTCGCAAAGAAGTACTTTGCATTCGGCCTGATAATCCGTTAGAGCGGTGGGAATATACAGCTGCGCCGCGCCGTGGGTCGGAGTATCCTCCCCAATGTATACATCGTCACAAAGATAAATACTCTGTTGGATGGTCTGCAGTTCCCGCATCTGTACGGTATTCAACCGAGTGACAGACTGCAGTTTGTATTCACAGGCATCGATATCCGCTGTCAGATAATAGTCCAGACATACCCTCTCACCGACATGATCTGCACTCACATAAAAATGGCACGCCTTGCTCTCCACTTCCCCGCTTTCCGTCACTGCGTGAACGATTTTTCCATTGGTATACCCCTCCGGCAAAGTGAGTGTATTTTTCTGAAACGACTCCGGGAACAATCCCCAGCGGTAGTATTCCAACGAATCTATTCCGGATGCAAACAGGTAATAGCCCCCCTTGAACCCCTCAAAACCGGCCATCCATAGGGCCATTTCCACGCCATGCGGCAGGCAGGGAACCGTTTCTTTCAGAATATCACCCACCGCCAGGGACGTCTGAATACCTCGCAGTAAATCCGCCTGCTCTCGGGAGATTTCCTCCATGGAAATCAACACAAGATTTCCTGCGGGTTCTGTTTCAAAATCCGGTGTAAAATAGCAGGCAAGATATACCGTTTCGTCCTTACGGACGGCTTCCAGGAGGAAATGGATTTCTCCATTTCCTTCACCGGCCTTTGTCACCTCCCCGGCATAGGCAAAACATATATTTCCCTCGGTGTATTCTGCAGGCAATTGCAGTTCGTGCCGATATACACGGCGACTGGCGGTATCCAGTCGGTAATAGGTAAGTCCTTTTTCAAGCGTGAAATAGTTTTGTGTGCCGCCCTTTCCTATGGAGGCTACATAGGGCTCTTTGTCCGGCAGGGCATCCTCCTGCGAAATCAATACGGACACCACTTTGTTTTTTGTTTCAGGATGCAGTGTAACAAAGGAGCAGCTGGCTGCACTCAGCGTAAGCACAAGGGCGAGAACCAGGCAAACCCATCGATTTTTCTGTTTTGTTGTCAGCATAAGAATCCTCTCTTTCATCGGTGCGCTGCCAAGTCCGACAGCATATCGGTGCTTTTGGGGGATCGTATCGAGAAGAACACGGGCGTATTTCAGGCGGTTCTCCTCATGCAGTTTTGATGCAATAGCATCATCACAGGCCAACTCCGCATCTCGTTTGGACAGAAATGCCGCTGTCCAAATGAGGGGATTCCACCAATGGACAACCAATGCGATGGCGCGGACATAGGCCCAGATATGATCGCCGTGATGCATATGTACACGTTCATGAAGCAAAATCAGGGTGCGAGCCTCACTGTTTGCAGCATCCGGCGTGATGTAAATGGAGGGGATAAACCCCGACAGACAAGGAACCCCCGCACTTTCGGATATATATACCTTGGTGTGTCCGACTGTTTGATACAGTTCGCGATCGCGGCGCAGCCGCAGGCGAAACAAGGCCGTCGTGACAGTAAACCATACAGCCAGCCCGACAGAACCGATCAGCCAGACGATTCCGACAACCATCATCCACGGGCTGACCCCATCCGGTTCCGGTACAGATGCCTGTATATGGGGGGCGTCGGGCGCATGCAGAGCAGGCACATCCGTCTCCGGTGCGCTTGGCACCGACGGCACGGGCACTGTGGGAAGTGCCGTTGTGGGAATTTCATAATCCGCCGCGGGCGGTGATACTGTATCGCCAACCGACGGCTGTGCAGGTTGGGAATTGGTATCCGCCGGAAGCGCATTCTGTACAGATGTTTGCTGGAAAAGGGATGGAATATCCACGGGGATCGCAAAAAGAGAAACGGGCAGGCACAAACGGACAACCACCACCAGCCACAGCGCATACATTACACGCGGGGAGATGGATTTTCGAAATACCGCACGAATCAGCAGCACCACTGCGATCAGCAAAGAAAGTGTAATCAGATAGGCAGTCATAGATTACTCCTTTCTGTTCTTTTCCGCCCGATCCAGGATCTGCCGCAACTCGGCAATATCCTCCTCAGACAATGCCTTTCGTTCCGTCAGAGCAGTCACCAACATTCCAATGCTGCCGTCATACACGCGGTTGAGAAAGGATTCGGTTTCCTTGGGGGCCACATCCTGACGCACAATCCGGGGATAATACTCCTGATATCGTCCGCTGTCATCTATGCGAACCGCCTCTTTCGCGATGAGACGTTTCAGCATGACAAAAATCGTGGGACGCGTCCAGCCTGTTTCCTCGGCCAATTCCCTGGAGATTTCCCCCAACGTGCGCGGCGCCGATGCCCACAGCAATTTCATGATTTTCCATTCCCCCTCCGACAGGGTCATATGTTCCATAGTACACACCTCCGATTTGTTGACACTTGTCCACACCATCAGTATAGCAAATCTGTAGACACTTGTCAACAGCTTTGCGCACGTTTTTTGCGTTCTCTCAAAATTTTCTCATGTAGGATATTTCCTTGCATCATGGAGATGCATCCCCTGTGGAAGAATCCTTCATGTTATTAAAAAAAGCCGCTCAGGCGGGAGTGGCTGTTTTTGCTGTTAGCGGTTACGGAACCCGGAAAACAGAAAAGGGTATCACATGATTTCATGCGATACCCTTTTCTGTTGGAGCTACTGGCCGGACTTGAACCGGCGACCTGCTGATTACGAATCAGCTGCTCTGCCAACTGAGCCACAGTAGCGTTATTCCGCCTGATTATTATACTATACCCGCCCCCCATTGTCAAGAACATTTTCATTTTTTTGATTCGATTGCAAAAAACGGGTTGCCATACCGCCCCACATCGGGTATAATAATAACCAGATATTATTCTTCCAATTTTCTATAATACAAGGAGTTTATTATGGGTACTTTCTGGTCGGATTTCAAAAAGTTCATCTCCAAGGGCAACGTAATCGATCTGTCCGTCGGCGTTGTGATCGGCGGTGCGTTCGGTAAGATCACCTCCAGCCTGGTGGCGGACATCATCATGCCGCTGGTCGGTCTGGCCGTAGGCGGTCTGGACGTTTCCCAGTGGAAGATCGTTCTGAAGGAAGCAGTTCTGGCCGCGGACGGCGTGACGGTGGAAGCCGCTGAGGTGGCTGTCCGTTACGGCAACTTCCTGCAGATGATTCTGGACTTCCTCATCATCGCCTTCAGCATTTTCTGCGTACTTCGTGTAGTGATGTACTCCAAGAAGAAAGCCGAAGCACAGGCCGCCGCTGAGGCCGCCGAAGCCAAGACCAAAGCCGATGCCGAGGCAAAAGAGGCCGCTGAGAAGGCTGCTGCCGAGGCCGCTGCCGCACAGAAGAAGATCGCCGACGAGCGTGCCGAAGAGTTGGCTCTGCTCCGCGAGATCCGCGATTCTCTGAAGAAGTAAACAAAACAGCAAATAGGAACAAACAGGCCGCATGGGATCACCCCGTGCGGTTTCTTATTGAAGAACGAAAACAATTATTTCAAAATCTTAGTGTTTTTGCGTTTTTTTGCGTACTGTATGTGACCGGTTAATACACCAGCAGGAGGTGAACTGTTTGAATGATGAAAAAATGATACAAGCCATCCGAAACCGCGACGAATATGCCATAGGCGCGGTGATGGATACATACGTAAAGCTTTTATGGTCGATCGCGGGCCAAATTTTGCACAATATCGGCGCGGTGCAGGACATAGAGGAATGTGTAGCCGATACGTTTATTTACTTATGGGAGCACCCGGAAAAATTTGATGCCCGGCGAGGACGATTGAAAACATGGCTTTCTGTCATTGCCCGCACGCAGGCAATCAACCGATGCCGCGAGATCGTGAAACGGAATACCGTTTCGCTGGAAGAAACCGCGTGCATCGAGCAAATGGGCGTTGTGGATACCGTCCTCCAAGCGGAAACCCGCCGAACACTTGCGACGGCAATAAACGCTCTGGGCGCGGAAGAGCGGGAGATTCTGTTGCGCCGCTATTATTACGACCAGAAACCCCGGGAAATTGCTTTTGCATTGAACATAAACGTAAAACAGGTGGACAACCGTCTGTACCAAACCAAGCGAAAGCTACGCGAAATGCTAACCAGATAAGGAGATTTGTATGGCTTCCTTTCATAAAACAAATTTACAACATATAAAAGACATTTTCGAGCAAAAAACCGGTGTGCCCCTTACCGACCGCCCGCACCGCTGTTCTATACGGCTGGTGCTGGTCGCCGCAGCGATGGCAGTGTGCAGTCTTACCATGATGGCTTTTTCCGCCGCGCTGTTTTCCCCGCTGGCGGGGGATGAATTGCGTCTTTGTGCCACCTATGAGGGAGATGGACTTGTGTCGGTGTATGTGGAAAACCGTTCAGACAAAGAACTGCGGTTTCAAGAGCAAGTAAAACTGATGCGATGGTCGACCGCCGAGGAAATCACACCGCTTTCGAGCGAGATTGTTTTCGGAGAAACTGATTTTCCGTCTCACGCCGCCGGGATTATGACAATCGATCTGTCCGATGCATACAATATTGCCGCACTGGAGGAGCCGCTGGTCGGAGATCACTACTATTTGGTTCTGACCAATCATCATTTCGTATTTGGACAGGATTGGATATGTGAGGTAGCCTTTGCCAAGCCGATCCTCCCTGAGGAAAAAGAACCGACATCCCTGCCGCCGGCAGAAACAGATGCGGCAGCAGCCGATCATATTATGGAAGAACTGCAGCCCTATTTTGCCTATACTTTCACGGATGTGGCATCCCACCTAAATCACTTAAACGGTTACTATGCGAAGTGTCGGGAATTGCTGGCGGAGGTGCAAGGGAATACCGTTGCCGCAAAATCGCCGCATTTGTACGTGGGCATTACTCCCGCGAACGTGGTGTTTGATGAAACCGTTTCTTTCGACGCCCAGTATCGGCTTGTGGGACAATACAGATCGACACTGGATTTGTATCACATTCCCGTTGGGTCTCATGAGACCGAGCAAGCGCTGGTGCTGAGCGCCGCTATCCCCCTGCACAAGGGAGATACCGACGGAAGTGCTGCGATTCCTTTGATCTACATCATGACGTATGATACAAATGAAATAGAAAGTCTCCAGGATTACACTTTGATTCGAGGACGTCTTATGACTTTTGCCGCATTGGAGCCGTGCAAAATCTATGAAGATGATCGCTATGTTTGCTATAATGTGACAAATATCTTCTATTCCGATTTGGATCAGTATGTGAAGGACTTCGTTGACGCGAGAGGCGATGTCTATTTTGATGAAACCATTCGGAAAAGGGTGCAGAACATCTATACATACTATACGGATAAAGAGATCCTGAGGGAACAATTGTATTATATGGATACATCGAAGCCCAAATGAATTTGGATAAAAAATGTTGCCGCATTATCAAATGCGGCAACATTTTTTCGCTTATCAAATTGCTTTTATTCAAATACAACTTCCCGATCGGTCATGGAGGAATCGTAGATGCCCTGCATCAGACGGGAGGTCAGGATGTTGCGGTCGATGTGGGAGGGCAGCGTCTCGCCGGAGCGCACGCAATCCACAAAGGCGCGAATCTCGTTGTAGAACATATTGTCGTGAGCAAATTCCGGCTTTTCGTTGTACAGCTTGCCGTCCTTCACGCCGTAGAGCGTGAAATCGCCGCCGTAATTCAGGCGGATGCCCGCCTCGGTACCGAGGAAATCGATGTATCCCTCCTCCTGGCCGATGTTCTGCGCCCAGGATCCGTTCAGGGTAATGGTGGGGCCGTCGGTGCGGACAAAAGCGGTGACGAAGTCATCCACGTCGTAGGTACCGTTCAGATCCTTGGTATCCTCCGCCCACATGGATTCGTACACATATTTCTTCATATCCGCGCCCAGCTTGGAAAAAGCACGGCCGGATGCGGTTAGGGGCTTGGGATCGTTCATGGCGTACATGATAATATCCAGATAATGGACGCCCAGATCGATCAGTGCACCGCCGCCGGAGATGGATTTGGTGGTAAAGGCGCCGCCCAGGCCGGGGATTCCGCGATAGCGGCGGAAGGATGCGTACACGTGGTACACCTCGCCCAGAACGCCGTCGTCGATCAGCTGCTTTACCTTATTCACCGCGCTGTTGAAACGGTTGACCACGCCGATATTCAGCGTCATGCCCGTTTCGTGCTGTGCCTCTTGCATTTCCAATGCCTCGGAATACACACGGGCAGCAGGCTTCTCACACAGAACGTGCTTACCGGCGCGGAGAGCATCGATGGAGATAAATTTATGGGCCATATTGGGAGTACAGATGGACACGGCTACCACTTCGGGATCCTGCAGCACGGCGTGATAATCCGCCACGGCGATGCCGGTCTTATACTGCTCCACGCACTCCTGTGCCTTTTCGGGGATAATGTCGCAGAAATATTTAATTTCCACATCCTCGCATTTCCGATAGGACGGGATATGTGCCGCCCGGGCGATACGGCCGCAGCCAATGATGCCAATTTTCATTTTTTCCATAACAGTATCCTTTCCGGTGTATGAATTTATGTATTTATCAGCACAAACAACAGTGCCATATAAGCAAGAATGGGGAAAACCACGTTGATGATCTTGCGGGTGATGAGATACCAATCCGAGGGTTCCAGATTCTCCACATGATACCGCATCTCAACCCGCCACTTTTCCAGCGTCCAGGCGATTTTGGGAAAGGCGGTATCGATCCCCGCCGCAAGAAATATCAGTATCAGAAACAGGCATATCCCCTGCCCGTCCGCATTCCTCGGCCCGAATATCAGATACAAAACGGACGCAAGGATGCCGAGGATGTCCAAAGCGATCATGATTTTATCCAGGCGGGTGATGTAGAACGTCTCCGTCCGCTCCGCACGGTCCGCGATATAGTCGGAGATCTGCTCCTCCATGCGCTCCTCATCCGCTCGGGACAAGGGTTTTCCCAAAATGGCGCCGCACTCAATGCAGCGAAAATGGGAGTTTTTCTGCGGTGTGCCGCATTTTTCGCATTTTTTCATAAAGCTCCCCCTTTTCCACAGGATTTTCCTACCCATAGTATAAAGGATTCTCCAAAAGATTGCAAGTGTTTTTTGCACCTTTGCAAAAAGATTTTCTTGACACCGTCTCCGCTTTGTTGTATAATCACAGACGAGCAGGTTGAACTGTCGCGTACCGTTATGCCGAAAGGTCGCGGTATGAGGAAAGTCCGGGCTTCACAGGGCAGGATAACGGATAACGTCCGCCGGAGGCGACTCCCGGGATAGTGCAACAGAGATATACCGCCGATCTTCGGATCGGTAAGGGTGGAAAGGCGAGGTAAGAGCTCACCCGGCCCCATGGCAACATGGGGGCGCTGTAAACCCTATCCGAAGCAACACCGTATGCGCGCCCGGCTTGCCCGGCCATTGTGCGCGCGGGTGGCATGAGCGGTGCGGCAACGCACCGTCGAGATAGATGACAGTTCCCGACAAAACCCGGCTTACAGACCTGCTCCTTATTTGTTCTTACCGGCGCGTGCGCCGACACAAATATTTCTTTTTCGGATTTTTTAAAAAATCCTATTGACAAACGAGCGGATATCTGGTATACTATATCACGCTGTAAGTGCTGCTATGGCTCAGCTGGCAGAGCACATCCTTGGTAAGGATGAGGTCCCGGGTCCGAATCCCGGTAGCAGCTCCAAAAAATCCCTCGTCGAAAGACGGGGGATTTTGGTTTTTCAGGAGAATCATCAAATGCCCTCCTCGAGTTTGCATATGTGCAAACTCGCTCCTCCCTCACTTCCTTGGCTGCGTCGAAAAACATATAATTTGCGCCAAGCCAAGGAGAAATGGGGGAGGTTCGCTTCACAAATTGATTTATCTGACTTCACAGGAGGGGGAAAAGAAACTTCGGCGTTTGAGATGCGTTCTTTTCCCCCTCCCGATACAAATTAAGATACCTATCCTCCCTGCGCGGATAACCAACCGTCATTCCGGAAAGAATACCTGTACCGAAAGGAGTTCTTATGCTGTATTACGATATGCTGTACATTCTCCCGGCGCTGATTCTGACCCTGATCGCCAGCATGGCGGTCAAGACCACCTATGCCCGCTATGCGAAGGTGCACTCCGCCTCCGGCATTACGGCATCCGCCGCCGCCCGGCGCATTCTGGATGCCAACGGATTGTCCCACATCCGCATTGAATCCATCGCGGGGAATCTGACGGATCATTTCGATCCCCAGGCGGGAGTGATCCGCTTGTCCGACACGGTGCGGGACAGCACCTCCATCGCCGCCATCGGCGTAGCCGCTCACGAATGCGGTCACGCCATCCAGTACGCCAAGCAGTACGCACCTATCCGCATCCGCGCCGCCATCATCCCCGCCACGAGTATTTCCTCCCGTCTGGCGGTGCCTCTGGTGCTGATCGGCAGTGTTCTGTCCTTTTATGCCCGGGGGATGCTGGCTTTGGCCTATGCGGGCATCATCCTCTTCGGCATCTGCGTATTGTTCCAGTTGATTACCCTGCCGGTGGAATTCAACGCCAGCCGCCGGGCGCGGCAGGTGATGGCATCCGAGGGGATTTTATCGGAGAGGGAGATCGCCGGGGCGGGAAAAGTGCTGAACGCCGCCGCCATGACCTATGTGGCTGCACTGGCCACCTCCGTGCTCCAGTTGATCCGCCTGATCGGGATCACACGAAGAGACTGACCCTCCGGGAGATCGCGTCCGCGCGATCTCTCTTTTTTTGCACATCATATCCGTCTCCTGCCTTGATTTGCTCTGCACAGTATGTTATAATGTAAGAAAAACGGCGCGTATGTCATCCATACCAAATAAGGAGCCTTATCCATGAACGAATCCATCAATTACGCAGAATATGCCGTGGCGCAGAAAGCGGAGGGAAAAAATCTCCTTCTGCGCATTTTGCTCATCACCGGCTATGTGCTGTTCGCTGCAGCGTACTTTCTGTTTTTCACCACGTATCTGAAGATCGTCATGCTGATTTCCCTGCTTCCGCTGTTTATCTGTATGCTGGTGTTCTTTACCTGGCGATTTGCCGCGGTGGATCACGAATATCAGATCGTCTCCGGCACCATCACCTTCTCCGATATCTACGGCAATCGCAGCCGCAAAAAGAAATTCGAGTGCAAAATCAAGGATATGCTGGCCATTGCGCCCATGGATCGCACTCACGAAAGCGACTACACCCAGGCGATTCTGACCCACGACTTCCGCGGATCGAAAAAGAGTCCCGACTCCTACTATTTCACCTATAAAAACGACGCGGGCAAAACCTGCGCGGTCTATTTTGAGGCCACCTCCCGCACCCTGAAATCCTTCCGCTATTACAACAGCACCGCCACGGTAATGAGCACCTCTCTCCGCTACTGATCGGCATATCGGCACCGCCTCCGTCATACAATGCACCAAATGCATATCGGAGGTGATCCCATGCGCCGTCGGCTGATTGCCCTTTTGTCGGTACTGTTTCTTCTGCTCCCCGGCTGTACGCCGAAAAACGCCCGTCCTCTGCTCTGGTACCAGGATGTGTTTACGGAAGTCACCCTGCAGCAGGGGGACACCACCTGGCGGATCACGCCGATCCCCGGCGGATTCACCGCCGAAATTCTTGCCCCCGCTTCGGTCGCCGGGATCACCTTTACGATCACGGATGCGGCCGGCGAGGTATCGCTGGGAGATCTGCACATTCCCGTCAGCGAAGCCATGAGCGGCGGCTGTGTGCGTATGATGGATCTGTTCCGTCTGCGGGAGGATCAACTCATCGGGATTGAGGCCGCGGGGGATGATCCCGAGGGGATCACCTGCGCCCGTTTCCGCACGGACACCGCCGAATACACGGTGGGACTTCGTCCGGACGGACTTCCCGCATTTTTTGAGCAAATCATGGACGGCATCACCACCCGCTATGGCGTATCGGACATTCGGTGCGGCGATGGCTGAGTTACTATTACATAAAGGACATCCCATTATGAACGGATACGGAAAATACAAAACCTGGGCGGAAATCGATGTGGCGGCTCTGCGCCGCAATTACCGCCAAATCGCATCCCATGTGCACAAGGCATCGCCGGACTGCCGCATCATCGCGGCGGTAAAGGCCAACGCCTACGGCCACGGGGCGGATATCGTCGCACAGACTCTCGTGGAGGAGGGGTGCGGCTTTTTCGCCGTATCCTGCCTGTATGAGGCTGTGCTGCTTCGGGAAACCGTAGGCCGGGATGCGGACATCATCATTCTGGGATACTCCCTGCCTGAGGATGCGGAAACCCTGGTGCGCCAGGGCATCATCCAGACCATTTTCTCCCCCGAGTACGCCGGTGCCATGTCCCGGGAGATGGCACGCCTGAAGGCATCGGGGATTCTGCCCCGCACGGCGGTACTGCGCACCCACATCAAGCTGGACACGGGCATGAACCGCCTCGGCTTTGACGGTGCGGACGCGGCCCTGGCCGTACAGCAGATCGCCGCGGTACTGGATCTGCCCCATCTGAAAAACGAGGGCATGTTCACCCACTTCGCCACGGCGGATGAGGATCGGGGCGAGGGTGGATTGACAGCGCGGCAGTTGGCCCGCTTTGAGGCGGTGGAAGCCCTTCTGAAGGAAAAAGGGATCTGCCCGCCCATGCTGCACTGCTGCAACAGTGCGGCGGCACTCCATCTGCCCCGCGGATACAAAGACGGCGTGCGCACGGGTATTCTCCTCTACGGTATGTCCCCCGACGGCACGATTCTTCCGGACTTCACTCCCGTTCTCTCGCTGAAAACCCGTATTGCCCACATCCACACCCTGCGGGCCGGCGAATCCGTCAGCTACGGCGCCGCGTTCACCGCAGAGCGGGATATGCGCATTGCCACTATCCCCGTGGGATACGCGGACGGCTTTGTCCGCGCCTTCGCCGGTGCATCGGTGAAGTTGGCGGACGGCACCCTTGCCCCCGTGGTGGGACGGATCTGCATGGACCAATGCATGATCGACATCGGCGAAGCCGATGTACAGCCCGGCGATATCGTCACGCTGTTCGGCGGCGATGACGGAAGCATGATCGAGGCCCTGGCCCGCATCGGCTCCACCATCAACTACGAGATCACCTGTATTCTCACCCCGCGGGTTCCCCGCATTCCCGTAAACACACAACGATAACGGAAAGGTTCCGGCCTCTGGCCGAATCAAAAACATGGATAAAAAATATCTTCGGCAAGTGGGCCTGTATGTGCTGTCCGTTGCCCTGTCGCTGGGGCTGATTCTGTACATCGGGTACCATCTGTTCTACGGCCTTACCCAGAAGACCGAGTCCGAGCCGGCCACGGTGGCCACGGTAGGCACCGCGCTGGACATGGATGTATATATTTTCCGGGATGAAATCCCCCTCACCGCCTCCGTCAGCGGCGGCAGTTGTGTCCCCGATGTATCGGACGGCGAGCGGGTGGGCATCGGTCGGGCAGTCGCTTCCCTGTACGACATCTCCTCCCCCGATGTGGCAGCGCAGATCGCCGGGCTGGAACAGCAGCTCGCCGTGCTGGAGCAAATCCAGAACAGCACCCTGTCCGTGCGGGACACCGCCTCCATCGATGGGGAAATCTACGATATTGTGGAAAACATCGCCTCTGCCGGACGGCGGGGGGACGGGGGCAGCGTGCTGTCCCTGCGGGCATCCCTGATCTCCGAATGGAACCGCCGGGCATCCCTGACGGGATCCGGTGCCGATGTAAGCGGAGCCATTGAACGGCTGCGGACGGAGAAGTCTTCCCTGACCCGCTCCCTCGGCACCCGCCGGCAGCAGATCACCTCGCCCCGGAGCGGATACTACTATTCCGCCTGTGACGGATACGAAAACTCCTTTACCGCAGAGCGGGCGGAGAATATGACGCTGAGCGAATTCCGCGATCTGATCCGCACCGAGCCTGCCACAGCCGCCACCGTCGGCAAACTGGCGACGGATTACATCTGGTACGCGGCAGGCGTGGCGAATCGGGACACGGGACGGTCTTTGACTGTGGGAAATATGTATCCCGTCACCTTCCCCTACAACGAGGATAAAACGCTTCTTATGAAGCTTGTGCGCGTCGTCGAGGAGGATGGACAGGCCCTGCTTGTCTTCCGCGGCGATTCCCTCCCCACAGATTTCACATTCACCCGCTCCCAACCGGTATCCATTCTGTATGAGGAATGCACCGGGCTGCGCATTCCCGCCTCCGCTTTGCGGGCACAGGATGGCGTTACGGGTGTATTCATCCGCTACGGCAGTACCGTGTACTATCGGGCGGTGAACATCCTTCTGGAAAATGAGGATTGGTGTCTGGCGGAGATGAATCCGGAGGCGGATCCCCCCGAGGGACACCAGTGGCTGAAGCAAAACGATATGGTTATCACGAAGGGACGCGGGCTGTACGACGGCCGCGTATTATCATAAGGCATGGAAAACTACAAGCAATTCGAACACATCGCAGAAAACTACCGCCGCGTGCGGGAAAATATGGAAAATGCCCTGGCCCGCCGCCGCGTGGGCCACGGTCCGGTCCGCCTGCTGGCGGCCACCAAGACGGTGCCGCCGGAGGAGATCCTTTTTGCGGCCGAGCATCTGGGACTGGATCTGATCGGTGAAAACCGCGCGGTGGAGCTCATCGACAAATACCCGGCTTTGGAGGGCAAAATCGAGCAGCATTTCATCGGCCATCTGCAAACCAACAAGGTAAAGCAGGTGGTGGGCCGCGTCTCCATGATTGAAAGTGTGGATTCCCTCCGCCTGGCACAGGAGATCAGCCGCCGCAGTACCGCTCTCGGGATCGTAACGGACATTCTGGTGGAGGTGAACAGCGGTCGGGAGGAAAACAAGGGCGGTGTCCTGCCCGAGGCGGTACGGGATGCCGTGCGGGATTTCGGGGCACTGGAGGGCATCCGGGTCCGCGGACTGATGACAATGGCCCCCGTTTGTGCCCAAATAGAAGATTCTCGCAAATATTTTAGAGAAACTTACGAGATTTTTATTGACATTTTCGAAAAAAACACGCATAATATAATAGAGCCTGTTTTATCTATGGGTATGAGCAGTACCTATGCCATCGCCATCGAGGAAGGCGCCACCGAGGTGCGCGTCGGCCAGGCGATCTTCGGGCACCGCTGATCCCGGTATACATGGCAAGGAAATAAAAAATACTACTTTCACGTTGGGGAGGTTTAAATAATGGGACTCATGGACAGAATTAAGAAAGGCATCGGCACAGACAACAGCTACGACTACGACGATTACGAGGACGATTACTACAAGGAGTTCGACGGTGACGAAGAGATCCCCGGTGCGCAGAACGCGCAGAACGCAGCGGATCCTATGGGCGCACAGGGCATGGGCATGAGCGGCCTGTCTCAGATGAGCAGCGGCATCAGCCTGTCCGGCACCGCACTGGAGCTGAAGGTGGTTAAGCCTCAGCACTTCGACAGCGTTCCTCAGATCGCCGATCATCTTCTGAATAAGCGCACGGTCGTTCTCAATCTGGAGAACACCAACAAGGAAACCGCTCGCCGTCTGATCGACTTCCTGTCCGGCGTGGCTTATTCCATCGGCGGTTCTTTGAAGAAGATCGCGTCCAACGCATACGTTATCACTCCCAGCAATGTGGATGTGGGCGATGCACAGCTCCGCGACAAGCGTCAGCGTGCTGAACAGCGCGAGGAAGAAAACACCGGCATGGAGAACAGCGAATTTTAATTGATTCTCTGCCCATAAAAACAAAGGCAGCTTCCGTTGCCTTCTGTTTTTGTGCCGATTTTCGATAAATACAAAACAATGACGGCGGGCAGCATGAGTAATGCTGCCCGCATGCCGATATGCGGGATTTTTATCATCCTGCTACCCACCCGAAAGGAGATTTCCTTGAATATCCTCTTCTACTTCCTTTCCACCCTTGCTTTCTGGATGATTTCTCTCATTCAAACCATGATGACAATCCGCGCCATTATGAGTTGGTTCTTTATGCCGGAGGAAAGCGGCATTCTGCGGTTTCTGATCGTGGCAACGGAGCCGTTTATCATCCCCGTCCGGGCGCTTCTGCACCGGATCGACGCCATCGCCGCCATGCCCATTGATATTTCCTTTCTGATTACGTTCATCTTATTGTCTGTACTACAATCTCTTCTGTGAGGATTTATGAAAATCATTTCCGATAAACATCTGGATGACGGAAGCCGCCGTCTTATGGCACGCGCCGCAGAGCTGGTCCGCCGGGAAGCCTACGATACCGCTTTCTCGGATTTTC
>JAZQFQ010000063.1:0-1553 GCA_045539595.1 Eubacteriales bacterium | reverse complement strand
CGCAGCTCACTGGCCAACTGCACATCCACAGGGATATGGCACAGCTTTTCTATCGCGTATTTTCCCGCACACCCCGCGTAATACGCAGAGCCGCAGGCGGTGATCACGATTTTTTTGATACTGCGAAGTTCCTCTGCTGTAAAGCTGAAATCGTCCAAGCAGACATGATTATCATGAACTCTTGGTGCCAAAGCCGCCTTCACGGCACGGGGCTGCTCCATGATCTCTTTGAGCATGAAATGCTTATAACCGCCCTTTTCCGCCGCTTCGATACTCCATGTGATGCGGCTGACTGGCTTGTGAATGACCGCGCCGGTGCAATCATATACCGTGATGCTCTCCGATGTCAGCTCCGCAAATTCGCCGTCATCCAGATACATGGCGTTACGGGTGTAGGCCACCAGCGCCGTCACGTCGGAGGCGAAGAAGTTTTCGCCTACGCCGATGCCAAGGATCAGCGGGCTGGCTTCCCGCACCGCTATGATTCTCCCCGGACAGTCGGCACAGAGAACGCCGAGGGCGTAGGAGCCCTGCAGACGTGAGGTGGCTTTCATCACGGCTTCTTTGAAATCTCCGTTATAGTACATCTCAATCAGATGAACAATAACTTCTGTATCCGTCTGGCTGATGAAGCTGTAGCCGCTTGCGGTTAGCTCCTCACGCAGAGACATATAGTTCTCGATGATGCCGTTATGAACGACGGAGAAGCGCCCGTCACAGCTCATATGGGGATGGGCATTGGCATCGGTAGGTGCGCCATGGGTTGCCCAGCGGGTATGGCCGATGCCGGAAAATCCGGGCAGAGTTTTTCCATCCTCCGTTTTCTCGCAGAGATTTGCAATTCTGCCGCTCACTTTGGATACCGAGATCACACCATCCCGTGCAACCGCGATTCCGACAGAGTCATATCCTCGGTATTCCAGTTTTTTCAGTCCCTCCAGCAAAATGGGAGCAGCATTCCGATTACCGGTAAATCCAACAATTCCGCACATAAATCCTCCTGTTACCGCTTGATATATGCTTCCCGTTCCGGGCCGACGGACACATAACCGATGTGGCATCCGATGGCCTGTTCCAGGTATTCCACATAGGCTTGTGCCTGCTTGGGCAGATTCTCCCATGTGCGAACATCGGAAATGTCACAGCCCCAGCCCTCCAGATATTCGATGACCGGCTTGGTGTCTGCCAATGCTGCGGGGAAGGGAAATTTATCGGTTTCTTTTCCATCAGCCACATATTTGGTGCAAACAGGGATTCGATCCATATAGCTGAGAACATCCAGCTTTGTCAGCGCAATAGTGGTTGCGCCTTGCGTTTGCACACCGTATCGGGTTGCTACAATGTCGATGGGCCCAACTCGGCGGGGGCGTCCGGTTTTGGCTCCGTATTCAAAGCCTGCTTCACGCAGCTTTTCTGCTTCGGGGCCGAACCACTCGCAGACAAAGGGCCCTTCGCCCACGCAGGTGGAGTAGGCTTTTACCACGCCGACCACTTCGTCCAGCTTTGCAGAGGGCAGACCGGAGCCGACAGGTGCGTAGGCCGCCACCGCGTTG
>JAZQFQ010000062.1:0-6470 GCA_045539595.1 Eubacteriales bacterium | reverse complement strand
GGTACTGCCACCGTTACCATCACCGATAAGGACGGCGGCAACTACACCGTAACCGGCGAAACCACCTTTGCAATCGCTAAGAAGGCATCCTCCGCACTCTCCGGCGTGGAACGCGAATTCATGCGTACCATTGCCACCACCGGCAACAAGATCGACGTGGAAGCAATGCTGCCCGACGATCACGGCACGGTGACCTACACGATCACCAGCAATGGTTATACCGTTCTGGAGAATGTAGCCGTTGATGCAAACGGTAAGCTGGTATTCGATACCAAGACCTCCGCTGCTGCGGCCTCTGACACGATCACCGTCAAGGTGGAAATGCAGAACTATACCGATGTTACTCTGACCGTCAGCGTTATCCTCAATGATAAGGCTCCACAGGAGATCACCGGCGTAACTGCCCAAACAGGTCTGATCTACAACGGCGAAGCTCAGAAGGGCTACACCGGTACTCCCGCAAGCGATTACACAGGTGCTTACGAGATCACTTATACCGGACGGGACAACAGCTACAACAGTTCTGCTGCTCCTGTGGGTGCCGGTGACTACACTGTGACCTTCAAGATTCCCGATAGCGATCTGTACTACTCCGGCAACATCAGCATCAACTTCACCATCGGCAAGGCTCAGGCAACCGTTACTGCGGACGATAAGGAAGCATATATCGGAAGCCGTATGCCCGAACTGACCTACAAGGTTAGCGGACTGATCGGCAACGATACGATCAGTGTCGAGCTGAGCTGTGACGCCAATATGTACCGCGCAGGGGATACTCCCATTGTCGTGACTGCAACTGATCCTAACGGCAATTATGAGATCACCGCCATAAACGGTACACTGACTGTGGAATACTTCCCCTATATTCCGATTATTACACCCACTTATCCTCCTGTTGTTAATAGTGGAGATAACGGTAATGTAGTTGTATCTCCCATGAAGCCTGAAAAGGGCGATACCGTGACCATCATCCCCAATCCCGACAGTGGCTATGAAGTAGATGAAATCATTGTCACCAACAAGAACGGCAATCCCGTAACTGTTGTTGATAACGGCGATGGCACCTACAGCTTCAAACAGCCAAGCGGTAAGGTCAACATTGAAGTGACCTTCAAGGAAATCGTCAAGGTTTGTCCCGGTGACAAGACCTGCCCGATGTACGGTTTTACCGATCTCGAAATGACCGCATGGTATCACGATGGTGTTCACTTCTGCATCGAAAACAAGCTGATGAATGGCACAAGCACCACCACTTTTGCTCCCGGTGCGACCACCAGCCGCGCTATGATCGTCACGATCCTGTGGCGTCTGGCGGGTGAACCCGTTGTGAACTACGCAATGTCCTTTGAGGATGTGGCTGCTGACACCTGGTACACCGAAGCGATCCGTTGGGCAGCTTCCGAAGGTATTGTCAACGGTTACAGCGATACCGCATTTGGCCCGAATGATAACATCACCCGTGAGCAGCTTGCCACTATCCTGTACCGCTACGAGCAGAAGAACGGCGGCGGTTTCAAGGGTATGTGGATGATCCGTATGGACTACGTTGACCTTGCAGACGTATCCGATTGGGCATACGAAGCCATGTGCTGGATGAACATGAACAGCATTGTAAACGGCAAGCCTGGTAAGATTCTCGATCCCAAGGGTAATGCAACCCGCGCGGAAGCCGCAACCATGCTGTATCGGTATTGTGACAGTATCGGCAAGGAAGAATAAACTAAAAAATCACAGCCTACACCACGGTGTAAGCTGTGATTTTTATATTCTCTCAAAACCGAGATACCGTGTCCCCTGGAACGTCAGATTGCCTTTATCCCCCTCCACGAGCATTCCGTATTCCTGTCCGGTCATATGTAACTCCATCCGGTCGCCGCTGTCAACCTGGAAGGTGACATAATAGCTGGTGGAGTGGTGTGTGTGGTGATGCCCACCTGTATTGTGATGGTGATGGCTGGTGTGTGATCGCTTGGACACAACAGTTGCCGGTACAGTCAAACGCGGCGAATTGTTATTTTTATTCCACTGACCGATACCCCGAACGATCGTCACAATAAATATGCCAAATACCAGGATGAACATCAGCGTGAACATGATACCGAACATCCCGAATCCAAAATCAAATCCAAATCCCATGTTATCTGCCTTTCTGCTTGATATGCGGTGCTATATAATCCCAAATCTGTTCCCGATCCAGTTCACTCATAAGAGAACGTGCGTCGCCTTTACGTGTGATATATGCATCGTTGCCGGTATGAAGGTATGCGTAAAGCTGTTCATACGGATCATACCCGGCTTCGCGTAATGCGGAAACAATATGCTCGATTCTTTGCTTAAAGTCATTTTCCAAGTTCGGCACATCCTCCCCTTCATCTGTACATATCGTTTAGAGTGATCAGCTTAACTTCTCCCTGATCCCCAAGTTCCTGCAGTCCTTTTGTGAATCCGGACTTTGAGAAGATATAGAAGTGATATTTCTTTCCTTTCCCGAAGACATCCGCATAGTGACGGATCAGCTCCAGTTCATCCACCCCGATGGGATCATTCCGATACTTACAGGAACCGATGATATATTCATCTCCAAGGGCAGGGGAGCCGACAATGTCGATCTGAACTTCTTTCTTTGCTCCCGAGTCCGTACCCCACCACTGACCGATATCAGATACGATAATCGGCAGATCATTCGCATACCGCAGCAGATACTCACGGCACATCTGCTCGAACACAAGCCCCATATAATCCGATAAATGCCGCTTGATCACCGGTTCGTAGATCTGTCCGATGCGTCCCGCACTGATGGCAGAGGTGTTCTGCGGAACAAACCGATACCAGAAACGGAAGAAATTATCTCCGATGGCATATATGATCTTCTTTCCGGGCTTTTCCGTAATCGGCGTTTCTTTCTTGATAATTCCGAGGTCCAGAAGAACTTTCAGGTATTTGGCACATACCGCCTGTTCAATTCCAACCTTTGTGGCGATCTCATTGGAATGAGAAGCACCTCCAGCGATAGCTGTGATTACAGAATTATAGATGGCCGGTTCTCTGAGTTCCTGCTTCAGCAGATTCTCCGGCTCTTCATAGAGATAGCTGGAGGTGTTGAACAGATTCTCCTTCAGAGCTTCATCCACATCATCATAAACATCCAGCTTATTGATATAGTGCGGAATACCACCGGTAACACCGTAGACAATGGACTGTTGCTCTGGTGTCAGCGTCGGATTGAATGCGGTGATCTCCTTATAGGTCAATGCCTGGATCTTATACTGCCCGGTGCGGCGTCCGTAGAGAGGGCTTTCGTAACCGAGCACCTGGTATTCCATGAAGCTCATGGAGGAACCGCAGAGAATCAGATAAAGCTGCCCATTCTTCCATGTGTGGTCAATGATATGCTGCAGTCGGGATGAAATGGACTTATTGGCTTTGGCAAGATAGAGGTATTCGTCTATGACAAACACAAGACGTTCTTTTTCCGCCATGTGGGTGATCTCATCAAAGGCAGCATCAAAGCTCTGGTACACCGGAGCAGAATCCATGCCCGGATGATCCTTTTCATAGATTGCTTTTGACAATGCTTCCAGGTTTTCCTTATCGCTTGCATTCAGCGCGGAAAAGAATACGGTCGGCTTATTTTTACAGAATTCATTGATCAGTGCAGTCTTACCAACACGTCTGCGGCCATATACGATCAGACACTCAAAATTGCCTTTGTTATATCTGCGGTTCATGTCCCGCAGCTCCTTTTCTCTGCAATGAAACATCCGAATGCCTCCTTAATCAACTTACGAGTTATCAACTTATGAGTCTATTGTATCATATGCTATGAGTTTTGTCAATCAATTCGCAGAATATTCACAGACAGACGCTCTATGAGCTATCAACATACAGAACAAAACCATTGACAAACGCAATATATTGTGATATACTATCTACAGTAATTGTAATTTCTACGTATCCCAAAAGGACCGTAACACGAAGGGCGCGAGCTTTAGTGTAGTTAAGATTGTATTTTGAGCCACAGGAATGCTATGCCCATTTACGGGTATGGAGCTTCTGTGGCTCTTTTTGTTTTATTTGCCTTCGAGCAGCGGAAGAATTCCGCATAACGGGAAAGATTTCATGCGATGCAAAATCGCTGTGATGACATCTTTCCCGTTTTTATTTTGCCTATTTGCCGATTACGGCTTAGGAAATATATAAAAACAGAAAGGTGGCACACACAATGAACGAAGCAAGACTCTATGCCGACAATCTCGGCGCAGCATTTTTTGAGGAAAACGGATTTCTCCATTTCTTGGGGGAAAGAACAGACGGCGGATGGTGGAGACGTGAAGAGTCCCGCGATCTGCATTTCCTTGCACTCGACGATGAATCCGACGAAAGTGGTGATTACAGGGGCGAATGCATGGACAACGGAACCGAAGACATCATGAAGGACACCATGGAAAACACCCGTCTGCTGCTGCAGGCACAGGATCAGTGTTATCCGGTAAGAACCTGCGCGATCAAAAGCATTCTGGAACGTGCAAAGATCTCCGGGACAGCACTGAACAAGGTGGAAAAGCCCGTCCTTGCAAGAATCCTCAATTACTGCATGGGCGTGGCAACCGGCAGCGCACTCCTCCGGTACAGCGAAGGCAAGATTTCGGCAGTACACGGCGGAGACAGCTCGGAGTATGCCATTCTGGAGATGTCAGAGCTTTTCGAAGCAATGGCAGACTACCTGAATGCGACCTATCCCGGCTGTCAGTTCGCAGGTGCATCCTACGATCACTCCATTGCTACGGCAGTGTGGGAAATCTGTCAGGATGAAAAGGGAAGCAGTACTCCTGGGAAAATTTCTCCACAGAGAAATTTTCGAGAGTGGGGTGGATCTCATTCAGTTTCAGATAAAAATAATCCCCACTCCCTGATCGAAACCTACAAGGAAACTCTGGAAGAATACGGCATCCCCTATGACACGCTGAAGCCCGCGCTCCGGCTCACCAGCTCGGATGTTGGTATCAGCGGTGCCAACATCTACCCGATGCTGCTCTCCGGCAGGGACGAAAAGATCATCACCCTCGGCAGTCCCCTGAAGCTGGAACATAAGACAGGTGCGAATCTGGAGAAATTCAAATCGCAGCTGCCTATGATCTACGCACAGTACACCTTGGCGATTGGCAATCTGATGAACCTTCTGAAGATTGAGATCGACAACCCGGTGAACTGTTTCCTCGGGATCTGCAAGAAGATCGGTGTTACAAAGAAGCTCGCATATGATGCGGCAACGCTCTTTGAAGGACAGAACGGCAACACCCCCTGTACGGCACATGAAATCTACTACGGAATCTCCGAAGTGATCTTTATGATGCAGTGTGCAGGTGAATCCGGCTCCCGTATTGCTCAGATGGAGGAGAATATCGCCCGTGCCTTCACCGTAAGGTGGCACGATTACGATATTCCCGGAGAGGCAAAGTGGTAGTATGAAAGACAAGAAACACAGAGAGGAGAATGAAAAATGCCCGCAGTGAATTACACCCCCATTATTGTCGTGGATACCACAAACATGGATGAATCCACCTGGCACAGTTATCGGCGTAAAGGAATAGGCGGGAGCGATGTGGCGGCTGTTTACGGACAGTCGCCCTTCTGCACCACCCGAGATCTTTACTACACCAAGATCGGCATAAAACCCGTCATCGAAGAGGAAGACAACTGGGTAGCCAAGAAATACGGTCACTTGCTGGAAGATCTGGTTGCGGAGATTTTCTCCCGGAAAACCGGTCTTCGGGTATATAAGAAATCGTATCTCTATGCCCACCCGGACTATCCCTTCATGCAAGCTAATGTGGACTTTTTTGTGGAAATGCCCGATGGCTCGGAAGCGATTCTCGAATGCAAGACCTGTAACTATAACTGCCGTGATAAGTGGGACAACGATGCAGTGCCGTTCAACTACGAGCTGCAGGTACGTCACTACATGGCAATTATGAATATCAGCAAAGCATTCGTGGCGTGTCTTTACGGTAACAACGATAACGAATTTGTGTACCGAACCATTGACCGTGACCTGGATTTTGAAGCCGACATGATCGAACAGGAGAAATTCTTCTGGTACGACTATGTACAGGCAGGTGTGGAACCGCCATACACGGAATCCGGTGAGCTTGTGCTTGCCAGCATCCGTAAGTACAAAGGTGCCGCAGACAAATCCGCATCGACGGTCGTTCTGGATCCTACACTTGCAGTTTCGATTCAGAAGTATCTGGATCTGCGTGAAATCAAGTTGACCCACGAACGTGAAGCCAAGAAACTGGATGAAGAGCTGAAGACGGTCATGGTTCCCGTGTATGACAAGATGGGTACCAGCTGTCTTGCTACCTGCCGCAAGGACGGTGTGGAGTATTCGATCACTTTCAACCCAACCTACCGCAAAGGAATATCCGCATCGGATCTTGATCGGCTGGAAACACTTCACAAAAAAATTT
>JAZQFQ010000061.1:0-2146 GCA_045539595.1 Eubacteriales bacterium | reverse complement strand
AGTTTTCAGATATGTTTCGGGATCGCCGTTCAAAATTAGTTCGGCATATTCAAGCGGCGCGTTGTAGATTAGATAATCAAGTTCTGATCGTTCGTACATATTACAGGCAACCTCGTTCTCCGCTGCGATAGTGTCAATCGCAATCATGCTGCCATCGGTGAATTTCAATTCCACACAGCAGTTATCGAAGTTATAAACGCAAGAGAGAAGTTTTTTCATGTACTAAGTTCTCCATATTTCTGTTTTGGCTTTGTCGGGAGGTAAATCCACTGCTCATACTGCGCTTTTTTGTCATTCTTTATGAAAACCATTCATTCCAGCTTTTCTGCAATGGCAGTGGGATTGTAAACGGAAATCGTCCAGAATACCTTCTTCGTATCTTTCATTTGCTCTGCTCCTTTCCGAAAATCATTTCATAATCGAGAGCTTGACGGCGAAGACGTTCATACTCTCCGGCAAGCATTTCCTTACCCTTATCTGTGATGATGTAACTGCGGCGTCGGCCTTCTGCTTTTGTTTCTACGATGATTTCTTCTTCGACAAACTGTTCCAGCAGATCATAAAGCGTGCCGGATCCGATATTTACTCTGCCCTCGGTCATTTTACGCACAGTTTCCAGAATGTCCATCCCGCGGCATTCTTCTTTCATACACAGGAGGATGTAAAACATCTGCTCTGTCAGCGTTTTGAATTTGGCTCTCGCCATACCCGCACCTCCGTTTCTCGATTATCGAGTTTGTCAATAGGTGGCGTGAGATATTCATGAATCATTTACACATACGATCCGTAGTTCTATTGACAACTATTACGTTTAGTGATATAATATTATTACAGTAACCGTAATAGATAGGAGTGACAGTATGCGTGACAATGCAAAGAGCGGTGCACTGACGGAAGTGACGTTTTTCGTGCTGCTTGCTTTATATGAACCGAGGCATGGATACGCCATTATGCAGTTTATCGAAGACAAAACAAATGGAAGATTGGTACTCGGCGCAGGCTCACTGTACGGAGCTATTGACAGCCTGTGCAAAAAAGGCTGGATTGAGCTTTACGATGATTCGGATGTCCGTAAAAAAGAATACCGGATCACCGATCTCGGCAGACTGATTGCGGAGCAGGAGCTTGCACGGCTGAAAGAAATAACGCGAATTGCTGAAGAAATTATTGGGGGATAAGAATATGGAAAAGAAAGTCAATCGCTTTTTCGGTGCATCCACGGAAATACAGGCAAAATGGCTGAATCGTATGGCTTCAGAGGGATGGAGACTTATCCGGACGGGCAAAATGAGCTACGAGTTTGAAAGCTGTGATCCCGGCAAAGTTCAGTATGCTGTGGAATTCATTGCGGATAAATCGCAGAAAAATGCTGAGGATTACAAAGCCTTTTTGGAAGGCTGCGGATACAAGGTATGGTATAAGAATGCCAACCTGAGCTATTCTGTCGGCAAGGTACGCTGGCGTCCCTGGGCAGAAGCGGGCGGTCAGATTACTACGAGCTGGACTACGTATAACAAAGAATTGTTGATCGTGGAAAAAGAGAACGACGGCAAGCCGTTTGAACTGCATACCACCGCGGCTGACAAAATCGGGTTTCTGAAAAAGTGGCGGAATGTATGGCTGACCTATACTGCGATGTTCTTCCTCATGGGGATTCTGTTCCTTTTCCAGACTCCGATAGCTTCTATCGTGTTCGGAGGCCTCGGTATGCTTTCACTGATTCCGGTGATTCTGTATCAGATACAAATTAGGAAACTGATGAAAGAAAAAGACATAGATACGTAAGCACAGAAGGACGATGCCGCGTGCATCGTCCTTTTGCTGTCCATACCGATTCCCATATTCCGAGAGTGGAAAACGTAACAAATCCATGATATAATAGATGTGCATCCACCGGGATGAGAAGTCATCCAAAAAAATGCAGGTCAACCCTCAATTTCGGGATTTCATGGGTAAAATCAGCTGTTTTACCCCCAAATTCCCGGAATTCGGGAGTGATTCCGCATCTGTTGGGTGGTATTCTCACCGTCAGAATGTTAGAATAACGGTGCAAAAAACATCCAGGAGGACCGTGCGAAGGATAAGAAAACCAGAAAATAACATTCGCTGCCTTTGCACACAAAAACTCCTTGGAAAATGGAACCAA
>JAZQFQ010000060.1:0-12766 GCA_045539595.1 Eubacteriales bacterium | reverse complement strand
AAGGCTATGATGTCATACCGCATTTGCGGCGGCAGGGCAAGTGATGCGAGTGATAGAATATCGTGCGTCTTTAGATGCTTGCCGGCAATAGCCCCTTATAGGGGCAGAGCAAGCCTCCGGCTTTGCCGGAGGTCCTGACTTCAACTGTGCCAACCAATGGTTGAAAAAACTCAATGACGGGCTGTTTGCTTTTGCCCGTCGTGCATGCTATACTATACTCACAGAAGGCGCCTCCGAAACAAAACAAAGAGGAGAACAGACTATGAATCTTGGAAATAAAATCCGTGAATTGCGCAGAGCGGGAAGTCTTACCCAGGAGCAACTGGCTGCCGCGCTGAACATTTCCCCGCAGGCGGTATCCAAGTGGGAAATGGGGGCATCCTATCCCGATATGACCATGATTCCCATCATCGCATCCTTTTTCAAGGTATCCCTTGACGAGCTCTTCGATTTTGACGTAAAGAATGTGGAGAAGGAAATCGAAGAAATCCGTCTGGAATATGGCAAATATTTTTGGGGCAACTTTGTAAAAGCCGAGCAGATTCTGCTGGACGGATTGAAACTGTATCCGGCATCCATCAGGCTCAAAACCGAATTGGTGGAGCTGTACGCCTATAATGTGGATCGCGGAGATGAAATCATTCACAAAGCGTTTGAACTTGCCGGTCAGATCGTCCAGGTGTCCCAGGATGTGTTCTGCACCTGCCGTACAAAAGCAAATTTGATCCATATATACAAATATCTGGAACGGGAAAAAGGGGAAGATCATTACGAAGATATCAAGAAGATCATTGAAACGCTTCCGTATATGTATCCCTATATGCTGCAGGACAAAATGCGTCTTTCTGCCAGCTTTATCAAAGGAGAGGAGGGCATGAGGGAAGCTAAAGAACTCCAAGATATCGAGTGGCAGGAGTTTTTCATCGCCTGCGCCGGGGTGGGCCACCGCTATTTTGAGATGGAGGATTACGAAAATGCCATGGCTTCATATCAGGAAAGCGTGGACGTGATCGAGCGGTTCATGTATCCCGACAAGCAGGGATATGATGCCTATCCCATCGGCGGCACACATGCCAATCATGCCATAACGCTTCTGGAAATTGCGGCCTGTATGCACCGCCTGGGCAGGATGGACGGCATGGATGAGCGGATCGAGAAGGCCAAGCATATTTATTTTGATGCATACAATCACATGGAACTTCGTGATTACAATAAAACGATGCGCGAGATGCTTGACTATTTTACAGAGCAGTACAACAAACTGAAACTGGACGACTACAAACCGCTGGATCTGAGCGAGATCGAAAAACGGATTGCGGAAAAGAATGCGAACTCTGCCAAATAATACAGAAAAGGGGAATCGGATGATACCCTTTTTAGTCTTTACTTCCTTCTTAAAACAATCCCCAGCACCACCGATACCGCCAGCATCCCCAAGGAGATGACAGCGGTGCCGTAGCCGAAAATCGCCTCGGCGAAGTAACTCAGCCCCGGCATGATGCCATAGCCTGGGAGGCTGTCGTAATAGACACCCAGCCCCCACGCCAGCGCGGCGGAAAGTGCTTCGGTGATCCATGTGGCCATCCAATAGGCAATGGATTTTCGGCGAATGGCGAAAATGAGCAGCATCACTTGCACGGCCAGCAAAAGAATGTACAGAATCGGCATGGCGAGCTCTCCTTTCTGTTGACAAAACCCCCGTTTTCTGCTATACTGACTGTCGGATTTTGGAAGAAAGCGTGAGTACATATGGTTTTTATCGGACGGCTGAAAAAGTTCGTGCGCGTCAATCTGGTGTTTGTCATCGCCCTGTGCGCGGCGATCGTCACATCCTGTATCGTGCTGCCGGACAGGGAGTATCTGGGCTATTTTGATTTCCGGACGCTGACCTGCCTGTTCTGCACCCTGGCCGTGGTGGGGGCCCTGGGCAACATCGGCTTTTTCTATGCCTTGGCCAAGGATATCGTCCGCCGCTTTACCAATTTGCGCTCGGCGGTGCTGGTACTGGTGTACATCACCTTCATCGGATCCATGCTGATCGCCAACGATATGGCCCTGCTCACCTTTTTGCCTCTGGGGTATTATGTGCTCCACGAAACGAAGAATGAGCGCCACATGGCCTTCACCTTCATCATGCAGAACATCGCCGCCAACCTGGGCGGCATGCTGACTCCCTTCGGTAATCCGCAGAATCTGTATTTGTACAGTTATTTCTCCATCCCCACCGGGGAATTTGTGTCCATCATGCTTCTGCCGTTCCTTGTGTCGGTAGGGCTGATTACGGTGTCCTGCATCGTTTTCACCCCGGCAACGAAGCTGGAGTTGGGCGCGGCACCGCCGAAACTGGATCGTCGTCGGACGATTTTGTACCTGCTCCTGTTTGCCTATTCCATCGCCATCGTGTTTCGGGGGATCCCCTACTGGACGGGATGGATTGTGATCCCCCTCAGCCTCTTTTTCCTCGATCGGGAGGCCCTCAAGCGGGTAGATTATCCTCTGCTGGGCACCTTCGCCGCGTTTTTCATCTTCTCCGGCAATATGGGACGGATCGGCGCGGTGCGGGATTTCTTCGCTATGCTGCTCTCAAAGAATACGCTGATCTTCAGCGCGATGTCCTGTCAGTTCATCAGCAACGTCCCCAGCGCGATTCTCCTCTCCCGGTTTACGGAGGATTACGCGCCGCTGCTCGTGGGCGTGAACATCGGCGGATGCGGCACGCTGATCGCGTCTCTGGCCAGCCTGATCACGTTCCGCTCCTTCTTGTGCAACGCGCCCCATCAGGGCAAGAAATATTTCCTTATGTTCACGGCGTTCAATTTCGCGTTTTTGATCATCCTTGCCGCCGTCATGTCGTTTGTGTATTAAACTCTCATAGCGCAGGCTTTTCAGCCTGCGCTTTTTTATTCGGCATCCAACTTGGCCAGCAATTCCTTGGCTTCGGTGACGGCGTACAGTTTATTTCCATTGTCCACCACAAACTGCAGATTTTCCCGGGCCAGATTCTTTTCGCCTAAAGCCAAATAATTCTGTGCCAACTGCATGTGGAGTCCCACTTCTCCCAGCAGATTTTTGGGTTTCACGGTGTTCAGCAATTCCATCGCCTTTTCGTATTCGCCGGTATAGCGGTGGTGATCTATCTGGGCAGAGAGTACTACGGATTCCAGACTCTTTTTTAGTTTATTGCCGGGCAGATCGCTGTAGATCTGCATCATTTTTGTATACCATATTTCCGCTTCCTCGTGCTTTTGCAGACACCGATAGGCGGCGGAGAGATTGTTATAGTAAACAGCCTTGTTGACTGGCAGCATTCCCCCATGCTTGTCAATGTTGAGTGATGAGAGGGTATCCAGCACCAACTGGTAGTTACCTATGTAATGAAGAGCAAAGCAATAGTTGATAGTCATACTTTGCCGGAGCGGCTCGGCTAATTTTTCCATGGGTATTTTGTGGATTTCCTGCAGCAAAGGGTAGGGGTCGCATTGTTCAGTTAGTGCCTTCAAAGGCTCCAGTATCCACGCATCGGGGATGGTGGCTATCCTTAGGATGGAAAGAAAAAACAGTACACCAAGAACAATTGTGGAAATCCATGGATGAATGGGCAGCAGATCACATACGGCGAATACACCCACTATATATATGGCGGATAGGATAATAATGGAGGGAATTCGGTGCAGCATCACCCATCGTTGAAGTTTTCTCATATTGTCAGTCCTTTCGTGAATTGTTTATTTTGCGCGAACTTTTCTCACGCATATGAGCAGTACCGCCAGCACGGCGATCACGGCCAAAGCCGCCAGAAAAATGATCTCGTTGGGAACAAAGGATTTTGTGCCGTCGTTGTTCACGATCATTTCCGCATTGGCAAGAACAGTCTTGCCAATGAAGGGACCCACCACGCCGGGGATCAGCACCTGAGAGAAGATCCGCACGCCCTGGAACCGGCCGGCCTTTCCCTCGGGGGTCAGATCACGGATCCGTGCGCCGAATACGGCCATACCGCACAGATAACCGCACATCATAAGCAGCGATCCCACGAACACCAGCGCCGTGTGACGGAAGAAGTACAGAAGAACGTATCCCGCCGCCAGAGAGATCAAACTCCAGAGAACGGAAAAGCCAAATCCCCGCCGGTCGTATACCTTGCCCCACAGAGCCGTCGCCACCGATGCCAGAATGATGGCGGGCGCCATGACGAATACGTAGTCCGTCATGCCCAGGGATACCTCGTAGTAGAGGATCAGATAGGGCATGAAGATCTGGATGGAGATGTTGAACAGAATGAAGGCGATCAGGGACAGATACAGCGCGGGATTGGCTTTGATCGTGGCGGGACGGAATCCGTGAATCACGGTGCGGACGTATCCCTCTTCCATCTTGGGGAGAGCCGGATCCTTGATGAGGAAGAATCCCAGCACGCCGATGATAGTGACCACGCCGCCGATGATGGCGAAGATCGCCGTCCAGCTGGAGGCCCGGTCCAGATCAAAGGCCATAAATCCGCCGAATACCGCCAGAATAGCCACCAGCGGCATCATGGCGTTGATACCTTCGGCGGCGCCCCGGTTGGTGGCGTCGGTGCTGTCCGTCAGCCAGGCGTTGAAGGCCGCATCGTTGGCGGTGGAGCCAAAGAAGGTCATCACGCAGTCCAGAACGATCACCAGCGTGATGCCGATGGCCGAAACGGAGGCCGCCATGGGGAATGCGGCGTGGATCAAATCCTCCCGAAGCAGGGTGAAGCCCAGAATGGAGATGCCCCACAGTATGTATCCGCCGCAGATGAAGATCTTTCGGCGGCCGATCTTGTCGGACAGGGCGCCGATCAGTACGGTGGTCAGCGTGGCGGCTACGGCGCTGGCGGCCACCATGGTGGAAATATCCCCGGCTGAGGCGTGGAACATCTTGTACATGAATACGTTCAGGTACATGTTCTCCACCACCCAGGCGATCTGCCCGATCAGGCTGAAGAGGGTGAGGGCCACCCAGAATTTTTTCGTCAGTTTCGTTTTCATGGCGGGAATCCTTTCGATTAGAGGGAGACCTCGGGGTGGAGTTCATCCCATTTTTTTGTAACAAATTTAATAAAAACGGTTGCTCCCGATGCATACAGATCCACGGTAATCTTTCGGCCGTTTGTGTACAGTTTTACGTCCGATGAGGTTCTATGGATTTTGGTAATGTCCTGATAGGAGTAGCGGCGAGTCGTTCCAAAGAATCCTTTTACGGTGAATCCCTCTTCGTCATATGCAATGCGGCAGTTCACATAGGCAAGAATCAGTACGTTTCCCAATAGGGCGAAACCCAAAAAACACAGAGAGATCCAAATCTCTTCTTGATTTAGAGAGGAAAGCACTGCCATCGCCAGAAAAAACACAAAACCGACAGCACCTAAAACCGGATACAAGATGGAGTAAACTACTTGTCCCTGTTTGTGCTTTTTGCTGTTTTTCAGGGAGTTTAGCAACCACGGCACTATGATGATGGCCCACAAGGAGGAAATTACAGGGATGATAGTATGCATAAAGATACCGCCTTCCAATTTTTCTGTTTTAACTATACCATAAACTTCCCCCGGATGCAAGGGAATGGGAAAAAGAAAGCCACACGGCGGGTGCCGTATGGCTATGGTTTACGCTTTTTCAAATCCTACCAATACGCCGCCCTTTTCGGCGTAAAAACTGCACAGGCCGCGGAAGGGATGAATCTCGATCTGCACATTTTTGTACGCTTGCAGGATCCGTGCCTTCAGCTGCCGGGCGGCCGATTCGTTCTGGCAGTGACCGATGCTGATCTTGCCCGAGCGGAATCCCTGAGTGGCCAACTCGGTCACCAGTGTCTGCAGGGAACGTGCCTCCCCACGGCACTTGTGCATGGGCTCCAGGGTGCCCTCGTCGCTAGCCTTGCCTACGATGCAGATGCCGGCAATGCCCACCAGTTTCGCCACCAGGGGGGATACCCGGCCGTTGTTGGCAAAGGTTTTCAGAGATTTCAGCATAAATATCAGGCCGGTTTTCCTCACATAGCCTGTGATGAAGTCGCAGATATCCTCGTAGGCCATGCCGCTTTCCACACATTCCTCCAGCTTTTCGATTACCAAAGTGATCTCGGGGCCGGCGGAGAGGGTGTCCAGCACAAAGACCCGCTTTCCCTCGTTCTCCGCTTCGTAGATCTTCTTCGCGGAGCAGGCGGAGTTGTAACTGCCGGACAGGCCGCTTGTGATGGTTACGCAAAAAATATCGTCTGCGTCGCCGAAGGCCGTCAGCCAGTCGCTGGTGTTGGGGCAGGAGGATTTGGATTTTCCCTTGTAATGATCGAAGTGCTGCACCATGGCGTCCACGTCCAGGGCGGGATCGTCCACAAATTCCCGCTCCGCGGTGATGATTTTCATGGGAGCGCAGGCGAAGGCGGTGTGCTTCAGTCCAAACAGATCGCAGGATGAATCGGCAACGATTTTGATTTTTCTCATAGATATCTCCGGTTCTGTGGGTGGTTTGGATGTTGACGAATCAACATCTGTCTAAAGGTATACCACAAAGTTGTTGATTTGTCAACAAGTTTTGCCCGATTGCGAGGCGGGGAAGTTGTAAACTTTCTTGCATACAACATATGAAAAAGCCACACGGCGGATGCCGGGTGGCTCTTTGGGATGTGTGGCTGATTTGGATGCATCATTGGTGGGGGCCGGCGCCTACGACAGCCCGTTTGTGCGGCGGATGTTCGGGGCGATGATGGGAATTAAAAGCATCCGCGTTCTGCTGGGGGCTGTGCCAGGCTTGGAGGGAAAGTTTATGTGAACTGTTCTATTGTCCGTTTTTCCAATGTATCTACATCTTCAAACACGTAGATCGTACACAGCATATTTTCGTAGCCCTTTCCCTTTTTGCGTTTTTGCTCTACAAAGCGCATGGGCTTACCGCTTTTGGAAACAGGCCATTCCCCGCTTTGAACCCAGCGAGGATATTTTGTTCCAACAATATGAAATTCCTTTTTGATAAGCTCTTTAATTTGCTTTTTTCTTTTTGCTTTCGGCAGAGATTCAGGCGCCTGCTCGATGATTGCTTCAATGATGCCAGCCTCATCAATTTCGTGACCTTCGATATACTGGGGACAAACGTCCATCATAAACGATGCTTTTTCGTAAAATGTATTATCTTTTTCAATAGTATCATCAGGATAAAGTTCTGTCATAAGTTGGTATAGCCATGATTGTACATTAACGTATGTCCACAGCTTACTATTTGTTTTATTGTGAGAATAGACGGTCTTAACATCATATGAGACTTCTTGAACAGTCGTAAACTTATCTTCAAAAAACGCCTTAACGGCTATACACATTTCTTGCACATACGAAGATTTATATTTGCTTGGGTTATTCAATACGGTTTTGAAATTGTTTAGCAAAAGGTTCATAAGATCGGTAAACTGTGCTGTTTGGGAATCTGCCTCATTCAGCAAATAAACAAGTTTCTTTGCGCCATCCAAATCGGTAGTTGCGCACAAGCTTTTGTAGGCCTCCTTTATTTCTTCTTGCTTCGATTCCGGAAGATTCTTCAAGAAATAATCGATTTTTACTTCAATACTATCACGAATAGTTTTGTTTTGGGGGATCTTGTTTTGCAGCCAATCCAATACTTGCGGATCGGATTCGAACCATTTACAAAATGCTTCGGGGGCAGTTCTTCCTTCAATAAAATCGATAATTTTTTCCTTGTAATATCCCATATGCACACCGCCTTTCAAGTTTCATTATACCACACTCCCTGGCGCACTTGCAACGGTAAATATACGCCGCTGGACTCAGAACCATGGTTTTCGCCGAGGTGCTGCGGATTCAGAGGCGGGTGCATGTAGGGGCTGGCGCACGAACTCGCATCGCCCCTACGGCAAAAAGGACAGAGAATTTCACGGTCTCTGTCCTTTTTCACACGCCTTGCCCGCAAGGTATAGTGTGTTACATTTTTTAGGTATACTGTCGGGCGGTAATGAGCCTTCTCCTGTGGGAGAAGGGGGACCGCGCCGATTTCCACGAAGTGGAATATCGCGCGGTGGATGAGGAGTTGCTTTGAGCTTATAACACCTCATCCGTCAGCCTTCGGCTGCCACCTTCCCACGCTGGGGAAGGCTTATTCAGTGCGTTCCGAAAGCCTATCTGTTTTTCCTGACAAGCACTGCATTTGCGGACACAAAAGCGAAGCCCCGCGCGAGCGGGGCAAAGTTTTCATTCTATATTACTTGTGTTTTTCTCACTAAGCTTTTGATTGATCAATTTCAAATTCTGCTCTTCGATCTTATCTGCAACGTAAAATGCAAAGATCATAGTAATAATACAACCCAATGATACTATACCATAGACGATCAATCTGTCAAATTCAAATTGAAGAAATCCGAAAGCATACCCAGTTACAAACAAGGTAATTACGCTAAATGCTATGATGATCCCACGCCTTATCCAAATTCGTTTGGAGAAGAGTTTAAGAGACATTGTAAAAAAGGAAAATAAATGTACGGGAATAAGCGAGCATACCATGTGATAAAGATGGTTAATTCGAATGCTTTCGGGGAAAACAAGTGAGAATATAATGAAAACAATCGCTGCAAGTCCCATACTGTACATTAAAGAACGCCAACAATTTCTAAACATATCTACACCCCCAATTTTTTCTTGATTTCTGATACGTACTGTCTTGAAACAACAAGCTTTTCTTGATTGACAAGAGTTGCTACAAGACGACTGTTTTCTGCTTTTCTTATACTCAACGTTTTATCCAAATTGGCAATTACGGTTTTGGATATTCGAGCAAATTGCAGATTTTTTAAGCTTTCTTCGATTTTATAAAGCTTAGCTGTGGCTTCATAGACTTCATTTTCTGTATAGAAAAATATCTTGCCGTCAACCGATTCAAAATAAAAGATCTCCTTTATCGGTATCAAAAACGTTTCTTCGTCTTTTTCCCCTGCCACAGTCAGCCCAATGGCAGATATCTTAGAAACAATATCGTTGATTTCATTTGTTATTTTGGCACAAACCACAGATATTTCAGTTTCCTTTATATTGGAGTCTTCAATAATTGTAACTTTCAAAAAAATCCCTCCTTTGCTTTGCTATGGTTTCATTCTACAAGATAAAAAATTAAAAATCAAGCGGTTTTTCTTGTCATGCAAATTGGCGAGGGTAAGATACATTTTAAGAGCTTTTTGTTGGTTAAAAAAGTTTGGCGTACCTGCTCTATCGCAGATACGCCAATGGGGGCTTTTCACTTAAGTCAAACGCCGAAGAACAGCCAGATGAAGATGTATGCGGGGATGATGGCGGCTAGCGTGAAGGGGATACCGATGCGGAAGAAGTCGCTGTTTTTGACCTCGTATCCTTCCTTCCGGAGGATGCCGATGCCGGCGATGTTGGCCGATGCGCCGATGGGGGTGATGTTGCCGCCCAGGGTAGCGCCGGATAGAAGTCCGAAATACAGAGGAACGGCGGCTGTGGCGGCATCCACGCCCAGGCCGGGAGCCATCTGCTGTGCCAGAACAGCGATAACCGGCAGCATGGTGGCCACGTAGGGGATGTTATCAATAAACGCGGAAATCAGAACGGATGCCCATACGATGATGGTGTACATGAGGAACATATTGCCGCCGCCCAGATTAGCAAGCAGCTGACCCAATGCCGCGATCACGCCGGTGTGCTTCATACCGCCGATCATGAGGAACAAACCTACAAGAAGTCCCAGCGTCTCAAAATCGATATCTTTCAAAGGCTCGCCGATGGCGGCGAAATCCTTCTTTTTGATCAGGCTGTAGATCAGACCGATGACCAGAACGGCACAGCAGATAAGACCGTTGATCTCATCCGGC
This sequence comes from Eubacteriales bacterium, assembly GCA_045539595.1. Taxonomy (GTDB): domain Bacteria; phylum Bacillota; class Clostridia; order Oscillospirales; family CAG-272; genus SIG701. The sequence continues at coordinate 2,917 of JAZQFQ010000060.1, read as the reverse complement.
AGATTCCAACTGTCGGGAGCGAAGGAGGCACAGATCAGAAGGCCGATGGCACCCACCAAAAGAATGGTGGGAACATAGTCCGTAACCTGGGTACGCTCAGACGCTTTGGGGATGGGCGCCTTTTCCCTGCGGAACAAGAATGCCAGAATCAGTGCGGAGATCACCGCACCCAATTCCACGGCAAAAAAAATGCCGGGCTTTCCGTTGTACCAGAAGAAATCCATAAAACTCATGCCGAGTTCCGATCCCAGCATGATGGCGGTGGTGTCACCTACCAGCGTAGCCGCACCCTGCAGATTGGAGGACACGGCAATACCGATCAGGAAGGGCACGGGATTGGTCTTCAGTTTTTTGCAGATTTCCATGGCTACGGGTGCCACCATGAGAACGGTGGCCACGTTGTCCACAAAAGCGGAGATCACGCCGGCGAACAGAGCCAGGCACACGGCCGCCATCTGGACGTTGGGCACTTTCTCCATGATCAGATCCGCCAGGAGTGCGGGCATTTTGCTTTCAATAAACAATGCCACCAGGCCCATGGTGCCTGCGATCATCAGAAGCACATTGAAATCCAGCTCGCCGATCACGTTGCCCAGAGGAAGCATGCCGGTGACGATGAAGATCACGCCGGATGCCAGCGCAATGTAGGGACGGTATTTGCTGAAGGTCAGCATGAGGACATAAGTAATGGCAAACAGTATAATAGCCGGTAACATAAAAAAATCCTTTCTTGTCGGAAGGGTTGTTTATATCAGTATACCGCATAAAGGCGTCTTTTGTCAATCCATGACGGCAAAGGGAAAAGAAAAAGCACCTCGCCGAGGTGCTTTTTGGTCAGGATTTATGCTTCATCTCAAAATGAATCAGGAAGGAGAGCAGGGCGCGCAAAACGATCACGATGGCCAGAACGGTCAATTCCTCAAAATCCCGTACCTGTACGGTTTTCAGAATCTCCGCCGCCATTTTGAACTCCAGACTGAGTGCCAGACCGTTTGCCAGCTGGAATTTGATGTCGTACCGGTCTTTTTTGATCAGGCCGTACAGATAATGCAGAAACGCGCTGATGGCGGATACCGCCACCACAAAGATACCGATCAGCTCACACAAGGGGATCAGTATGCCGAGAATAATACTTACAATATGTTCCAACATAGTTATTCACCTCATGATTTTTGTAAAAGGGATGCGAAAACCGTTGAACTATCTGTAGTATAGCATAGTGACGGCTCTTTTGCAAGAGGGGCCTCTACTTTGCGTGTATCAACGGCAGGTTGAGTGGGCTGCGCCATCGGAGGCGGCGAGGGAGCCGGCGGGCGGGAAAAATAAACGACGCGGTTATTGGATTTTGCCACACAATATGCTACAATACTATCAGGATATCCTATAACTTTTGTTTCAAGGATGGGAATTATGAGCGGATTTGAAAATTTTCAGTATATCATCGCCGAAGAACGCCGCCGTGCCAAATTGACCCAGGAGGCTCTGGCCCGCATCCTGGGCGTAACCCCGCAGGCGGTATCCAAGTGGGAGAACGGCATCGGATACCCCGATGTGACGCTTTTTCCCGATATTGCCCGGGCGCTGGATGTGCCGATTGAGCGGCTGTTCGGAGAGGAACGGCGCGGCGTTCAAGAGAAGGATCCTCCGGCGGAGTACGCGGGAATGCCCCTTATCTGCCGATGGAAAGCCAATCTTTGCTATTCTTCCAAGCAGGCAGTATCCATTGACGAGCAGAATGGCAAGGTGGAGTTTGCCGACGGCAGTACGGCGGATCTTTCCGAGGGCTGTGTGATCAATTGCGGCGAGGGTGAGGTGCGTATTTTTCGGGCTGAGGAAATCATATCGGAGGACAGCGGCACGAGCATGGATGTTCCCTTCGACGCGTCGCAGATCGATTCCTTCGAGGAGATAAAGATGAGCTTGGGCTGGCCTTGTACCGTAAAAATCTGCAAGCCCGACGGCGGCGGACGCCGCGTTCTTGCACAGGGAAGTGAGAGCTTCATCCGCGCCTTGAAAGTAAACACATCGGCGGGACGGCTGACGGTGGAGATATCCAATCACCACGGTAATATCCAACGATCTGAAACGGATTGCAACAGCCTCACGGTTTATACCGAGTTTATCCGGGGGCGGTCGCTGGAGTTGTCCCTCAACGACGTGGGAAAATGCACCGTGGAGCCGGATTTCGATCGGGCGAAGATCAGCATCAATGGCAGCGGATCTGTTTTGGCGGAGGTAATGGGGGAGGCCGGACTGCATATCAACGGCAGCGGCAGCATTCAGCTGGCGGCGATCGAGGGAATGGCGGATCTGAAAATCAACGGCAGCGGAGATATTCAGACAAAGCGGGCCGGTGCGGCCAAGGTGCATATCAACGGCAGTGGGGACATTACCCTGGGCGACGTGGCAGGTCCCTCCGAGATATCTATTAACGGCAGCGGTGATGTCGGACTGAACCGTTCCAACGGAACCAAAATCAAGATCAACGGCAGCGGGGATGTGGGTATCAAGCATCTGTCCGGCACCGCCGAGGCGAATATCGCCGGCAGCGGCGATATCAGCTGCGCCGGGGAAATCGATACGCTGAAATTACGTATCCAAGGTTCCGGCGATTTTCATGGTGCGGAGTTGATCGTGGGCGAATCCGATATCAAAACGAGGGACGGATCCTCGGCGGAGATCCATATCGGCCGCATCCGGGGACGCTCCGTCGAGCACCTCGCCAATGAAACCGTTCTCCGCGTCGGGCAACGGGGATAATAAAAAAGCACCTCGTGTGAAGTGACCCCGAAAGTTTAGACAAAAATAAATATTAAATTGCAAGCGAATGAGTTCGGTACTGTACCGGGCTCATTCCTTTAAGTTTCAAAGAAATTCTTTCATAGTTGTAGTAATAAATATATTTATTTAGTTCATC
>JAZQFQ010000059.1:0-7832 GCA_045539595.1 Eubacteriales bacterium | reverse complement strand
GTGCGCGACATCGCGCACGTAGCCGCAGACGTTGCAGACAGCATCGCAGGCGTAGTCGTATGTGTGAGTCGTAAGCTTCGGGATAACGACGTCGTTCACGGGGGAGCCGTCTATGAACTTCCCTCCGCAGCCTGCACATATCTGATGTGTCTTCAGCCCTTCCGCCGCGCAGGTCGCGGCATAGCCGGTCACCGTCTTGTATTGGGTGCTGACGGAAAGCCCCGGCATATAGGCGTTCATATTCTTTTCCCACCATTCCCAGCCGTCGGTGTTCATAAAGGCGATCTCGGCTCTGATGCTGCGTCCTTCGTCTTCCGGTCCGAGTTCGTACGTTTTTCCCATACCGATCGTGGCGTTCGTGTTCTCGTCGATCCACGTCACGCCGTACTGACCCGAATCAAAACGCGCCTTCTGCAAGTCGTTCATCTCTTCACTGCGTTCGATATGCAGGACTCCGTGCCGGCACAGACTTCCCTTTATTATCATCTGAGACCCGCTGACGCCGCATACGGTGCAGTGACCGTCGTTAAACTTGTGGTCTTCTTTGAGGGACGCGCCGCAAGCGGAACAAACTTTCCAATGCTGCGTCAGGTTCCCGTACCAGCCGTTCAAGGGGCCGTCGCTCGTGTATTTGTGTCCGGTGCCCGAAGACCGTTCTATGTGAGCGTACCCGCAGGTCTCGCATATGGTGGTGACGATCGTCTTCGTGCAGTCTTTGAAAACCTTTTGCTTCAGGTCGTGCGCAGTGGCCGGTCCCGCTCCGCCGCATACCGTGCAGATCTGCCAGTGGTTTTTGTCGTTATGCTTGTAATCGGAAGAAAACGTATGTCCCGTAACTGCATAACCGACGGCGATATCGAAGGTGTGACCGCAGTCCTTACATTCGTAATGCTCCACGCCTCCCTTGCAGTTGCCTTCCTTGTTTTTGAGGACGTAGCGATGGCGCATCGGCGCCGTGATCCTTTCTCCGCAGACGGAGCATTCCTCCCAATGGTATGTGCCGTCGAAGAATTTCAGCGTCTGCGCGGTGCTGCTGTTTTTGAAATAGAGGTTATACTCGGCGTCGCTGATCTGCCCCGAAACCCAGACGACGGTGTGCTTGGTGTGTTTCGCGTTCCAGTCGATCGTGAACGGATCGGAATAGGTTATTTTTCCACCGCGCATATCGTAAACCGCGAGGCGCCACGTGAGCGTTTTGCCTTGCGCCGTGTAATGTGCGAATTTACCTTCAATTCGATTGGATTTCGCATAGAGCGTGCAGGGGAATATTCCGCTGCCTGCGACGTAATCCATTCCCACCTTTTGATAGGAAGGATTTCTTATATCGTCCTGATATATGTTTTTGCGGAGTTCTTCCACCGTCCCGGGGAGCGCATCGCCGTCGATCACGGGGAATGCGGAGACGAAAAGATCAAATCCCCAATGGGGCGGGGTCTCGGATCCGACCTCACCGAGTTTGATATAGAAATTAATATTATTCTTTGTCGGCAGGACCGAAATATCCTTCGGCTGTTCAACAAAATAGTATTCGGGCAGAGCGAGCTTCGGTATAGTCTCTTCTCTTTCGTCTCCGCAGTAGACGCAGATCCCGGTGCGTTTGCCTTCTTTCGTGATAGTGGCTTTTTCAACCGTTTTCCAGCTAAACTCGTGCGGCGTGCAGTCGCCCAGGTAATAATCGCATCCCGGGAAGATGCACCAGACGTCGTGGCATTCCTCTGACGAGGAATTGTATCTGAGGATATGATGGTTTTCGTCGTGCTTTGAGGGATCAAGCGTCTCGGGCTTCGTCTCTTTGTCGAGGATGCATTTTTTTACGCCGTAGTATTTGCTGTTTTCCCTGCAGCATTCCTCGCAGAGACCGCAATATTCGCAGAACTCCAGCCCCAAAGCCTCGGTGCAGCGGCCGCACCCGTCGCAGATCCATCCCTCGCGGACGCAGCATTCGGCGCAGTGGTCACCGTGTTCCTCACACTCGCCGTTTTCCTCGAAGCATTCTTCGCAGACTTCACAGTGTTCCCAACAATTTTCGCATTTTTCGCATTCTTCGCAGTAATCGATCCCGGCGCCATCCGCACAGGTCCCGCAATTATCGCACACGAATTCACAGCAGTTGACGCAATGCTCGCCTTCGTCGGGGCACTGACCCACGTCGGCGTAGCAGTCGCCGCATTCCGGGCAATGATATCCGCAGCTTTCGGCGCACTCCTCGCAGATTCCGCAGGATTCGCAAAGCTCAACGCCCTTGCAGAGCGTGCATTCGCTGCATTCCGGGCAGAGGAATTCCTCGTAGCAATCGACGCAATGCTCGCCGCAGTCGGCGCACGCCTCGGTCTCCTCGTCGAGATCTTCGTTATAGAGCACGTTAACGCCGCAGTTTGCGCACATCTTGTTGGCGCCGTTCTCCCAAAAGTCTTCCAGACAATCCTCACAGAGCGGTCCGTTTGACGTGTCGATGAGATACGCGCAGTTCTCGCACTTAAGACAGCTTTCACAATGCGGCACGTTGCCGTACGACGGATCCACACAGCTCTCGAAGCATTCCGGGCAATGGAGTCCGAGTTCATATCCGCACAAGTAGCAGTTGGCGCAGTCCGGGCACCAGCCGTCAACGCAGTCCTCGCAGAGATAACAGTTGGAACACCAGTTCACGCTGTCGTCCTTCCATTCGCCGCAGCCCTCGCAGTACAAACCGGTGGCATGGACATGGGTCGGAAACACAGATGTCGCAAGCGGTATCAACATAATAACTGCAAGAAAGAGAGATGCTATCCTTTTTTTCATAATATTATCCTCCCTTAAACTAATATCATCTTTAAAATATAAATATACTTATCCAATATCATTATAACTCCAATCATCCTGCCGTACATCAGCCAAACGGATGATATAAAGGCCGAAGCAAAAATGCTTCAGCCTTTATATCATTTGGCGTTTTCTAACGATAGACCTTATCCGATCACTCCAATAAAGACGCCGTTCTGTTCCCATATCACACTGCCGTTCTCGTCGATGACGGTGAGAGCGGCGTCGTACTTATCCGTGTCCGACGTAAACCGGACGGTGTATCCGTCGAGAAGGATGAAATCACTTGCGGCGTAATATGCCTCATCCGCATCGATGATCCTGACGATATAATTCTCCGCACCGCCCTCTACCCGGCACGTTCCGATCGTGTCCTTGACCGAATCCTTCAGAGTCGGCGTTCCCCACAGCGTGGTTCCAAGGTTTTCATCTGTTTGCGGAAGTATCCAGATATCCGCATCTTCCACGCCGTTGACGAATGTGACGGATATTTCTTTCGTTCCGACGACGTCCAAATCGTTCATAGCCGTATCTCCTTGATTCGTTTTGCAGGAACAAAGCAGCAAGAGTAAAGCGCCGAGCGCTATCAAAAACCATTTTTTCATATCTTTCACCCAATAGGAGCAGAAAAATCCTCAGGTGCTCTTTACTTGACGAGTTCCATCGAATTGATGATTGACCAGACGACGTCCGTATCACAGTCGGGGAGCGAGTCGCCGGACACCGCGAAACTTACGCCGTACCAGCCGTCGTGGTTTCCGCCGAAGTCAACGTCAATGCGCATCGTCGCGCCGAGCCAGTCGGAATACGTCATTACGATCGCCTTGTATCCGTTCAAGGTCGTCTCTTTCAGAGAATAGTCGTCCTCGTCGCTGTTGTTTTCTTTGTAAGACTGCTTCAGCTCCGCAAGGTTCGTCGCGCCGAGCATCGGGTCAATCAGTATGCCGACGCCTGTCGCTTCGTTTTTCAGCTTGCCGTACGTATCGTCGTATTCGAACTGTTCGGCGGGGTAGTAGACGTTGAGTATCCCGCGGCCGTTCACGTCGAGCTTGGTGCCCGTTCTGTCGCCGCCCGCGTTGCCGCCCGAATTACCGCTGTCCGTGCCGAGAGGGTCGGACAATTCGCCGAAGGGATCGCTCCATCCCTCATCCAGCTTTGCCAGATACTCGTCGAAGTGAGGGATAAACTGCTGGTAGGTCTCCTTCTCCCAACGGTCGCCCCACGGCAGGAAGGTGAAATCGTAACCCAGCTTGTTGCCGTTCTCGTCTGTGTAGGACGAGCCGACGTTCAGCTTGTCCTGGTTGTCCAGATTGCGCACAACGATCCAGTCGGAGGTGTTGATGTCGTAGTCAAAGGCGGTGCCGCTGTCGCCGTAGAGATAGGACGCATCCGCATGGCAGTCGATCACGACATAGCGGTTGTTGTGGTCGGGATTGACCGCGAACGCCCCGTAGGGATCGTAGATGATCAGGGTGCCATGGCCGTCCGCATCCAGCTCCACCCGCATGGCCGCATCGAAGGTCAGGCCATTGGCAGATTCCCAGCCGCCCTCGCTGCCGTTGATGTCAAGACAGCCGTAATACCAGCCGTTCCACTTTCTCTGAAGTTCGCTGCCCTCAGAAGTTTTGGGTTCGTCAACAAGTCCGTGCAAGAGCTCGTCGAGTGTGACGGCTTTGATGCCCTCCGTAGAGGCGCCGTCTTTGACAAAATAGAGATTTGAACCGTCGGAGACCAAGGTCAGTATGCCGTCCTTAAGCGTGCCTTCCATATCTCCGTCGTCAAGAGTTACGGTGATGCGGTCTCCGCTCATCTTCCACGTTGCATCTGCGACGTCGTCCTCGAGACACATTTCGGCTTTGCCACCGTCTTTTAGTAATACGTAGTTCTCACCGGAGAAAAATTCGTCGGCGAAGACAGCGTGACCTTCATCGTAATCGAGGGCGTAAAGCTTATAAGTACCGCTGACAGAGCCGTCGCCGGAGGAGGCGCAGGAGACAAGACACAGTACCATGATAAGGACAAGTGCGATAGCTGTTATTCTTTTCATATTTGCATTTCCTTTCATACTTACTTTAAATGATATCCAACATCATTATATCTGTATTCCATCATTTGCACATCAGCCATGCGGCTGTTTTTGCATCCTAAAAAGAAAAACCCGCCGGGCAGGGAGTTTTATTCTTTGAAGCGGAAAAACAGGCAGACGGCGCCGCCGGCGGCGAGAAGAACTCCTGTGATGCAGAATATGACAAAACGGCGGTGCATGGCTGCACATAATTCAGGAGAACCGTCGAGCACGGAACGGAAGCCGAACAGGTTGAGTGCGGAAAAGGATAGCGCCAAAACGCCTGCTCCAGCAAGGACGATCCCTGCGATCAATAAAAGTGTTTTCATCGTTATTTCAGGGGAGAGCCGCAGTATTCGCAGAACTTCCCGTCGCCGGCTTGCGCGCCGCAGTTTTGGCAGAAGCGGACCGGTTTTTCGGCGTCACTCCGCACCCCGTCTGGGACGTATGCGCCGGGATACGGGACGGTATGATGCTCCTGCGCCGTATTCATTTCCATGACTTTTCGCGCGTCGCCCAGCGTTTTGCGCATGGCGGCCTCGTCCGCTTCCCGCATGGCGGCAAACTTCTTTTCGGCGTCGGCGCGCTCTTCGGGCGTCATGGCGGCGAGCATCGCTTCCACCTTTTTCTGCTGTTCTTCAAGAAGGCGCTTCAGTTCTTCTTCGGTGAGATCCAGTTTTCCCATATCGTTTATCTCCTTGTGTTTTTTATTCCGGTTTTGTATCTTTGATCACGATCCCAAGCCCCCGCGCTTCGGAAACAAGCTCGGTGCGGGTCTTGAACCCCGTTTTTTCCATCAGGTGCAGGATATGGCTTTTCACCGTCGCTACCGAAATGAAAAGCCGCCCTGCGATCTCGGCGTTGGTGTCGCCCGTGGTCAGTTCCTTGAGTACGTCCAGCTCGCGCTCGGTGAATTCGTGATTGGTGGCGTTGCCTATGCGGATGAGCGGCGTTTCGTCCGGAAAGATCCGCTCCCCCGCCATCGTGCGCTCCATCACGTCGAGGATCCTCGATTTCTGCCCGTCCTTGTACCAAAAGGAATCCACGCCGATCTCCTTTGCACGCGAGATCCAGGAGTATTCGGGCATGGAGGTGACGATGATGATCTTGATCTGCGGGAACTGCTTTTTAATTTCTTCCGCCGCGTCCAGTCCGCTTCGGTAAAGCTCGGTCATCACGTCCATCAGGATCAGATCGACATTACCCGCTTTACATACCGATAACGCCGCCGGCGTTTTTCCCGATATAAGACTCCGTGACCTTGCCTTTTTTCAAAATGACATACCAATAGGTATTGCCTTTACCGCCGAGAATATGATCCACGTCATTCCGGTATGCCTGATAAAACTCAAAGCCGCCGTTATCTTCGACAAGCTTTACAAAACGTTCTTCGAACACGGCTTCGCTCATTCGTGCATCAAAGCTTCCAGCTCAGCGTCGGATTTGACGGTGAGCTCATTTTCATTATAGAAGCGGGTCAGCAGGGTGGCGATGGCTTTTCCCTCGTAAGTGAAGACGAAATCGTAATAGCCGGGTTCGCATTCTTCCTTATTCAGATAGAAGCTGCCCCATTCCGTTTCATCTGGATTTTCCGCATCCTCGGGATAATGAAGATCGCAATAGTTCGCAAAGTTCGGATCGAGATCGGAGAACTTGGCTGTGTTATAATACTCCTGATCGTCGCGGTGCTTCAGGATCCAGACGCGCAGACCGTACGTCGCGTCGGTATCCGGGTAGAAATAGACCCACTCGTTCAGTTCAAAGATGCAGCGGACGTCGGTCAGAGAGGACTCTTTTCCGTTGATGCCGTCGTAGCCGCCGGCACAGTTGCCTTTGATGATTACGCCGCGAAGGACGGACGGATCCCTGTCGTCAAGGTCGATGAGGTTGAGTTTTCCGGTGAGTTTTGCCGCCTCGGCGTTATTGCCGCTTTGCGAGGTGTTGCTGTTGCCGGACTCGTTTCCGGACTGCTGATTATCACCGGTGCTACTTGCGGGCGGGTTTGTGCTGTTGTTTCCGTTAGTGTTCGAATTGTTGGTGCCACATGCTGCCAAAGAGGCCACCATAATGATTGCAATCAATAATGCAAATAATCTTTTCATTGTATTTTCGTCCTTTCTGTTATGCTGTCGATCAAATGCCGAAAAGGCCTTTGAGACCAAAAGATTTCTTGTCCGGCTTATAGTAAAAGCCGCCCTGTGGTTCTTTTTATTTTCAGCTTTGTCCCACAATGGGGGCAATACAGCGAGTCGGGGGCTAACACCGTATCGCATTCGGGACAGCAGGGATGCTGCCGTTTATAACGGTCAAAGAGCGTTTCGCTTGATAATCTTTCGCCACAATCGGGACAGAAGGAAGCGGAGGCTTTAATCACTTGACCGCATTTAGCGCAGACTTTGGTATTCCGCATTACATTCGGGCCATATCCAAAATCCTCCAAATTCTTTAACCGTGTTTTCTGTGTCATATCAGAGAGACCTCCCTTCGTAGTTCAGCAGGTTGCCACACACAGGACAGGTTCTTCCGGGGGTTTCAACCTTTGCGCCGCAGGTCTTGCAAAACTCGGCTTCTGCTTCAAAGGGAGCGCAATCGACACATTCCGCCACTTCGGGATTGAACACAGCGTTGATCACAAACTTGCCGCATTTATGGCAAATGTTGAAATGCTTCTTGCCTTCCTTTTCCCAAGCAAGCAACAACTCCTGTTCGGGTGTATCCGCTTTATAGGTTTTCTTAGTCGTACAGACTGACGCCCCTGTCAGATCACAGAAAAACGTATAGCGGTTTCCACCGGAATCAGTTATGATCTTATAGGTGGCTGTTCTTCTTTCACCCATCAACAACTCTGTTCTCCTTCCGAAATGCCAATAGGTGAACTGTGACTTTTTTTTGAATATTCACAGCTCTGTTTTGAATATTCACAGCTCGCTATTGAAAAATTCAATACTATGTGTTATAATATTAA